>JAHEEI010000004.1 GCA_024640785.1 Pseudomonadota bacterium
TTTTGTTCTTATAAGGTCGGGGATATATATACAGCTCTTCTTCCTACCCTACTGGTTATGTATCATCCTTACCTTTTTCTGGCTAATGGGAACGACTAATGCTTTTAATCTTATTGATGTAATGGACGGTCTTTCATCCGGCATAGGGGCCATTTGCTGCCTAACCCTGTTTGTTATCTCCCTTTTAAATGGTCGACCCATGATAGCCGTACTCACTATTTCTCTTGCAGGGGCACTTATTGGTTTTTTAAAATTTAATTTTAATCCGGCAACCATATATCTTGGTGATTCCGGAAGCATGTTCCTGGGTCTTATAATCGGAGCACTTGCAATGACAGGAAGTTATACCGAAAACAATCTGATGGCATGTCTCACCCCAGTTGTGATTCTTGGAATTCCCATATTTGACACACTTTTTGTAATGTATGTCAGAAGAAAAAAAGGAATGCCCGTAATGTATGGAAGCCCAGACCATTATGCCCTGCGACTGCGCAAATGGACATTGACTACAAAACAGATCGTCGTTATTTCATATGTGATTGGAATATTTCTAGGACTTTCCGGCATCGGAATGATGCTGAGTCCAACAAACGGAGTCTGTCTCAGTATTCTTCTTATACTGATAGGCATTGCTCTAGGCACAGGTTTTCTATTAAGCAAAGTTGATATGACTCGGTAGACAAGGGGTCTTTTCTGTTGCTGTTGGAGGTTTTTAATGATTGCTATTATCGGTGCGGGTCTAACAGGACTCAGCGTTGCCTACCATTTAAGTGACTTACCTTACTCAGTCTTTGATTCGGAAAAAGAGATTGGTGGACTATGCCGTTCAGTAAATAAGGATGGATTTATCTTTGACTATACCGGCCATCTGCTCCACATGAAAGACCCTTATACGAGAAATTTCATTGAGTCTATTTTACCAAATGTCTTCATGGTAAAAACACGCAAAGCATCTGTGTTTTTAAAGGACCGTTACCTGCCTTATCCTTTTCAGGCCAACCTTTACGGACTTCCGAAAAAAGTTGTTATTGAATGTCTTTTTGATTTTGTAAAAAAAAGAATAGGCAGTAGAAACAAAGACGATCTTAATTTTAAAGAATGGGTGGTTGAAACATTTGGAAAAGGCATTTCAGAACAGTTTTTCATCCCTTATAATGAAAAGCTGTTTAGAACGAGCCTTGAAACTCTTACCAGCAACTGGGCCAGTTGGTCTGTTCCCCGTCCATCACTAACTGAAGTTTTAAGGGGCGCCATTGGAATAAAAAATATCAGGATGGGATATAATTCATCATTTTATTACCCTTTAAAAAGCGGTATAGATGTGTTGCCCAAAGAATTAGAAAAAAGGGTCAAAGGTATCCAGCTGAATAAAAAACTGGTTTCAGTAGATCTTTTAAATAGATGTGTTGAATTTAATGACGGCACAAAGCAAAACTACAAATACCTTGTATCAACCCTACCTCTTCCAAACTTGCTTGAAACAATAGTAGAACTCCCCAATTCTTTTAAAGATATCTCAAAAAATTTAAACTATGTGTCTGTTCAGAACTTAAATATTGGAATAAGTAGAAAAAATATAACAGGTTTTCACTGGATATATTTTCCTGAGGGAAAATACCCTTTTTACAGGGTGGGGTGTTATTCAAACATATCTAACACTCTTGCTCCTGAAAACACAAGCTCGCTGTATATAGAGATATCCTCACGTCCGGAAAAGAAAAAATCTATTGAGCAGATAACTGCTGAAACAATTGAAGGATTAAAGATGTGCGGCATTTTAAAAAAAACGGATAGTGTGATTGAAAAAAATTATATTGAAATCGAACATGGGTATGTAATTTTTGATAAATTTCGCGAAAAGATCCTTCCGGACCTATTCAGTTATCTGGAAAAAAACAATATTTTTTCAATCGGACGTTATGGGAGCTGGACTTACTCTGCCATGGAAGATTCTATTTTAAAAGGAAAAGAAATCGCAGAAATATTAAAATGCAGAAAATAATAGTTGTTCACATTATCACCAAAATGGAACTGGGCGGAGCACAACAGAACACGTTGTTTACCGTCTCAAATCTTGATCCTCGGAAACATGAAACTTTTCTCCTGGCTGGTCAAGAAGGAGAATTGATTGAAGAAGCAAAAAAGTTTAAAAATTTTTTTATCATCAAAGACCTAGTGCGTGAAATTAGGCCATTCAAGGATGTAAAGGCTTTTCTTCAGATCGTAAAAATTCTAAAAAAAATTAAAAATAAATTTTCTAAACCTGTTCAAATTATTGTACATACCCACAGTTCAAAAGCCGGGATGCTTGGAAGATGGGCTGCAAAAGCAGCCGGTGTAAAAGTGATCATTCATTCGATTCACGGTTTTCCATTTAATGATTTTCAGCCCTTTTTAAAAAAATATATCTATATAGTCCTTGAAAAAATTACCGCTAAAATCACTTCTCATTTTATTCTGGTTTCATCTTCAAATATTGAAGAGGGGATAAAATACAGCATTTTTAATCGTGAAAGAACAACTCTCATAAGAAGCGGCATTGAAATATCAAAATTTAAAAACCCGGAAACAGGAAAAGAGGAAACAAAAAATAATCTTGGAATTCCGATTGATTCACCTGTTGTGCTGATGGTTTCCTGCCTGAAACCCCAGAAAGCACCCCTTGACTTTGTAAAAACCTGCTTTATTGTTAAACAGGAGATAAAAAATGTTTCTTTTTTACTTGCCGGCGATGGTATATTAAGGCAGGAGCTTGAAAACGAGATAAGAAAATATGGGTTGGAAGACTCTTTTCACTTTTTGGGATGGAGAAGGGATATTCCAAACCTTATAAATGCTTCAGAAGTTCTTGTCCTGACTTCTTTATGGGAGGGGCTTCCAAGGGTAATTCCACAGGCAATGGCAGCATCTGTGCCTGTAGTTGTAACAAGAGTTAATGGCTCTCCTGAAGCTGTGAAAGAAGGTGAAAACGGTTTTCTTGTAACTCCGGGAGACATTATTGGAATAGCTGAAAAAACTGTTTTGCTTCTTAAAAATCCAGAAAAAGCAAAAAAAATGGGTCAAAAAGGGAGTTTTATGGTTCAAGAGTTTGATATTCATAAAATGGTAAATGATCAGGAAAGACTTTATGCTGAATTATTAAACTTTACAGGATAAACATATTAAAAATCATAATTATTGACAAATACTGGTAGAACACTTATAATTTTTGTTTAGTTTCAAAACCTTATTTAATTAATAGATTTTGGAGAATCAAAAGTGCCGATTTATGAATATGAATGTGATAACTGCAAAGAAGCCTTCGAGGTTTTTTTAGGAGTAAATGAACCTCGGGTAGAGTCCTGTCCTAACTGTAAGGGAACAGAGGTAAGAAAGCTTATTTCAAACTGTTCTTTTCAGCTTAAAGGGTCAGGCTGGTATTTGACAGATTACGCCCGAAAAGATAAGAAAGACAATTCTCAGCCAAGCGCTAAAAAAGACCCTCCTTCAAAAGAGGATAAGAATAAAACCGAAAGTAAATCTAAGCCTACCGAAAAAATTACACCCAATAAAGATTCCGGAAAGGCTGCTTAAGAAAAGCAGTCCTTTTTTTCTTTTTTACTCCAGGGAAATTCTCTATACAGTGTAGCTTCAAAGAAAAGATAACCATTGCTTTTGAATCTCGATTTTTTCAACTGTCGCAGTTATTCTGTTCTCTTTTGTCATTACAGTTTTAAGGTGATAGGGAAAAGATAAACTTTCTAACCCAGCTAAAGCATTATTTACCGCTTTAGCTGGGTTAGAAAAATTAAATCCCCATGGATTTTTCTCCCATAAGTTCCAACGCGCAGGAAAGGTGAAAGAATTTCAGTTGCACAAAAAAACAGCTTAACTATCTTTACAACATGGTCCTGTGATTTATTGAGGCTGTTCTTAAAGAATTTGTCTGCTTGTACGATAAAGGATAGAGATAAAGAAGTGAACGCATCTATTGATTTTTTAAATTATCTCCAGACAGGCGATCTTAAAACAGCTTACAGGAAAAGGGCTCTTGAAACTCATCCTGACCGTGCCTTAGCTCTTGGCGTACATGAAGGCATCATGAACGAGAAATTCAAGGAAGTAAAAGTCGCATACGAGATGCTGTTTTTTTATAGAAGAGAGCAATAAAAAGATCCTAAGAAACACTGTTTCTAATAAAGAGAAAACCAGAAAAAAAAGAACCGCCTCACAAAAGCAAAACTATAAATACAAAAAAATAGAATAGATCATTTTTATATTGGTAAAATTCCTAACCGGAAACTTCTGATTGGGCAGCACCTCTACTATTCAGGCGCCATATCCTGGAGAATACTGATAGAGGCTATTGCCTGGCAAATAAAACACAGGCCGCGTATCGGACAGAATGCTGTTGACTGGGGCAGTATTACACATTATGACATAGTAAAGATCTTGTCGAAGAAAGCTTGGAATGAGAAGCTCGGAGAATGCGCTCTTCATACCAGACATATCACGACTTTTGAACATATTGCGCTTCTTGGCAAGCAAAGGGGAATTCAGTCTCCCCTATGTCTTTATTTTATAAAAAAGAAAGTACTTTCATCTTCACAGATAAGCAGATGTCTTCGTAAACAGGCTGTTCACAAGCTGAACATTTCAAGGAATAAGTAACAGTCTGTTTATTAGGATTTTCAAAAATTTTCTTCAAGTTTTCAAATCTGGCTTTTTACAGCATTAGAACTGTATATATTAACGGTTACTGGTTTGCTGAATAAAAATTATTTTGTTATATAAGTTAATAAAAAACAACAGAGAGCCTTTATGAGTATATCTTCTAGAAAAACCAAAATCATCGCAACAATCGGTCCTTCCAGCGAAAGTCCGGAAATGCTTCTAGCTCTTTTTAAGGCTGGGGTAGATGTCTGCAGATTAAATTTTTCATTCGGAGAGCATGACGAACACCTTAAAATGATAAGGAAAATAAGGGCGGCAAGCAAAAAGGCTGGAAAACCGGTAGCAATTCTTCAGGATCTCCAGGGACCAAAGATTAGGGTGGGGAAACTAAACAGCCCTGTAACAGTTAAAAAAGACGATATTATTATACTCAGCGGAAACTCCGGACATGATAATAAAAAGGTATTGCCCACAACATACACTAATATAGCAGATGACACAGAGGTTGGGAAAACAATTCTTCTAGCAGACGGAACAATAACGCTAATGGTCACTAAGACAGAAAGAAAAAAACGTGCTGTTCATTGCCGGGTGATAAGTGGCGGTACGATTTTAACCGGAAAAGGCATAAACCTTCCATACACAAAGATATCCCTTCCTTCTCTAACGGCAAAGGATAAGAAGGATGCCGTATTCGGAGCAAAGGCAGGAGTTGATTATATTGCATTGTCTTTTGTCCGAACTGCAAAAGATATTATAAAACTAAAGAAAATCCTGAAAAAGCATGCGGAAGAAATCCCGATAATTGCAAAGATCGAAAAACCTGAAGCTCTTGATAATATCAAAGAGATCATAACTGCAGCCGACGGTATAATGGTTGCTCGCGGAGACCTTGCTGTTGAGATATCAATTGCCCATGTGCCTGTCGTACAAAAAAAAATAATAGGTCTTGCAAATCAAAAAGGGAAGATTACTATAACAGCTACCCAGATGCTTGAAACCATGATAGAAAACCCCGCACCCACAAGAGCGGAAGCAAGTGATGTGGCAAACGCAATTATTGACGGAACAGATGCTGTAATGCTTTCCGGTGAAACAGCAATCGGCAGACATCCTGAACAGGTTATCAATGTTATGACCCAGATCGCACGCGAGATAGAATCTTCACAGTTTGTTCCGCAAGGAGTAAGTAAAATGCTTGACCTTCCTGAAGGCGATGCTATCAGAAACGCAATCTGCGCAGCATCCTCCTATCTTTCATACCTTACTGAGGAAAAGGGGTTAGCTGTTTTTTCTTCTTCTGGAATGACATTAAGAATTCTTTCTAAATTCAGGCCTCAAACAAATATTTATGCTGCGTCAAACAAAGATGAGTTCTGCAACAGGATGGCGCTGCTTCACAATGTTTATCCTGTCCTGATAAAAGCCAAAAATCTGAAAAGTGCTGTGAGCTCTGTAAGTGCTTTAAAAAAAGAACTTCTAAAGAGAAAACTTTTTAAAAAAGGCGACAAAATGATCCTTCTTACCGGAAGCCACTATGAAATACCCTGGCATACAGATACCATAAAGGTAAGTACGATCTAGCGGGATATCTTTTGTCTAATATTTAACCTTTTTTACTCTTCTCTATGAATAAATTTCTTATAAAGACTTTTTTTCTTAGCCTGATGCTTTTGGGCCTGCCGCTGATGGGCATCATTTGTTCTGGACGGGCGGTCACTTTATACCTCGAATTCCCGCCGACAACCCGATACGTAAGACACGCGCCTTTTTCCTTAAGCGTTTTTCTCGGAACGGGAACACTTGTTTTTTTTCTGGTTTTGCCTTTTCTGATCAGACTATTCAAACACTCTTTAAAAGATAATGGCAGGCTAATAAAAAGGGACTTCCCCTGGTGGGGGTATGCTGGAATCTTATCTGGAACCGTTTTCTGGGTTTTGGCCTGGACACGTTTCGAATGGTTCAGTCTCTTCCAGCAGCATACCTTTACTCCTTTATGGATGAGTTATATCCTTGTCATAAACGGAGCAAGCTATGCCCGAAGCAAATCTTGCTTAATGCTCAAAGACCCATTATATTTTCTATTCCTTTTCCCTGTAAGTTCGGTTTTTTGGTGGTTTTTTGAATTTCTTAACCGTTTTGTTCAAAACTGGTACTATGTGGAAGTTTACCGGTTTAGTCCGGCAGAATATATTATGTTTGCCTCTTTGTCATTTTCAACGGTTCTTCCTGCCGTTCTTTCAACCGCTGAATTTTTATCCACCTTTCCTTGTTTTTTCAGAATTTTTTCAGGGTATAAAATAAATATGGTTTTTAAATCAAAAAAAATATGGGTGTTGCTCCTTATTTCTTCAGTCGCAGGGCTGTCATTAATCGGAATTTTTCCGGATCAGCTTTATCCCCTGCTTTGGATTTCGCCTCTTATCATTATAGTTTCCCTTCAGGAATTTTCAGAGGAACAGCACATCTTTTCTGCCCCTTCACAGGGGGACTGGAGCGTCATTGTCATATCATCGCTGTCCGCCTTGATCTGCGGATTTTTCTGGGAAATGTGGAATTATTACAGTCTGGCAAAGTGGATATATTCTGTACCCTATGTTCACAGGTACAGTCTTTTTGAAATGCCACTTCTCGGGTTTACAGGATATCTTCCTTTCGGCCTAGAATGTGCTGTGATAGGGAGCATTTTTTGGAAACGGTTAAACAGAGAGGAAGGCGCTTACAGTAAAATTTTTATTTTCTTTCAACAGCCACTGAAATCAATAATCCCAGATGTAAAGAGATAATTTTGCGACAACATTTTCAAAAGTCGAAATCACTTTTTTTGGGTAAACCAAGTCCTTTGGTGGTCTGAAAAGCATATTCTTTCCTGCCTATTGCAACACAGACTTTTTTTCCATCTCCTTTTAAGCTAATTTGATCCTCAGGAAAACGATTTTTTAAAATATTTATAAGGCAAATAGCTTTTTCAATACCATCCCCCCTGTTATAGTTCCAGACTTCATCCGGCTGCGCCAGTCTGGAACTATCGTAAATAGATTCGTTTTCCATCAGCCATAGTTTTTCGGCTAACCCCTCCTTATCAAGGTCTTTGCTGCCTTCTATGCTCACCGGGTTTCTTTCTATCGCAGCTTTTAAAAATGGTTTCCAGGGAGATTTTTCCAGGTCTCGGTAAGCACTAAAGGCAAGATCTGCCACCGAGTTTTTATCTCTCATTGATTCGAGATATTCTATAATTTCTTCGCGGTTTGATAGCTTGTCAAAAATAAGCGGTTCCTTTTCCACCCAGTGTTTTCGTGCATCTGGCAAATCCGGTTCAATCCTGCAGAATTTTTTAAGATCTGCTATTACTTCTTCAACATTGTAGCAACAGCTTTTTAAATGTGCTTTCAGGTTCTCAATGTCACACGAAGAATCGAGAGATACACCCCCTTTTTTAAAGAAGGACTCGATATCGTCAAGAAGAATCCTTCCCTGAATCGGGGAGGGATAAAATTCATCTTCATCAATTTCATGGAGAAGTTTTTCCTGGGTATTGTCTCCGATACGAAGCTTGCTGCTGTGTTCATAATGAAACACTTTCTCAGACTCTATAAATCTGGGTTTTCCACAGCACTTGTGGGCAATTTGGAAACATTTTTGTATTTTGCTGTTATGCCTTAAAAAATTTGCCAGAATTTCAAAATTAATGTCCGTTGTAAGATATTGTCCAAGCTTTTTTGAGAGTTTACGGTAAGAGTCCGGTGAAATGGTAGCTTCTTTATACATGGTATGGATGTACCCGGTATTGTTGACCACAATGGTTACCTTTTCGTTTTGAAGGGCACGCCGGGTCTTGTCAGACATCTCTGTACCGTTAAACCACATGTTTTTAGTAACAATACGTCTGTTGTTCGTGATAATTCCGTCATTTATGTCAATAAAGTTCTGGGAATGAAGAGGGGTTGCAAGCATATACATACTGCTCAAGGGAATTTCTGCAATTACAAAAAGAAGGCTTGTATAAAGAGCTGCAAGAGATACGCACTCGCCGGCACCGGCAGGGTAACCTTCCTTATACTTGAAAGCATCCATTGCTTCAGCTGTTTCCGTTTTCCAGTAGGGAATTATATCCGAGGTGTATTTGTCCAAGCCAAAGTGTCTCCTGATATCAAGATCAAAGTAGTATTTGTCACCTTCATATCCGAAGAGAGCATTGCTTCTGGTCAGAATGTCCTCATCAACAAAGGAAGAAAAACGTTTCAGCTCTTTCTTTTTATTAGTAAGGCCCCAGGTGTCAAGGTCAAGGTTGAATGAAAAACAGTCCATGATAAATTGCTTGGTGCGCTGAAGCCTTCTATACGGACTTTTTTTCCCCAGGTCTTTGAACCAGGGATCTTTTTTCCACTGCCAGACAAGAGGAGACATAATATTTGCAAGCACAAGGGAAAACATGAGTTCCGGGAAAATGAAGACTTCCATATCAGAAAGAGTCGCTGCCGAAGAATATTTTTCAACCGATTCAGTATCATCAGCACAATACATTTTAGCCTCTTGAAGTTATTAATTTAAAGAGTTTATTATCTATACTAAACATATCTTTGTTTAGGAGGATTATAAATATAAAACAAGATTATTGGCTGCTCCTGGTTTTTTTTGCATGGGAGATAAGTGATTTTTGTCCCTTCTCTTTAAAGCTTATCACAATTTTCTCTGCTTTATCAAAAGGGACTGTTATAAAAGAAAAATTGTCCATTATCTGTATATCGTTGATTTCCCGATTCTTAATCTTGATTTTGCTCATAATAAGATCAACAAGTTTTTTAGGATTAAGCTTGTCTTTTTTACCAAGTGCGACAAAAAGTCTTGCCTTACCCTGTTGATCAAGCGGCCTCCCTTTTGCACCAACCTCTTTTATTTCACCATAGGCATCAGGGTTGAGCTCTTCTTCGAAACAATAGTTAAGGGTAGCAGCTAATATTTCTGTTGGATCACCTTCTCCAAGCAATTGCTTAGCCCAGTTATAGTAGTCGGTACTAATTTTATCTTCAAGAATGGCATTCAGGTCATCGTATATCTTTTTCTTTTTGGCATTAATAATATCTTTTACTCTGGGTACGTTTGATTTCTTAATAGCCGTCTTTGCAAATCGCTGTATGAACATCAACTGTTTGTATTCACTGGGGGTAATAAAGGTAATCGCGGTGCCCTGATGTCCGGCTCTTCCCGTACGGCCTATTCGATGAACATAAGACTCCGGATCTTGAGGCAGTGAATAGTTTATAACGTGGGTGAGATTATTAACATCAATCCCACGTGCGGCAACATCTGTTGCAACAAGGATATTGACTCTCTGTTTCCTGAAATTCCCCAAGGTTCTTTCTCTTTGAGCCTGTGAAATGTCTCCGTGAATTGCTTCCGCGTCATACCCTCTATCTATTAAATGATTTGCAACAGAATCGACATCCATCTTTGTTCTGCAGAAAACCAGACCATAAAAATCATCTTCAATATCAATTATTCTGCACAACGCCTCAAACTTATCAGAAGCTTTTACCTCAAAATATATTTGTTCTGTCAGGCTGGTGGTCAGCTGCTCTTTAACTTTAAGAAGTTCATAGCCATCCATATATTTACGGGCAAGATCTGTTATCCTCTTTGGCATTGTTGCGGAAAAAAGCAGGGTTCTTTTATCCGGATTTGTATGCTTCATTATTTCTTCCATATCTTCAATGAAACCCATATTAAGCATTTCGTCTGCCTCATCAAGTATCAGGTGCTCAATGTTTCCAATCTTTAATGTTTTTCTGTTAAGGTGGTCGATTACCCGGCCCGGAGTTCCGACAACAATATGAACGCCTTTTTTAAGTCTGCGTAACTGTTCGTCAATAGATTGTCCGCCATATATAGGAACTATTTTTATGTTTTTTATACCCTTTAGAGAATTGATTTCTTCTGATACCTGAATCGCCAGCTCACGAGTAGGAGTCAGGATCAGGGCCTGAACCGTTTTTGAGTCAGTATTAATCATTTCTATCAAGGGCAGACCAAATGCAGCTGTTTTGCCTGTACCTGTTTGGGCCTGAGCAATTATATTCGTGTCATCTCTGAGCATCACAGGTATGGTCATAGCCTGAATTGCAGTTGGTTCTTCAAAACCCTTTTTATTTATGGCGGCCAGAACTTTTTCTGAGAGTCCAAGGTCATTAAATGTCATTTTTTCAACCATTTTTTCTCTTTTCTTAATTGTTTTAAGTTAATAAAAGCATACGCTTTTTTACTGTAAAAAGACATTAAAACATCTTCAAAAAAGAATAAAGTCTAATGCCAGGAAATACATATATAACACATCTAACCGGTCTATCCCTGCCAATTTTTAATAAACAGGCCTGTACGCTGTTTTATACTGAAAAACAATTGTTGCGGCAAATATCATGACTTTGGTATCCTTTTATTATAGTAGATAGCTTTAAGTGCTGCTATGATAAAATACAAAAAAGAACTAACCTGGCAAAAAGGAAGGCTTTATCAATGGCAAAGATTATATGTGGCAAAAAGCCCGAAATAATGTCCCCCGCAGGAAACTGGATTAGCCTGCGGACTGCTCTTGATGCGGGCTGCGACGCAGTATATTTTGGTATAAAAGGCATTAATATGCGTGCCGGCGCAGACAACTTTTTAATATCGGAAATGAAAAGAGTTGCCGATCTGTGCCATAAAAAAAGCGTCAAAGCATATCTTGCCCTTAATACGGTTATCCATGAAAAAGATATTCCAAAGACCATAAAGATAATTGATAAGGCAAAACAGGCGGGTGTTGATGCAGTTATCTGCTGGGATTTCTCAATCATAACAGCGTCATTAAGTAAAAAGATTTCGGTATATCTGTCCACCCAGATGTCGATATTAAACTCGAGCAGCATCCTTCATTTTTATAACAGTTTTGGAATAAAAAGGTTTGTCCTAGCTAGAGAATGTTCTTTGAAAGAAATTATGAATGTCAGAAAAAACCTGAAAGCAGTTCTTGGCAAAAAAGCGGAGCAAATAGAAATAGAAGTCTTTATCCACGGAGCCATGTGCGTTTCTATTAGTGGCAGATGCTTTCTGTCTCAGTTTCAGTTCAATAAATCAGCCAATACCGGCGAATGTATTCAGCCCTGTAGGAGAGAATATCTTGTGACAGACCTTGAAGAAAAACGCAGTTTTTCTGTGGGCAGCAACTATATAGTAAGTCCGAAAGATCTGTGCACACTCCCATTTATTGAAAAGCTGATAGAAGCAGGGATAGAGAGTTTTAAGATAGAAGGAAGAAACAGAAGTCCTGAATATGTAGGCATTGTAACTTCAGCCTACCGAAAGGCAGTTGACTTTTATTTTGAAAACAGAAAAAACCCGGGTTTTAAAAAAGAGTTTGAAAAGCTGAAAAAGGAGCTTTTAAAAGAAGTCGAAAAAGTATATAATCGAGGCTTTTCTTCGGGGTTCTTTCTTGGAAAACCGATTAATGAATGGACTGAAAAACACGGTAACATTGCCACCACAAGAAAAGAGTATTCAGGCTATGTAATAAAATACTATAAAAAGGCAGGGGTGGCAGAGGTTAAAATCGAAAGCAATGGATTTAAAAAAGGTGATGAAATAATGTTTCAGGGCACAACAACTGGTAGTTTTTCTCAAAAAGCCGGTTCAATGGAGATAGAACATGTGCAGATCCGTTGTGCTGAAAAAGGAGCTATCCTTGCGGTTAAAACAGATAGGCCTGTTCGGACAAAAGACAAGCTGTATGTTATCAAAAATATAAAGCAGGGTTCTCTTTAGGCCGGCACATTAAATCCCAGTTCCCTTCTCACAGCTTTGTACTCTTCTGTAAAACTCTGGTCTTCATTTCTGACTGAAAGTGTTTCAATTTCATTAAGTCCTTTTTTTTTCTTTAAAAATCTGAAAAGAGAAATAAGCGGAGGTTTTGTCTTTCTTGGAATCACGTCTACTCTTAAATCACAGCAAAAAGAATAGTTTTTTGCTGCATCAAAAACTCTTTCAGCATACTGGAAAGGATAAACCGTGGTAAAAAAACCGCCTTCTTCAACGTGATGTGAGGCAGACTTGAAGTAATCAAAAATAGTTCCATTCAGTTCAAACCTTACCCCTGCCTTGTCACTGTTAGAGCTGACAGGGCCTTCATCTTTTCTGTAATATGGAGGAGAGGATGTCACGATTTTGAACTTTTCATCAAGAAATTTATTTCTGATATCAGCATGGAGGAGTTTGAAACGGCATGAAAGACCATTTACTTCAAGAGACTTTTTCCCAAGCATAAATCTGCTATGGTTGATTTCAATACCATAGCCTTCTGCTTCAGGAAAAGCCCACAGAAATATCATTGGGACAGAGCAGAGACCCGACCCGAGATCAAGAAACCTGTTTGGCGAAGGTAAAATATTTTTTGCACTCTTAACTGCAAGCCAAGCAACGAGCATATCGTCTGTGGAATAGCGCTGACCCTTTTCATGTTGGTATATTATAAAATTACCGGATAGAGTATCAATTCTTGCACCCGTAATAGATCTTTGTTTCTCAGCCAACAAAAAACTCCTTTTACGATAAAGAATAAAGCTCCGGATCGCTTAATTGTGATACGGAGCCCTTAAAACATATTATTCATGAGTTTTTTAATCATAATAATGTGTTGCTTTTGAGGGAAGAAATCATCTGATTGTCTGTTTATTAGGGTTTTATTCCAAGGTCTAAAAATATATGTTTTTTAGCCGGACAAACCTTCAAGACAAATACCCAGCTCAAAAAATCCCTTTTCTAATTCAAATTTCACCATAGTCATGTTTTTGCCTTTTGGCCTGTTTAACTTAAGATCTTTTCCTGAAATAATAGTTGGCAGGCCTGCCCCGAGTTTAGTGCCCAGTAATGATATTCTTTTTCTTGCCTGACCTGAGATCATGTTTGCTATTTCACCCACGGCCTCTCTAACCTAAGCATTCATGGTCTCAAATTTTTCACAAAACATGGTTGAAACTATCTGTATAATACTTGATTTTGTAAAGCCGATGGTCATAAAGCCCTTTATGTTTTCATCCCTATTTGAAAAACCTATTATTCCCAACACTTCTGCCACACTTTTTTGCTTGTCCCAGATACAGGTCTCATTAACAACCGGCTTAACAAAAGCCATGGTTTCCAGGACCTTAATGGTTGCATCAACAAAAGGGGTTACATGCTCATTTTCCATTTGAAAATCCTATTATTTTTTAAAATTAAATATTTATGCAAAAAATATGTTCTGGGAAAATATATTTATGTCAAAGCCCATAGCAGTATTTATTATTTATCATCAATGCTAAGCCAGCATATTTTAAATTTTAAAGGCATAGCCATCGATTGCTTCACAAGAAAAGTATCAAAACAAGGTGTTTAATCCAGTGTCACAAAAAGGTTTCTCTTATGTGGCCAATTCTTCTTTCTCAGGTTCAATAATCTGCCTGTAATATGCCAACAGCAAACATGTCATCGGAAGGGCAATAATAACACCAAAAACACCCAGAAGTTTTCCCCAGACAGACACAGAAAGCAGAATGATTGCTGGAGAAAGTCCGGTAACTTTGCCCATAATTCTTGGAGTTAAAATATAATCCTGTATTATTTGAACAATTGCAAAAACCAGCAGGGTAAGGCCAGCAGTCGTCATGAGTCCTGTTCCTGTTTCAATCGTTTGTAAAACAGCCAGCAAACAGGCGGGGATGATTGCCGCAATCTGAAGGTAGGGGACCATATTTAAAAGACCTATGAAAAGCCCGAAGAAAATGGCCATGGGTAGCCCCGTAATTATAAAACCAATAGAAAAAAGAAAACCTACCAAAACAGCGATCAGAGCCTGAGCTCGAAAATATCTGCTCATTCCCATATTAAAATCATCAACAAAATTTTCTATGTCTGAATGCCATTTTGAAGGAACAAGGGTCTTCCACCCTTTTTTGACATTCTGATAATCCATTAGTAGAAAAACCAGATATAGAAAAATAACAAAAAACCCCATCAAGGCTAAAAAAAAGTTTGCAGCTCCCTGAAACATCTTCCATAGGCCCGGCAGGATCTTTTTTACTGTAGCCTGGATAATAAGCCATACATCTTTTCGGCCTAGCATATCACCTACACGGTCCATTTCCTCACCCCGGACCATTGACCTTACACTTTCCCATAGGTCGGGAGGGACATATTCGAGAGCTCTTTTTGATAATTCCTGATCTTCTGCAACACGCACAATCAGTTTTGATACATGAAAGACCTCTTTTTTAATCAAGGGCACAGTTACAAAACCGGCCAGAAAAAGAAGACCTGAAACCATAATCAATGCTACAAATACAGCCGCAGCCCGATGTTTGATTTTTTTCTGGACCAGGTTTACCAGTGGATTTAAAAGATATGCTAGAAGAAAAGCCGTTGCAAAGGGAATCAGCACATCAGAGAGATATTTCATCAGCCAGAGAACAGCAGCAAAAAAAAGGGCTGTAATAAAAATACGGAATACTCTGTCAAAAGTATAAGGCTTGCTGGATGAGGGCATGAAATCTCCTGACTAAAGATTAATGCGTTTTAAAATACAGGCCTCGTCAACCTCTGTACTATGGAAATATAAAATGAAAAAGACACCGTGTCAATGCAAAACGGATTTTGTTTCAACACGGCTCACAGCTGAAGCTCAGAGTTTAAAGATATTTACTTTCCGTAACCACCAATCTGTGTTACATACAAAATAAGAAGCAACAATCATTGTTTCCTCTTTTAAAGGCTGGACATATGCCTAAAGAAGCAAACACAAATTTGCCCAGCGAACCATCAAAAACAACTCTGAAGTATATCAGAGCAACAGGTCATTTTCTTCTTGTTGCCACGCTTTCGTTGTTTATCATTCTTGGAATCAAAGAAGGTTCTCCATATGATAATGTCTGGAAGCTTGTGCTGGCACATTTTGTCAGCGGTCGGGCAGGAAACGTTGGGGTCGGTCTGATGCAGGGGTTTAACCACTACTTTCTCCTCTACGAGTGCTGCATGATCGATTTTATCATCATTTTTTATGTTTATCCATGGTTTGTTTCGGGATACCAGCATCTTTCTGACTGGCCCATTATCGGTCCGGGGCTGAAACATACTCATGAAATTGCCCTGGAGCATAAAAAGAGAATTGCGCCGTATGGCGCAATAGGTCTGATGGTTTTTGTAATATTTCCATTCTGGAGTACAGGGCCGCTTGTTGGAGTAATGGTGGGATATCTCCTAGGTATGAGCACAAGACTGACTTTTACAACAGTTATTATAGGTGACGCAATTGCAGTAGCTGCGTGGATCTGGGCTCATGATAAACTTTACAATCACAACCGTCAATTTACCATTATACTTCTCATCATTATTTTTGCTCTCGCAATTGGAGGAGCAATATATGCGAAGATCAGAAAAAGAAAGAATTAGCCAAATATTCTAGTTTACTCTTTTTCTTGCTGTGCTTACAATTTCAAGGTTTTCTGCATGGTCAAGACTAAGTCTTTTTAAGGTTTCATCATGAGGAATCCCGTGCCAGTCATATCCCTTTTCATCATATACTTCATCCGCCAGTCTCTCATATTCTTTTCGGCGATAAACCTGAAGCAGTTCAAGTCTTTCTTTATCGCTTTTTGAACTAATGTCAAGGCCCGCAACATCAGTGAGGTACTTTTCATAATATGGCTTTCTGGATTCATACTCGTTCATAAATACCGGGGCCATAGCGCGAAGCGGGAGCATATCATGTTCTCTGGTACCAAACCCCTGGCGAAGGTTAATAAGTTTATGAAGGAGATAACACCTTTCCGATTCTGTAAGCAGATCATCAAGAGATTTATTAGTTCCCAGCGTAGCATTAACAAGTTCCAGATAGTAATCTATTGTGGGAAGATTCTTTGATGGATCATCCGTGTGTTTTGCTTCCGGGTGACGAACATCAATCCATGGAAGCTTACACAGCCCCACAACATTAAACCATGTTCTGATTAGAGGGAACCATTTCAGGGCCATTGCTTTTTTCTTAAAAGTAGGAAGTTCTTTATTTAGCTGGTCGATTGCTATCAGCCATGCCTCATCATGCTGCGGTCCTTTAAGGGCAAAACCGTACCCTCCCTGCTGAGCAAGAGATTCTTTAGATATATACATGGAAAACTCCAAGCCTTTTGTTTCCATGGCAAACAGAGAAAGTTCCTCCATGATATCTTTATAAGGTCTGCCGTTTCGGGTCGAAGCTTTTTTTGCGATCCAGTCTTTCATATAGCGTACACCTTTTCCAGCTGAAAGGGCAAAATCTCCCTTGCCTGCTGCCATGCGGTGGAGCAGTTCCATAACACTTTCTGCATTGTCCCAGGTGAGTTCCAGTCCTTCTGTATCTTCCTTTGTAAGAAGCCCTCTTTCATAAGCTTCAAAGAGAAAAGACTGTACCACTCCAGTGCTTATGGTATCAATACCGTATTCATCACAGTAAAAGTTGTATTCAAAAATGTATTCGATATCAAAGATACCAAGATTTGTAATATTGGCTGCTGATTCATATTCGGGACCGTCAACCGCGACAGTACGGCCTGCAAAAGGTCCTGTTAAAAGCCTGTGTTCATCATATCCTTTTGTGCAGGCAAGATTGCACCCTGCAAAGCATCCATCAGGATGGCCCTGTTTAAAATATTTTTTCTCAAAAATTGAACCGGAAACTTTATGGGCTCTTTCGTCGCAACCATATTGATAATTATTTACCGGAAGCAGGTGAAAAGAGTTCATCATGTCAATTAAGGCGGTTGTTCCCTGAGTGCAGAGGCTCATGGCTTTGGGATCGACTTCATTTATTACATTTCTTAAACTTTTGCCGGCATTTCTGACGCGTTCACGGTCCGCAGGTTTATTTGCATTACTTTTTGATTGGTCACGTTTGGCAACAATACCCCAAAGACCTTTTTCACGCATTACAGACCCTGTGCCGCCTCTTCCCGCCTGTTTTGAACGACATCTTTTCCTTCTCACATCATAATAAACACTGTTTATACATCCAAGTTGTGTGTTTTTAGCGCCTATTCCTGCGCATACAAACGCAACATTTGACAACTTACCGACACCGTTCCACTGTTCAACAAACCTATCGGCTTCAAGGAGGGTATTTTGGGTCGCAGGTGCCTTTTTTATACTTACCTCACAGGTGTTGCCGTCAATAACAATAACAACTTCCTCATCTGACTTTCCCACAACTGAAATTGCATCAAATCCGGAAAGTTTTACCAAAGGGAAAAAGTGACCGCCAACGTTCGAATCACAAAAAGTATTGGTGAGCGGTGAAATTGTTCCTACTATAAACTTGCCTGAGCCTGCAAAACCGGTCTCACCGCAAAAGGGTCCCCCGGCAAAAGCAAGCACATTTTCAGGACTGTCAAATTTTGTGTCTTTATCTGTTCCGTCATATACCAGCTTTAGGCAATATCCTCTGCCACCCACAAACTGCTTTTGCATTTCTTCAGGAACATCTTTTACAGTGATTTTCTTTTCAGTCAAATCTATTTCAAGGATCTGGTTTGTATAACCCTTTTCAATCGCATTTCTATTATATTTCAATGAAGGATAACCCATTTATTTCTCCGAACAAATTAAACAAGAATCATTTAGGGAGTTAAATTTTACGTGAGTAAGTATAAAATCTTAAATTATAGTAAAGAGATTTTCTTATGTCAATATAAATGGAATCTGCCATGTTGTTTCCAATAAAGTGACACCTTAATCCCAAAACAAAAATGGCAGTAAAAGCCGGTCATGTTTATATATAATTGTTAAACTTGAGGTTTTGAATTTGGTAATGTGGGCGCATGAAACATCACAGCAGCGTCAAACAATAGCTGTCAAATATTTTTCATAAGAGCTGTTATAAAAAATTTACAAAAAACTTTGTAACTTTAAAGGTTCTGCTACAAATTCATGGATAATTGTTATCTATTTATTCATTAAAAAATTAAAAAGAATTATTTAATGCTGCCATAAAATTATTAGCTTGACGCTTTGGTGTTTTTGCTATAGGAAAGATATATTAAGCTATAAATAGGAAGATACAACTAAAAAGAGTTATGGGTGAACTGACACATTTTGACAAATCAGGCCGGTCGAGAATGGTAGACGTCGGGGCTAAGGACAATACTGAACGTTCCGCAACTGCAACAGCTACGGTTTCAATGAAGCAGGAGACTTTTCAAAGAATAATGGATGGTGAGATCAAAAAGGGCGATGTGTTGGGTGTTGCTCAGGTGTCCGGAATAATGGCTGCGAAAAAGACTTCGGATCTGATCCCGATGTGTCACCCTCTTAATATTACTTCTGTTGAAATGGATTTTTTACCGGATAAAAAAAACAGTCGGATCAAGGTAGTAGCTACAGCAAAGCTTGTCGGGAAAACAGGAGTTGAAATGGAGGCTCTGGTTGCGGTGTCAGTTGCGGCTCTTACAATATATGATATGTGTAAAGCGATTGACAGAGCGATGGAAATATCAGATCTCAGACTTTTAAGGAAGAGCGGAGGTAAAAGCGGCACCTTTATCAGAGAATAGAACAAGTATTGTCAGCTAAATACAGTTTCTGAAATAGTGATTTAATGCTGGAAACTACATGTTATATATAATATGATAAAAGTATAAAAGTAAAAACAGCATACAGGCTGTTAACTGTATTTAAGGAGGATTTTTTAAGTGGAAAAAGAAAAACTGGATTTTTTTAAAAATCTGCTTATAGAGCGTAAGAGCAGCTTGCTGAATGAAGCAAAAGAGACTATGTTTGGAATGACAGATGGTGAAGAAGCATTTCCTGATCCGAACGACAGGGCCACCCAGGAAAGTGACCGTAACCGGATGCTGCGTATCAGGGATAGAGAACGGCAGCTTATATCAAAAATAGACAAAGCTCTTGATCGTGTTGAAGACGGAACCTTTGGAATTTGTGAAGAGTGTGGCGAAGAGATAACAGAGGGAAGGCTCAAAGCAAGGCCGGTGACAACATTTTGTATTGAATGTAAGGAAGAACAGGAAAAACTGGAAAAGGCCAGACAGGGATAATCTTCAAGCTTTGCATTCTTTTGAAACCAATAGTGTATAAGAACCTGTTATAGTTGAAGGGTTTGGATAGGTAATTCCAGCAAATATTATTTTGCTGGAATTGCTGTTTTAATTAGAAAAGTACAGGCTGATTATAAACTTACAGCTGATTTTAAGATTTGCAATTTGAGCTTAAAATTAAAAACTTTCAAAATGCTTAAAAAATAAAGAAACAATTAAGACATAGACAATTTGTGATTAGTTTGTTTGTATTATTGTCTGAATTTTTTTATTTGTATAATGTTGTCAGGCCTCAACCACTTGGTTTACCAGATATTCTTTTAATTAATGGGGTTCTTTTTATGAAAAAGATCCACTTTTTGTTTGGTGTTCATAACCACCAGCCCGTTGGAAATTTTGATCATGTCTTTGAAAAGGCTTGTGCCTGCTCTTATAAGCCTTTTATTTCAATCCTTGAAAAACATCCCCTGATTAAAGCCGCAATTCATTTTTCTGGTTCGCTTTTAGAATGGATTGAAAAAAAAGATCCGGAATTCATAGAAACCGTTCAGCGCCTTGTTGAAAAAAAACAGGTGGAAATAATCGGCGGAGGATTTTATGAGCCTATTTTTTCTATTTTACCGGAACGTGATATTGAAGGGCAGCTGAAGATGATGAATAGTTTTATAGAGGAAAAATTCAATCTTAAGCCAAAAGGATGCTGGATGCCGGAAAGGGTCTGGGATCCGGTGATGCCGCGGCTTATTTCTTCAGCGGGACTTTCATATACTCTTTTGGACAGCACGCACTTTCTTCATGCTGGACTTTCTAACGAACAGGTGTTCGGTTATTTTACGTCCGAAAGAGAAGGGAAGACAATTTCTATATTTCCAATTGATATGAAACTTCGATATATGATTCCTTTTGAGAAGCCGCGGAAAATAATTGAGTATCTCCGTTATCATGCAAGCGATGTAAAAGATATTGCCATAACATATGTTGATGACGGTGAGAAATTTGGAATGTGGCCCGAAACATATTCCTGGGTTTATGAGAAGGGCTGGCTTGAAGCTTTTTTCTGTGAGCTTGAAAAAAACTTTGGGATGGTTGAAATGAATACATTTTCTGAATATCTTTCTATTTCTCAACCAGAGGGTAGGATATATCTTCCCACTGTTTCCTATGAAGAGATGATGGCGTGGGCGCTGCCTTCCGATGCTGTTGTCAGATATGAAGATATGGAAGAAAAGCTTAAGGATCTTGATCTGAAAGATAAATACAGGCCTTTTATAAGGGGAGGAGACTGGAACAATTTTCTGGTTAAATATCCTGAAAGCAATCAGATGCATAAAAAGATGCTGATGATAAGTGAAAAACTTGAAAAGGTAGAAGAAGAATTAAATGGCGAAAAAAGTGACCTTGTTGCTGCTGCCCGAAAGGAACTTTATATGGGACAGTGTAACTGTTCTTACTGGCATGGGTTGTTCGGAGGAATATATCTTAATTATCTTCGGCACGCAGTTTATGAACATCTTATTAGTGCTGAAAAAATTATTGATGGTCTAACCCAGACTAATTCAGCGTGGCTGGATTACAGTGTTGTTGATTTTCGAAAAAATATGTCGGATGAGCTTATTGTTTCCGGCAGGAACCTAAATTTATATTTCTCTCCAAAGGACGGCGGAAGCCTGTTTGAGTTTGATGTTAAATCCGGATCTTTTAACCTTTTAAATATGATGACCAGAAGAATGGAGGGCTATCATCGCAAGCTTAAAATAGAAGATTTTAAAGAGTTGATGCCGGATGATGAATGTTTTCCTGTTTCAATACACAATCTTTCAAAAGTTAAGGAAGAGGGGCTGCACAACCGGCTTATATATGACTGGTATCCCCGTCATTCTTTTATCGACCATTTTATCGGAGAGGGGACCACTCTGGACTCCTTTTCAATGTCAAGATATTCTGAAATTGGGAACTTTGTTGATGGCGATTACTTGCTTTCAGAAATAAAAAAAATTGAAAATAATTCAAAGCTCTCTTTTGTGCTTAAAAAAAACGGTTTTGTGATGCAGGATGCGAGAAATGATGCCAGCCATGAATCGATAGGTGTTCGCAAACAATTTTTAATTGATGATTCTTTAATGGAGGTCAGCGCTGAATATACCTTGGAAAACCAGAGCAGCAGGGATCTTGCACTTTGGTTTGGTGTGGAGATAAATTTTTCGTTTCTTGCCGCAGACAATCCTCTGCACTATTGTATTTTTCCTGATTATAAAAAAGAGAAGCTGGTGATAAATTCAAAAGGTAAGATCACAAATCTTTCACGTTTTGAACTTATAGATGAATGGAGCGGGCTGGGTATAGATATGATGCTGCCAGCAGGTTCTGATTTGTGGCGGTTTCCTATTGAAACTGTTTCCCGGTCAGAAGAAGGCCTTGAAAGGACATATCAGGGAACGACATTTCTTATTCATTGGAGAATAGCTTTAAAACCCGGGGATACTCAGGAAAAAACAATAAAAATATGCCCCCGCACATTTGCCGGACAGAAAGAAAAAAATATCTTCTGTAATTGATTTTACCTTTGTGAAATTTTATAAATACAGGTATGCTTAACATTTTATGACAATTTTTAACCCTCAAGGAGACAACTGTGCCGGAGTTAAGGAAAGACCCAATAATCAGCAGGTGGGTTATAATATCAACAGAGAGAACAAAACGCCCTTTTGACCTTATGGTGGAGAAAAGCAGACCTAGGGGAGGGTTTTGTCCTTTGTGTCCTGGGAATGAGGATAAGACCCCATCAGAGGTTTTTGCTTTTCGTGATCAAAATTCTCCGATTAATGGGCCGGGGTGGAAACTCCGGGTTGTGCCTAACAAGTTTCCGGCCCTTGTGATCGAAGGGGATCTGGAAAGGCAGGAAGAAGGAATATATGAAAAGATGCAGGGGATAGGAGCTCATGAAGTAATCATTGAGACTAGAGATCACAATGCCAACGCATCTACGCTTTCTGCTATAGATTTTAAAAACATTCTGTTTACCTATCAACAGAGGATTAATGACCTTAAAAAAGACGCCCGTTTCAGATATATCTCAATTTTTAAAAATTATGGCGAAGTTGCGGGAGCTTCAATGGAACATTCCCATTCCCAGGTGATCGCTTTACCTGTTGCGCCCAAAAGAGCAGTTGAAGAGATGACTGGTGCTGAAGAATATTATAAAAAAAATAAAAGCTGTGTTTTCTGTGATATTGTTAAACAGGAACTTAAGAATAGAGAACGGATTGTTGTTGAAAATGATCATTTTTTAGCTTTTGAACCCTATGCCCCCAGACTTCCGTTTGAGACATGTATGCTTCCAAAAGAACACATTTCCTCTTTTGAGGTTACCGGCAAGGACCTGTTCGTTTCAATGGCGGAGTGTTTGAGTCTTGTTCTAAAAAAAATAAACAAGGCTTTAGGTTTTCCGCCTTATAACTACATTCTTCACAGTTCTCCAACGGATAACAGTGAAAATGATTTTTACCACTGGCATTTTGAGATTATACCAAGACTTACAAAAGTGGCTGGTTTTGAATGGGGTACCGGATTTTATATAAACCCAACACCGCCTGAACAGGCTGCGCAGCATTTGCGTGAAACAGTTGTAGCGTAATTATTAGGGGCGCTTTTGAGTCGAAGCATAACATATTATATCTTTTAGTCAGGGAGTAAAAACATGAAGAAATTAATGTTTGTTGATGACGAGGAGAGCATTAGGCTTCTTTACAGGGAGGAGTTTGAGGAGAAAGGTTTTAATGTTGTTCTGGCTGCAAATGGAGAAGAAGCTCTTGAGGTGTTTGATGGTGAGCAGCCTGATTTGATAGTTATCGATATTAAGATGCCAGGTATGGATGGTATAGAGCTTCTTAAAAAGCTCAGGGAGAAATCAAGGGATGTTCCAGCCATTTTATGTACGGCATATGGTGAATATAAACAAAATTTTGAGACCTGGGCATCAGATGCATATGTTGTAAAGTCGTCCAGACTTGAAAGCCTTTTTGAAAAGGTTAATGAACTGTTGTCACAAAAAGAAAAGCAATAAGATAAAAAAGGTGAGGATATTCTTGAAAGAGGTTAAGGAAATTTCTGAAGTACTAATTGAAAATGGTCAGGAGCATATTTTAGAACATCTTGGTTTAATGATTGCGGAGCAAAAAGAGGCTCTGATCAATGATCTTAAGCAGGTTGATTTTAAACTTCTGGATAGCCTTTTTGAAACCTATAAAAAGCTGCCTACTTCAAAAAATAAGAAAAAAGTTTTTAGCGCGGCTGATGTCCTTTCCTTTGACGAAGGGGACGTTTCTGTTAAAGAGAAAAAAAGGCTCTATGCAATTGGTGAGGATTATTTAAGCCAGGGTAAGATAGCGGTTTTTCTGGTCGCGGGAGGACAGGGTACCCGACTCGGGTTTAATGGTCCCAAAGGCTGCTATCCGATCTCACCGGTTAAAGGCAAGAGCCTTTTTCAACTTTTTTCCGAAAATATTCTTGCCCTGCAGAGAAGATACGGAAAAGAGTTTCCATGGTACATCATGACGTCTAATGAGAATAATGAAGAAACTCTTTCTTTTTTCAGGAAGAACAGTTTTTTAGGGTTAAATGAGCATAATGTCCGTTTTATTATCCAAAAGCAGATTCCTTCTTTTGACTTCAATGGGAAGCTTATTATTTCCAGAGACAAAAAGCTTTTAAAAAACCCCAATGGACACGGCGGGTCCATACAGGCGCTTTATGATTCCGGCGCTTTAACCGAAATGAAAAATTCGGGCATTGAAGAGATATTTTATTTCCAGGTTGATAATCCACTGGTGAAAATTGCCGATCCGCTTTTTGCCGGCGCTCATATTTCCATCCACGGTGAGATATCTTCAAAAGTGGTCAGAAAAACAGATCCTGATGAAAGGGTTGGTATAATTGGCAAGGTTGACGGTAAGCTCGGATGCATAGAATATAGCGAGCTTTCATCTGAGAAGGTCAGGGAAAGAAAAGAAGACGGAAGCCTTCTCTTTAACAGCGGAAATATTGCAATACACATGCTGAATAGAAATTTTGTCGAAAAGCTTAACAGCGAGGAAAACAAAGGCCTTCCCTACCATCTTGCAGTAAAAGATGCGGTTGCACTGGTGGTTAAGTCGGGCACTCATACCTTGGAATATATTAAAAGTATAAAGCCTGAGATGTTTATTTTTGATGCTCTTTCTTTCGCAAAAAGGTCTGCGACTCTTGAGGTTGAACGCTCGGAAGAGTTTTCACCGGTAAAAAATAGTGAGGGAAAGGATTCTCCTGAAACAGCCCGTAGAGCAATGGTTGAAAGATGCATTAAATGGATTTATAAATCTGGAAAGCAAGATCTTTTTCCGAAAGAAGCTAGTGTTGAGATCAGTCCCTTATTTGCTTTTGATGTAGAAGGGTTCTGTGCCAGGTTTGTCTCTCTGCCGGAGGCTTCTTCTTCGTTTTATATTGAATAAAGAGGGCTTTTGAAAAGTTTTCAATGTTTCCCTTTCTATGCCATCCTGAAAGCATGTCCTTTAGAAATGAATAATTACTGGGAACTGTTGCTATATGACCTCTCCTTCTTGTTGTGAGAACCTAATAGATGTTGCGGTACCCCTTCCTCTGTATAACAGTTTTACATATCAGTATCCTTCTAAGCTTAAAGATAGGCTTCGTATCGGTATGCGTGTTCTGGTTCCGTTTGGAAGGAGATGCTTAACAGGATATGTTGTCGGTTTTCCTCAAAAGAGGCAGGTAGATAAGGTTAAAGAGATATATGATCTTCTAGATGACGAGCCGCTATTTAATGAAGAGGACTTAAAGTTTTACAGATGGATTTCAGATTATTACTATCACCCTTTTGGAGAGACTATAAAAACAGCGCTTCCAGGCGGCATCAATACGGAGTTTAAGAGTGTTGTTTCAATTACTGAGAGGGGGAAAATTTTTTTATCTGAGCCGCCAAAAGATTTTTCCGGGATAACGGTTCTTCAGGAACTGAATAAACGTAAAGAAACCTCATTTAAATATCTTGAAAAGAATTTAGGAAGGGAAAAACTTAACTATGATATCCGGACCCTGAGTGAGCAGGGTCTAATTGAATGTTTTGTAAAGCAGAAGGGAACTGCCAGGATAAAGAAAGAGAAATGGTTTTCTGTTGTTGGCAGCTTGGGCGATATAAGTTTAAGATCAAAAAAACAGCATGAGATTTTTTCTTTTATTCTAGAAAAAGAAGTTGTTTCTGAAGTGTTTTTAAATGAGGTTTTTGGGAATTGTTCGTCACAGCTTAAATCACTTGTGGAAAAAGGGTTTATAAATGTTGAAGCTCGGGAAATATTCAGGAGACCGAAAATAAATGATAAAAATTTTGTTGAGCCGATTAACCGTCTTACCTCTGATCAGTCAGCCGTTCTTAGACGGTTGGAACCGGAGATAAAACTGAAAAAGTATTTTCCGTTGTTACTCCATGGTGTAACCGGTTCCGGAAAAACAGAAGTTTATTTAAAGGTTATGGAGAAGGTACTTAAGGCGGGAAGACAGTGCCTTTATCTGGTTCCCGAAATATCGCTTACTACCCAGCTTTGGGACCGTATCAGTTCCAGATTAAATTTTCCTATCGCAATGCTTCACAGCAGCCTTACCGATACGGAGAGGTTTGATGCATGGAGAATGATAGCAAGAGGAGACATAAAGATAGTGCTTGGTGCACGATCTGCTGTATTTGCGTCCTTTCTTAATCTGGGAGCAGTTATTGTTGATGAAGAACATGACCCGTCATATAAACAAGATGAAAAACTCCGTTATAACGCAAGAGATCTCTCGCTTCTAAAGGGTAAACTTGCCGATGCGGTGGTTATTTTAGGCTCCGCAACACCTTCCATTGAATCATATCATAACGCATTAAAGAAAAAGTATATGCTGGGCAAGCTGCCGAAAAGGGTTGAAGGCCGGAAGCTTCCGGAGGTTCGGATAATTGATATGCGGATAGAAAAGACCCTGAAAAAGAAGGGAGGCGGGATTCTTTCGAAAGCCTTAAAAGATGCTTTAACAAAGAGACTTAAAGCTGGTGAACAGAGTCTTCTCTTTTTGAACCGCAGAGGATTTTCATCGGCATATATATGTCAGGAATGCGGGCATGTTTTCAAGTGCCCAAACTGTGATGTTTCTCTGGTCCACCATATGAACAAAAAAAAATTGTGCTGTCACTATTGCAATTTTTCATTTCCTGTTCCGGAGGAGTGTCCCGAATGCAAAAGCTATTTTCTTGTTCCTACCGGCTGGGGAACGGAGCGTCTGGAAAAAGAGATACGCAGTATTTTCCCTGAGGCAAGAACCGCGCGTATGGACAGGGATACAACTGAAAAAAAAGGTGATTCAGGGAAAATTATTAGAGAAGTCTATGATGGCAGGATTGATGTTCTTCTCGGAACACAGATGATTGTTAAAGGATATCATCTTCCCAATATTACTCTGGTCGGTGTGGTCAACGCAGACCAGTCTCTTAACTTTCCGGACTATCATGCCGGGGAAAGAACTTTCCAGCTTTTAACTCAGGTTGCTGGAAGGGCGGGGAGGGGTGAGGTTAAAGGGGAAGTCATTATTCAGACATATAACCCGGATCATTACAGTCTGGCCTGTTCGCAACGACATGATTTTGAAGGTTTCTATAAGATGGAAATAGGGTTTAGAAAAGAGCCTGGTTATCCTCCTTATAAAAAGATAATTAACCTCCGGTTTGACAGTACCAGCCGGATTCGTGTGGAAACATGTGCAAGAGAATCAGGTATCTTTGCGAGGCAGCTGCTTTCAAGCAGCGATGATTTCAAAACCGTTGAAATTCTTGGGCCCGCAAGTGCTTTGTGGGAAAAGATCAAAGGACGCTACAGGTATCAGATGCTTGTTAAGGGGTCTAATTTAAAGTGCCAGAGGCTTTTTGTGTCAAAGCTGATGGCGCACTGCAGCGGCAAGGCTAAAACACAGGGTGTAAGGCTTACAGTTGATGTGGACCCTCTTTTTATTGCCTGAGTTTTAAAAGCTACATTGCCTGCTGGTTTCTCACAAATGTCGGTATGTCATAAGTGTTATCTTCTCCAAATTCACCGATGATGGTGCCTATTTTGGTAACATTCTGATTTTCTTCCCTGTAAGCGGGTGTTACAGGGGGCTCCTCTGCTTTCGTCTCAGGTTCTTCTTTTTCTGCTTTTATATTTTCGAAACCAGTGGCAATAACCGTTATCTGAAAGTTGTCTGCCATTGATTCGTCTATTACAGCTCCAAAAATAATATTTGCATCTTCATGGGCTTTAAGCTGTATAAATTCGGTCGCTTCCTGAAGGTCGGCAAAAGTAAGAGATTTGCTGCCGGTGATATTGACCAAGATGCCTTTAGCGCCCTTGATGGAAATATCGTCAAGGAGAGGGTTTGAAATTGCTTTCTGGGCGGCTTCTGCCGCTCTGTTTTCACCGCTGTGCTCACCTATTCCCATGAAAGCCATTCCCGTACTGGCCATTATTGTTTTAACATCTGCAAAATCAAGGTTAATAAGCCCCGGAACGTTTATCAGGTCAGAGATGGATTTTATGGCATGGAGAAGAACTTCATCAGCCATCTTAAATCCCTGCAGAAGAGATATGGTTTTGCCGGAGATGCTGAAAAGTTTTTCGTTGGGGATAACGATAAGAGAGTCCACATGTTTTTTGAGCTGTTTAAGGCCCTCTTCCGCAACGTAACTTCTTGACTTTCCTTCAAAGGCAAATGGTTTTGTTACTACACCAACGGTTAAAACGCCTAGTTCTTTTGCTATTTCTGCAATGACAGGTGCAGCCCCGGTTCCGGTTCCTCCGCCCATTCCTGCCGCGATAAACAGCATGTCTGCTCCTTCCAGATTTCGCTTTATTTCTTCTTTGTTTTCAGTTGCTGCGTCTCTGCCGATTTCGGGTTTTGCTCCCGCCCCAAGACCTTTAGTGATGTTTTCTCCGATCTGTATCTTTATTGGAGATGTGCTGCCGTCAAGTGCCTGTCGGTCAGTATTGGCAACAATGAACTCAATACTGTTAAGATTTGAGCTGAGCATTGTGTTGACCGCGTTGCAGCCCGCGCCCCCTACTCCTAATACTTTAATGCTTGCCCCCAGGGTGTTGTTGTTTTGTTCAAATTGAAAGCCCATGATTGCTCCCCCTTATGTTTATAGTTAAAAAAAAGTTTGTTTTGTTCTTAATCAATCAAGTTAGTTAAATTAAATTTTATAAGCGTCTTTTATTGCATCAATTATCATGGTGGTCATTGGTTTTTCAAGCTCTGCGGATTTTATTTTTAATGACCGGTGTATTTCCTTCGGCAGCATAAGGGTAAATTTCTTCTCCAGGGGATAATGGATTTCCCTCGGCCTCCCTACTTTTTTGTGGGGCGCTGCCTGATTTTTTTCTTCAGTTTCTCCGGATGTTTTGTCCAGAGACGGTGCTGAAGCAGCCTTCTTTTTTACCATATTAATAATTTAAACCATATTAATTATATTAACATTAAAACATAAAAATTATACAAACAATAATAACGTAAATACTATTTATAGGAATTATAATATAAAAACAGCTTTGTCAACCCAAAAATGAGCCCCTCCTAATATTTTTTATTTGTGCAGGAGTTATTTTATCGCGGATTAATATGTTGCTTATGTTAGAGTTTTGTTATAAATCGAGGTAATCATGCTATTTTTCGGGTAAAAATAAAATATAATTTTATAAATATTATAAAATATGATAATTAATTTATAATTTGTTATGCTATTGATATGCTAGAAAATGTCAGGGATAGGACAATGTTGCTTCTAGGATTTATGCTTCCGTGTGCATTTATAATTTTATTTGCAGCAGAACCTGTTTGTGCAGAAGGCATCCTCGACCAGATAGGGTGGAGAAATCCAAGCAGAAAAGACCCTAGGTTTGTAATGGTACTGGGAATAATGATTGTATTTATATTTTTCATGGTTTACCGTGCCTGGCTTGATACGAGAGATAAAATTGAAAAAAGAAGAATAAGGCGGGAAGAAGAAGCACTGTCAAGAAAGGAATTTGTAATAAGAAGGAGAATGTCCCGGCTTAACGAAAGAGAAGCAGCGCTTTTGTTGTCCATGCTGAAAAACAAAAAAATTTCAAAAATTCATACGGTATTTGAATCGGTCGAACTTTTCGAAAGCTGTATTGATCGAGAAATTAGGGACCTTACATTAAGAAGAGAGCTACCGGAGAAAAAAAAAGAAAAAGGAATGACGCTTATGTCCTTAAGGGAAAAACTTGGTTACGGTAATCTGCCAAGTTCTGTTCCCCTTGTTTCGACACGTAATATTACTGCAGGTCAGACCGGGTCAGTTTACGGAAAAAGTGTTAAAGTACCCGGCCGTATGGTTCTTATGATAAACAGGGCAGAGATAATAGAGGCCGGTCCTTTTGACTTCAAGTTGAATTATGATCCTCAAAAAGAAAAGGCCTGTAATTTTCTTTCCGGTGAAAAAGTAATCTTTTCATTTGCAAGAGAGGGAGATGCCAGATATAGGGTCGTTTTAACTGTTTTAGGGCCCGGACTTCCCGGCATGATTAAACTGCAGCACTCATCCAGCCTGAAACGAAGTCAGTCAAGAGTTGACTTTCGTTTTAAGACAGTCATGCCGGTTAAAGGCAGGCTTTTTAAAAAATCCACCATGAGTAGTGATGCTGAAACCGTAGAAGGAGAACCCTTTATAATCAATACCTGCACCATAAGTGGAGGAGGGCTAAGCTTTATTCATGATAAGGTCTTGGGAGCAGGTGATTTGCTTAAGGTGAATTTTGATATTCTTAGTGCCTCATTTTCTGATATTTCTTTAAAGATTCTTTATGCATTACCCTATAACAAAGAATTGAAAGGTTATAAATATCATGCACAGTTTGTTGATGTCGAAAATGCGACACAGGAACGGATTGTAAAGCATCTTTTTGAAATGGAGCGCAGACAGAGGATTGGTGAGGTTTTTGTAGAGGAAGCGGAAGCGGAAGAGCTTGATGATGGTATATATACAGTAAATTAGGATATGATCAAAACAGAAGACAAAACAAAAAACAGTTTCTAAATGAATTTTAAGAGTTACGGCGACAGGCTGAAAGTATGAAAACACTTGCTGCAAAAAATATTGTGGAGAGAGTTAAAAGTGCGGTGAAGTTTGGAATTGCTGATCCTGACCTGTGGACAAAATAATTTTCTTTGATCCAGTTTATTTCTGTGAATGAAAACTAAGTATATATGCATGCTTCCCCTATTTAAAATCTCATCTTTTCCTTTGATAATTTTAAGTTGCGGGAGTTAAAATAAAATTTTATGTAAGGACTAATTGTAATTTTTAAGTATGGTAGAGTTGGTTTTTAGTGAGCTTAAATAATTTAATAAAGGAGTTTTAATGATGCCAGAAAAATTCACGTTTCCCTCCTATGAAGACAGGATGATGGAAATTCTCAACAAGTTCGGTCTGAAAAAAATGGAAACCTACAAGGGAAAAGATATAACAAAGCTCTGGGACATGAAGGGCGGGGGGCTTGTCTGGAGCTATAAGTATCTTTATACAGCGCCTAAGATTGAAAAGATTATTTTCAGTGTGCAATCCTTTCGAGACAAACTAATGTGCTATACAACAAGTGTCTGGCCTGAAGATGACTATGCATTTCCAATCTATTCCTCTTTCTGGGCTGAAAGCGCAAAGGGAAGCTATATGCTTATAGACCTGTATCCGCAGGCAGACTGTATTGTTGATTTGCCGTATATGGAACGTTATCTGGACCCTCTGGAGGATGCGTACGATAAGGGGCTTAAGAACTTTTCTGAAAGAGGAACCCGTGATCCCAACTGGTGGCGTGCTTTTTCATCGCCTTATGCACTGACTGCTGATTTTGGTCCAAGCACAAAGGAGACCCAGGAGAACATCTTAAGCCTTGCAACCGACTACCTTAAAATTTATTATGATCTCTGGGAAAAAGATGAACCCGCTGATGCCGTATATTTGGAACGACTGCATGAACGTAAGCAGGCGATTCGTCAGAATCTGAAAGACAAAGATCCTGGCGGCCTCATGCTGGAAAATTCCGTGGGTCATGAGTTGACGGAACTGACGCTGGAGGTACTTTTTTAGGAAGGAGTATTACTGTTAATCTGAATTAATAAGTTGACTGACTGAAAGTTTTGTAATAATGGCTGATTAGGAGCTAATTGAAGATTTTTGAAATGATAAAAACATGAACGATGATGATGTTGTTTCCCGAATAATGGCTGTTGTTAACCGCTATTATCAGGAGGCAACCATCACAGAAGTTTCATGCAGCTGTCCCTAGGTCACTGTAAAGAAAACAGGTTCAAGGTTACCAGCATGAACAGTGACGGCTTGTGCGGAGGAATGTACCAGGCTGTCCACAGCCAGATCGTTATCTGTCACCATGACGGAGAAATACAATGGGGAAAAGAGCCCGGTTCGCATAGTGGGATATGCCCGGAAGGTGTGGTACATCTTGATGTTAAGCGGAAGGCAAAAGAGAACAGGTCTTTTTTCAGGACAGGGACAAAGATTGTTGAAATGACCAGCAAGGGATTTTCGGGTATTGACAATTTCAGGATATACCTTGAAGTAATAAGTATTGCTAATAATTGTGTCTGGGGACACCGGGAAGGCGAAAGGCTGGAGCTTGATGTTTTCAATGTGGGGACCTGCTTCGGTTTTATGTATCGTGGGATTTATCATTATATGACCCTACTTCTTTCAGGGGTGGGCTTGTCTGGGAGGGTGTCAGCAACATTGTGCAGGGCTGCTGTCCGGACCCGTTTAACCAGCTTACTTATTGTCTGGTAAGAGAAGAGAGATAAACGGGTAGCATATATAATTGGTAAAAAGGTGTCTTAAAGGGCACCTTTTTTATGGGTAAAATAGAGGTTAAAATATTTATTGTTTTTTAATCTTTCCGTAACATAATTTTTGCTTCTTGGTTTTTTAATTATTTAATGGAGGATGCTATGGGAAAAATGACTTCACGCTGTGGCCTTGTGTGTACAGCCTGTCCAGCCTATATTGCCACGAAGGAAGATGATGATAAAAAAAGGGCGGAAGTGGCCGAATTGTGGTCAGAACAGTTTAGCATGGAGATTAAGTCTGAAGATGTGAACTGTGTCGGTTGTCTTGCCGAGGGTGTGCACAGCAGCTATTGCGGGATGTGTGAAATAAGGAAATGTGCGATTGAAAAAGGGCTTGAGAGCTGTGGGTTATGTGATGATTATGCCTGTGAAAAACTTGAACCCGTACTTTCTATGGAGCCTTCCTGCAGAGAGAATCTGGAGAATATTAGAGATTAATATAAATTAAAAGAATATCGGAGACATTTAAGATGAAAATAATGGCATTTGTGGGGAGTCCGAGAAAGAATTCAAACGTTGATACTTTGATGGACAAAGTTATAGAAGGAGTAAAAAGCAAAACTGATGTGGAAGTGGAAAAGATATATCTTTATAGCGCAGATATTAAAAACTGTAATGGCTGCGGTCTCTGTTCTCCCCTTATGGGAAACAGGGATTGTCCGATAGATGATGATATGCCTGGAATTTTAAATCGAATGATTGAGGCAGAGGCCTATGTCTTCGGCACTCCGAATCATGTACATACCATGTCCTCTGCAATGACAAATTTCTGGGCACGGCTTCAGCCCCTTGGAAAAATGGAAGTAATAAGAGATGACTCTGGAAAAATTATTGGCGGGAAATCAAAACCGCTTATAATGGGTAAGAAGGCTGTTATGGTGGTAAGTCAGGGTGATTTTTCTCCTTCTGCCTCTGCGCTTCTTCTCAGGGTGCTTGACTCAAATATAAAAGATTTTCAATTAAAGAAGATCGGTGAGGTTTTTAGCACCGGAAACCTTGAAAAAGCACAGGTGAAAAATAATGAGAATGACCTAAACCTTGCTTTTACCTTCGGACAGCGTTTGGCTGGAGGATAAGGTTACTCGTGGTTATTTGAAATAAGTAATGTTTTAAAAAAGGCGGAGTAAAAGCCCTGCCTTTTCTTTTAAGCGTTAAGCATTAAATACTCTCACTTAAGAGCAATTACTTTAAGGTTAATATAGAAATTTAAAAGTATGGAAGTGAATGAAAAATTACTTAATAACATTTTATACACGTCACAAAGTTAGCTCTTTGCTATTTTTGGCACTGTTTCTCAGTTTGCTGGTAAAAACAATCAATATTGGGTTTACCCCTTCTATTTCCAGAGACGGTATTTTTTATATTGAATTTGCACGCAGTTTTTTGGAAGGAAATTATAGAGAATATTTAAATGAATTCATCTCCTTTTTTTATCCATTTCTCATTACCATCACATCTTTTGTGGTCGATGATCTGGAGCTGGCCGGTCAAGTCGTATCCGGCTTAGCCGGTTCTGGAATGGTAATATTAATGTACTTCATCGGTAAAATATTTTTTAACATCCGTATCGGCCTTATCATGGCCTTTATGGCTGCGCTTAGTCCTATTTTTAATGCTTCTGCCTGTAAGGTCATGACTGATCTGCCGTATGCCTTATTTTATGCCTGGGCAGTTTTGGCCGGATACGACCTTGTCCAAAAACCAGCGGCAAAAGGGATTATTATATTTTCTCTTGTAGCTGCGGCTGCCTATTATGCACGGCCGGAAGGTATCGGTATTGTTTTTGTAATCGGTTGCTGGATGCTTTATAGCTGCTTCCGGGTTGTGTTTACAGACGCAGTAAAAAAATGTTTTGCCTTCAGTATTTTTATCATTCTTTTTCTTCTCCTCATATATCCCCGTCTTTCAGTCATTCGCGCCCAGACCGGAGAATGGACTTTTAGCGGAAAAACATCTTTTATGATTAGAGAAATCCCGGAACTGGAACAAAATTTGCCAATCAAGACCAAAAGCTCCTTTAAAATGTTTGGAGATATAAAGCAAGAACGGGAAGCCTATAAACAGTCAGGTGGACTGGTGCAGATAATTGTACGATCCCCCGGACTGCTTTTAGAAAAAATGCTTGTAAATACGGTTTCTTATATCAAGTCGATGCCCAAAGCCGTTGGGTTTGGGTTTTTTATATTGATGATTATGGGAATTTTTTATCGCAAAGCCATTCCCTTTCGAAAAGAACAGGAATTATTTTTACTCTTTGTCATCATTTTTAATGTCATGACGATTGCGCTCTTTAAGAGTAAGTACAGACACTTAATATCTGTTGTGCCGTTTCTCTATATCTGGTGTGCCATTGGTCTGGAAGAAATGCAGAGTGTATTAAAAAACAGAAAAGGTCTTATGTCTGTATTGGTTTTAATTATTTTTTTGGCTGTATTGCCTCAAACTTTCCGGCCTGTTTCAAAAAATGGTTATTCCTGGCGCAGTAGCCCGGAAAAAACAGCTGGAAAATGGATAAGGAAAAATATCCCCTCAGGAGCAGACTGTATATCGTGGAGCGGAAACAAAACCTTTTTTTATGCTGGAATGAAAGGATATTTTAATATTGACCAGGGAGCCTCCTGTGTCCGGATTATGGAGATTGCCCAGAAAAACAATCATAAATATCTGATCATAAACAACGATCCGAGGACAAAAAGTATCCGAGAAAAGGGGGCAGATTTCTTTAAACAGGTGAAGCAAAGAGCGGACATGAAGCTTGTGTACAAAGCCAGCCAGCCGCTGGTTAAAGATGAAATTCTGATCTACAGATTGTTTACTCGCGGTGCTAGCAAAGAGTCTGCGGCTCCGGAATAATTTACAGGTCATATAATCTGCTATACTTAAAGCCATATTCCAAATATTATACAGGGCCAGAATAAGCGGCCGGGAAGGGGGCCGAGACCCTTTTCTTTGTTTGTTGAAAAATACTGCAAGCTATTAATGATAATGGGTAGTTTTATTCTTCCATCCTGAAAATAAGAGCTCCTGTAACTCGGATTCAATTTTTTATTTAAAAAAAAAGCAAAGCTCTGAAATTTTGGGCTTTGCCTTTTGAGATGTTTAATCTGTGATAATAATTTATTCGTTATTTTCCCTGAAAGTCTTCATGAAACCGGTTAATGTTTTAACGCCTTCAACCGGCATGGCATTATATATTGATGCTCGGCACCCGCCTACGGACCGGTGTCCTTTGAGACCGCTTAAACCTGCTTTTCCTGCTTCTTCAATAAACTTTTTCTCAAGGTTTTCATTTAGGAGCCTCCAAACCACGTTCATCGGAGAACGGCTTGCTCTGTCAACAGGATTCATATAGTAACCGTTGCTGTTTTCGATTGCACCATAAAGCATGGCTGCTTTTTCATCTCTTCTTTTTGCCACACCGTCTATTCCGCCGATAGACTTGATCCAGCGTAGGGTAAGACAGGTCATCCAGATAACAAAGGTCGGCGGGGTGTTATAAAGAGAATTATTGTCAGCATGAATATCATATCTTAAATATGCCGGAAGAGACTTATTTGCTTTTTGGAGCAGGCTGTCTTTTATAATTACCAGTGCCATTCCTGAAGGGGCCAGGTTTTTTTGTGCCCCCGCATAAACCATATCGATCTTATCCCAGGGAAGTTTGCGGGACATAATTTCAGATGACATATCACAGATAAGAGGCACATTCCCTGTATCAGGAAAATCAGGAAACTGGATACCGCCGATGGTCTCGTTTGAACAGATATGTACATAAGCTGCGTCAGGTGAAAGTTTCAGCTCGTCTCTGGCGGGCGTTCTGGTATATTTTTCATCTGCACCGTCCCAGGCAATATTAACATTTCCGACAGCTTGGGCATCATTTAGTGCTTTCTTTGCCCATGAGCCCGTATTTAAATAATCCGCAGTCATGCCTTGTTGCAAAAAAGCCAGGGGGATCATGCCGAACTGCAGGGTGGCTCCGCCCTGGAGAAGCAGTACGTGATAATCTTCCGGAACATCAAGTATTTCTTTAACCAGTGAAATAGTTTCACTGTGAATAGCATCATACTGTTTCCCGCGATGGCTCATTTCGATAAGCGACATTCCTGAATTTTCATAATCCACTAGTTTTTCAGCCGCTTCCTGGAGTGTTTCCAGGGGAAGAGTGGATGGGCCCGCAGAAAAGTTAAAAATCCTTGACATTTTATTCTCCTTTACAAGCATTTATAAGTTTTTATGATTGATTATTTTTATCTTAATAACTTAAATCGTATCGATTTTAATAATCTTTAAGTATATGCTTTGATATTTAAAGTGTCAAGCAAACACTGGATTTATGGAGCCTGATTTGGGTCATGGCAGGAGGAAACCGGTTTTTTAAAAGTGTTTTTGAGAATTAATTATAATTTTGAAAACAGAAAAACCCAAAATTTTTCCTGTTTTTGGGACGCCAAATAAAAATTGAACCTTTGAACAAAAAGCAGGGTTTTCTATAATGAAATAAATATGCTAATATGTTGACTTATAATACAGCAAAGGAGTACTTATGGATTTCATGATCTGCGCACACGGAAGCCCTGAAGAAGAGAAGTTTATTCCTTATATTAAGGATTACGTAGACGGTATTGAGCTTCAGAATTACGGCTTGACAGGCTCTAAATCTATTTCAGCCTGGAACGAAAAACTTTCTCAGCATAAAAGCATAGCCAAAAAACTGCCTGGCAGACTGGCTGTTCACGGACCTTTCTTTGGTATGGACTATACCTGTCAGGATCACTTGGTAAGAGAAGCCGTAAGGAAAAGGCTTGATATGACCTATCAGATGGTGTGTGAGCTTAAACCCGATACGCTGGTCCTGCATGCAAGGTGGTCGGAAGAGCTTGAAAGGTTCAGCCTTGGAGATAACTGGATTGAAGAAAACGCACAATTCTGGAGGGATGAGATCTTAAAATATACAGAACTGGGGGTCAGGATCGTTCTCGAAAATGTAATGGAGCATAACCCTGATATGGGGATCAAGCTTTGTGATGCTGTTGACCATGAAAATATCGGTCTCTGTCTTGATATCGGACATGCCAATCTTGCCTCGTCACTTTCTCCTGCAGAATGGGTTGAAAAGATGGGGGAGCGTTTAAGACATGTTCATCTCCATGATAATAATGGAAAGCGAGACGATCATCTTCCCATTGGGCAGGGAAGAATCGACTTCGATCCTTTTTTTGAAGCTCTCTATAAACACGCACCCGGGGTAACAGTGTCTCTTGAACTAATGGCAGAGCCGGAGGAAGTCGTCAAAAACACAGTCTATGTCACAGGAAAATATAGAAAAGCAGCCTAATACTCTTTCTTTCAATAACGAAGTAAAAAATATTGAAATTTGTACATATAAATAAATTTATTCTTACCCCTTGACAAAAAAAATGCAGTCCTTAGCTTTATAAAACTACTTTTTTCTGAAGAATAATAAATGAAAATGATACGGGAGGTTCAGAACAGTGACAGCAGCTAAAAAAAAGGTTTCAGACGAAAACAGAGAACACGGAGAAGAAGGTATCGTTGAAATAAGCTCCTCGGCTATGGAAGACAAGGAGGAAAAAAAGGATACAAAAACAATGGATGGTCATAAGTCCTCTATGTCAAAAAAAGATCTGAATAAAAAACTTGAAGAAATGGAAAAGGAAAAAAACGAATTGTCAGACAGACTGCTTCGAACCATGGCGGAATTTGAAAATTATAGAAAAAGAGTAGCGCGGGAAAAAGAAGATTTAATAAAATATGGTAATGAAAAATTTGCTTTTGACCTTCTTTCTGTTATGGACAATTTTGAGAGATCCCTTGAACAGGCAAAAGCATCAAAGGAAGTTGAGCCTGTCATTGAAGGTATTGAAATGATACAGAAACAGTTTGTCAGCGCCCTGGAAAAATTTCATGTTAAGCCTTTTGATTCTGTCGGGGAACCTTTTGATCCGGAAAGACATGAAGCAATGGCACAGCAGGAACATGATGAATATGAGGAAAATACAGTTATTGAGGAATATCAAAAGGGGTACTGTCTCAAAGAAAAACTTTTAAGGCCTGCCAGGGTAATTGTCTCAAAAAGTTCGGAAAAAGAGTAGCGGTAAAATTATTTTCTGCCAAAATCATCTTCAACCCGTTCTATATCATCTTCACCAAAAGAATCCCTGGTCTGGACTTCTATAAAAGACAAGTTTTTCTGGCCGGTTTTTTCAACTCTGTGAAGAACTCCTCGCTTAATATCCACACATTTTCCAGTTATCAGGCCTACCATTTTTTCGTCAAGGGTGATCCTTGCATTTCCTTCTAATACAAGCCAATTTTCATCTCTTCTTTTTTGCCGCTGAAGACTTAGCCTTTTCCCTGGATAAACAACTATTCTTTGAACTTTACAGTCTGAACTTTAATTAAGAACTTTGTAGTATCTCCAAGGACGAGGATTTTCTTCTCTTTGATCCGGTATGTTTATCCCCCCTTTTTTATGTTTTATAAAAAATAGAAGATTATGAAGCTGGGGTCAAGAAAAGAAAGAGTGTAACTACATATATAATCATATCTTTTTTTGTTAGAGCACCTTTTTGCTGGAATTGTATTTTTTTTCTTTCCCCCCTTGACAATAGATCATTAAGTCTTAACTTTTACAGATATTAAACAGGCCCACAATCAAAAAAAGCATAAAACAGTGCCTAAAGTTGCAGGCACACCAATAAATATTAAACATATAAACCGAGAAGGAGGAAGGAAGAGATGAAGATAAGACCATTACAGGATCGGATAATAGTAAAGAGAATGGAAGAGGAAGAGATGACCAAAGGAGGGATAATCATTCCGGATTCAGCAAAAGAAAAACCAATGGAAGGTAAGGTCATCGCAGTTGGAAACGGCAAGATTCTGGATAACGGACAGAAAACAAAACCGGACGTAAAAGCGGGTGACAAGGTACTTTTTAGTAAATATGCAGGAACAGAAGTAAAGATAGACGGAGAAGAGCACCTGATAATGAGAGAAGACGATATTCTGGGAATCATTGAAAAATAAATTAAATTATAATAAATACATATAATTTTCATAAACGGAGGAAGAAAGAAGATGGCAAAGCAAATATTATTTGGTCAGGACGGAAGGACCTTAATGCTTAAGGGTGTAGATACTCTGGCAAATGCAGTTAAGGTAACCCTTGGCCCCAAGGGAAGAAATGTAATTATTGATAAGAGTTTTGGATCACCGACCGTAACCAAAGACGGTGTAACCGTAGCCAAAGAGATCGAACTTGAAGACAAGTTCGAAAACATGGGCGCACAGATGGTAAAGGAAGTGGCAAGCAAGACCTCAGATACCGCGGGAGACGGAACAACCACTGCAACCGTACTTGCCCAGGCAATTTATAAAGAGGGAAGCAAGCTCGTTGTTGCCGGTCACAA
>JAHEEI010000005.1 GCA_024640785.1 Pseudomonadota bacterium
CCTTTACGATTTATCTGCCAGTCAATCTTGTGCTTGGACATTACAAACCTCCCTAATCCTTAAGGATATAGACCCTGACAGGCATATTTTTCAGTCCGCCAGGATCTGTATTTTTCGGTTTCGAATATAAAAAGCTAGCAGCATGTCTCTGCCTATAACATGAAATCTAACAACCCGCAAGCTAGTCCCTCTTCAGCGGAGTATGCGGAACATCACTTTAAAAGTGGGATTTCCACTTCATCAGGAAGACCTCCAAAACCTGCCACAACTGTCTTGATTTTCTTTTCAAGCATTTCTTCTTCTGCGCGTATCAGCGGATTATAGTTCTGGAGGTTTCTTTCACCGTTTGGCGCTCCCGCCTTAAACCACACTTTACGGGATACCGCCCCATATATCAGCGGCATGTAGGGCAGAAATTCAGAAGTTCCTTCTGTTGAACGGTGGGAAAAGAATGCGGTGAACCCGCTGTTCTTTATGTTTATAATTGCTTCCTTTAAAGAATAAATACCGAGATATTTCAGCTGTTCGATAACATTTTTCAGATCATTACGGGCTGTGAGAAATTTTTCAACAGTCTTCACATCAGCCAGCCCGAGTACAATTTCCGTTGCCAGCCGGGTTTCAGTAAAGGTACCAGCCTGATTAAGTTTAATCAAAACGGAATTTCCGCATCTTTTGCTGCGATCAGGAGATGCCAGGAAAGGAATAATAAAACGCATCTGTGTTACTGCAGCATCATCGATGACGATCTGTACACGGTTACCGTACTTACCCGTCATCAGGCGGTGTGCTTCAGGATCGCTTTCACTTCCGGGATCTTCCATGGTTACAAAATTTGGCGCACTTTTTACGACACTCCAGTTAAAGTTTATAAGTTGCTGGCGTGTTTTAATCCCCATACCTGAAAAACGCATATCATATTTTCCTTCATTGCGAAGAATATCTGTTTTCTGTAGTTCAGAAAATGCGTTATCTGTTCCGATTGCCCAGTCTGTATTTTTCAGTTTCAGCTGTTTTGCACACTCCTTAATTCTTTTTAATCCTTCAAAGTTATCTTTAACCGGAAAAACAAAACCGCGTTCTTTTGCTGTACCTGTGGGCAGACCGTCCCGCACAAGATTTTTCTCAAACTGTTTGAAAAACTTCACGCCTGTGGTGAAAACACCTTTGACCGATTTTTCGTTCATTGCAAAAAAGAACATTTCCTGAATGTCCTGTTTTGTCCCGGGCACATGCTCTCCTCCGCATACCATGTTAAAAGCAATGTTCGGCATGTAAAAGGTTTTAAGTCCGCCCTTGGGTTTCAGTATCTCCCAGGCTTTGTATCCGGAAGCGTTAAGCAGGGTCTGAAAAAATATGGTGGAGGCGGCAAGACAGGCGTTACCACCCCAGTTTTTTTTGTTCGGTCCTGCTTTTTCAACAAGTTTCAAATCAAACTCTCCACAGGCATCCAGAATATCCTGAGGTTTACTGATGACAACCTTTTTAGGCAGAAGAGGTTCAATATTTTTACTGATTGATTTTATCGCTTTGTCGTTTGGTATGTAAATGGCTTCGGCTTCACCATCTGATGTCCCTTTTGCAATTCCATTTCTTTCAGTTATGGTAAAATTTTCTTTACCGCGCTTTACTTTAGCCGACATCACACCTTCAAGCGTGAATGCCGCATACGAAGAAAGAATCTCTCTTCCTTTTAACTTAAAATTGGAAATAATAGTTTTTGCCATAATTTAATCCTTTATTAGCATAAATTTTATGTTATTTAATTTTTCAGCTAATGAAAACCTCTTTTAACTCTTTTTATATACCCTATAAAAAAAATATTTTCAATGTAGAATAACCTCGTTTACCAAAAGCCTTCTTTTTCCAGTCCACATTTTTAAACCGGTATATACCGTCTTCCAGAAACAGGTAATCACTTTTTTACACTGATTATTGAATCCAGATAATCATCAGGCTTGTTAAACCCAAGGAGCATAAGTATGGTTGAAGCGATGTTGCCCAGTCCCGGGTCTTTAACTTTATCATTAAGTTCAAATTTGCCGACATCAGGGCTTCGTATCATAAATGGAACAGGATTAAGCGTATGACTTGTCATTTTATCAAAGTTCCCTCCTGCCCCCTGAACAGCTTCTCCTGTTTTTTTATTTACCGCATACATCTGCTCGCAGTTGCCGTGGTCCGATGTAATAATTACCGTACCCTCAAGTTCATCTATTATTGCCACCAGATGTCCCACAGCTTCATCCACTGCTCTCACGGCTTTTACTGCAGCATCAAGCGACCCGGTATGGCCAACCATGTCTCCATTGGCAAAATTAACCCTTAAGAATTTATATTTTCCAGAAGTCAGGGCTTTTTCCAGTTCTTGGGTTATTTCTTTCGCTTTCATATTCGGCGCCTGGTCAAAAGGAATTCTGTCAGATTCTATTTCTACCCACTCTTCGTTTTCTTCACTGAATTTTTCCGAATTGTTTCCATTCCAGAAATAGGTAACATGTCCAAATTTCTGGGTCTCACTTATAGCGTACTGGGCAATATTATTCTTCGCAAGATATTCTGAAACTGTTCTTTCAATGGCAGGGGGTGAAACAAGATATTTGGGCGGAATATGCAAGTCGCCGTCATATTCCATCATTCCTGCAAAAAATACTTTTGGAAAGCTTTTCCGGTCAAAACCCTTAAAATCCATATCAACAAATGCGCGGCAAATCTCAATCGCCCTATCACCTCTGAAATTATAAAATATTACATTATGGTTATCATCTATTTTCGCTATTGGTTTTTCAGAGTTTTCAGGGTCGCGAACTACCCAGTGAGACAGATACTGGTCATCTTCAAAATGTTTTTTCCGCATCTCTTCTATTGCGGTCAATGCATCTGAAAACATGGGTCCCTCGCCAAGAACATGAGCATGGTATCCTCTTTCTACAATCCTCCAGTCAGCTTCATAACGGTCCATTGTGGTCACCATGCGTCCGCCGCCTGAAGCAATATGATACCGTCTTTTCTTATTATTTTTTAATGCCTGCACTCTTAAGGACCACAGAAAATCTTGAATCTCTCCAAAATAACGCAGAGCACTTAAAGGCGGAACATCCCTTCCATCAAGCAGGCCGTGAACATATACCTCTTCAATCTCTCTTTTGTCACACTCGCTTATAAGGGCCTTTAGGTGAGAGATGTTGCTGTGAACATTTCCGTCTGATATAAGTCCGATAAAGTGAACAGGCGTTTTGTTGTTTAAAGCATTGTCAATCATTTCTTTCCAGGTATCACCCTCGAAAAGGCTACGATCATTGATTGCCTTGTCAACAAGACTCGCACCTTGAGAAAATATACGTCCGGCTCCCATTGCATTATGTCCGACTTCGCTGTTTCCCTGGTCATCATCTGACGGCAACCCGACTGCAGTGCCGTGCGCTTTTAGATAAGTTACAATCTTTTCGTTTTCAAGAAGCTTTGTGATGTTTTTCGGCTGTGCAAGATCAATTGCATTTCCAGGATAACCATCCGCGTTCTTTTTAAAAATCCCTAAACCATCCAGGATAATAAGCAGAAGGGGTCCTTTTATGCCGCTGTAGTTGGGGAGTTTTTCTAGCTTGAAATTCATTTTTTTACTCCTTTTATAATTTTTGGATCACGGTTGTGCAGCACGGCAGGACAATACGGTTCGGTGCCTTACAGCACGTTAAATGTTTTAAGAAAGTTTTCTTTTTCTTTGTTTGCAAGGTTAATACTGTTTTCTGAACCAAGAACCTTCACAATGCTTCTCTCTTTAAACTTATTCAGTATCTCTGAAAAGGCTTTAAAATCACCCGGTTTTGTTTCCAGAATCTGTTCACGCATAACTTGTCTTGAATCGTCTGTTGTGCCATTTAAATAACGCTTCATGGATACAAGACCCATTGTATCCGGAAACATGTATCCATCGACCTCAGCTATTGCACCTATGATACTTTTAGTAATTTCTGCTTTCTCAATTTTGAGCTCAGTAAGAAATTGCGGGGTTTTATCAAAGATATTAAGCGTTTCAAGCAAGTTCGGGTCACGGTATGAAACAAGACTGAATGCACCGGAGAATTTGTCAAAACAGCAGAGTGCCCCATATGCACCTCCCCGCACCCGAACCTGTTCCCACAGCCAGGTGGTTCTAAGCAAATGGATAATTACATGAACAGAACCGTGGTATGTATAACCAAGGTCATAAAGATCAGCTCCCTTCCCAACATAATTCACCTGTGCAGGTATGATCATCCCTTCAAATTCAGTAAGATTTTCAGGCAACCATTTTTCAGGGTTTACTTGTTTTGCAGGAAGAAGTTCCGTGAATGAGGTCACCTTGCTTTTAAGATTCTCCCAGCCGTTTTTGTCAGCAGTTATGTTTATTACCATTGATGCCCTGTTTAACAGGATTGCGCACATTTCTTGAAGACAGGTCAGAACCGAACCCCAGTCAGAATCTATGATGTTTTCAAGTTCTCTTAAAAATAGAAAGTAGCTTAAACCCGTCATTTTTTCCGTTATCCAGTCTGATTCGTTCAAGTGAGCCCTTATTCTACTGTTAACGATAAGATGTCCGGAAGGTATTATCTTCTGCTCCTGTTTTGCTTTTTCTTGAAGAAGTATCTGTTTGAAGCGTTGTCTGTTATCAAATTCTGAACTGCGGAAAATATCTGAAAGAATTTCAAGAAGATCGGGGGCGCGTTCCATGGTGGCTTTGCCCCTTAAAAGCAGCCATGCTGTAGCATCTTTTGAATCCATTATGCTGGATGCAAACTGTCCGGTTTTTATTCCGCCGGTTTTACAGCTGATGTGCTGTGAGAGAGACACAAAATCTTCTTTTTTGGTTCCCATTTCAAGAAGGGCACGCCCAAAAAGAGGCACATAGGACAAATATTTTTGCGGCAGAAGATGAAGGTTTAATCCTATGTCAAAATAAAAGATACCGCTGGTTGGGATATCATGATAAAGGAACTTAAGACCGTCTTCTTCTATCAGTTCTAAAGGTATCAGCTGGTTCTTCCGCTCAATATCCGAAAGATCCAAAGATGGAATTGTTGCCAGAGCTTCTGGACTGTCGGGAGTGTTCTGCATTTTTTGAAGCACCTTTGTATCTTTACTGATCATACGAATTTCATCTTCCGTCATTTTTGACCGAATCTGCTGAAGCTCTTTCAGTTCCTCTGCATTCTTTTTCTGGGCCAGTCCAGCGTCCGGTTTAAGAACTACGGTTGTCCTGTGATTGTTCTGCAAAAAGTGTTCTGAGATGAGCTTCTCAAAGAATTTTTGTTCAGACTGAAGCTCTAATTTCAACTGGTTAAGAGGATCTTCAAAAGTAAGCGTCTTTAAAGGATCTTTATCATACAGCCAGGTGGTAAGCGCTCTTAACATCAGAGAGAGGCCGCGAGGGAAACTGCCGCTGTTATTTTCCCGAAGCCTGAATTCTATTGTATTTAAGGCCGCTTCAATGGTTTTAATGTCAATTCCATTTTGAGACAGTTCTTTTAGTGTATCAAGGATCAGTTTTTCCACTTTTTGAAAATCTTTAACATTAACACCTTTTAGTCCTGTTGAGAAATACATCTGGCGCAGTTCATTTTCAAGGCCTATACCTGCAATTCCATCACCCAATCCGGAGTCAATAAGAGCTTTTTTCAAAGGTGAAGCAGGCATACCCAAAAAAATATATTCCAGCATGCAAAGCGCCATGTTTGTTTTTAATTCACAAGTTTCAGGAAGAAGCCAGTTAACAGTTACCATTCCTTTCTGCTGTTCCCGGCTTTCCGACCCGGACGGGAAAGGCTTTTCTATTTTTACAGGTTTATTAATATGGGGATGCAGTGAGATGAAAGAACTGGGCTCTATCTGATCGAAGTTCTGGAGGTATTGGTTTGTGAACTCCAGACGTTTTTCAATATCATCGTCTCCGTAATAATATATTTTTGCATTTGAAGGATGGTAGTATTTCCGGTGAAAATCTTTAAACTGTTCATAGGTCAGGTCAGGTATTTTCCAAGGGTCACCGCCCGAATCAAAACTGTAGGTATTCTCAGGAAAGAGAGAGTGCTGACAGGTGCTGTAAAGAATACTTTCAGGTGAAGAGTGAGCACCTTTCATTTCATTAAACACAACTCCTTTACGGATCAATGGGGAATCCTTATTTTCCAGCTCATAGTGCCAGCCTTCCTGTTGGAAGATAAGGGGAGATATCCGGGGATAAAAAACAGCATCAAGATATACGTCTACAAGGTTGTAAAAATCCTTAAGGTTTTGACTTGCTACGGGATAACAGGTTTTGTCAGGATAAGTAAAAGCATTTAAGAATGTCTGAAGAGATCCTTTTAACAGTTCCACAAAAGGTTCCTTTACCGGATATTTTCTTGATCCGCACAGGACAGAATGTTCTAGAATATGGGCAATACCAGTGGAATCAGAAGGAGGGGTCCTGAAGGTTATACCAAAAACCTTATTTTTGTCATCATTTTTTAGAGATACGAGTTCTGCGCCTGTCTTAATATGCCTGAAGAGCTTTGCCTCAATTTTCAGCTCAGTTAGCTCCCTTTTCTCTAACTGTTCAAACCCATGTAGAAATCTCATTGAAAATTACCTTTGTATAGTTTGTTTGCAAGAAGTGAAAATTTACACTGCCCTTCGGATTGCTGATGAAATGTTTCTTTGAGTTTATGATATGAAAAAATAAAACTATGGTCAATTCCCTACAGGAAGGATGGTTTTAAGATTGTTTATTCTGTAACCTTCATCCTTATGTCTCTAAGCTGCGGCAAAACTTTTAGAAATATTTCGAACATATCAGGGTCAAAATGAAAGCCCTTGTCTTTTTCCATTTGTTCCAATGCTTTTTCTTCCGGAATTGCCGCTCTGTAAATTCGGGCATGCACAAGCGCATCGTAAACATCAACAATAGCTGTTAGCCTTGCAGCCTCGGGAGTATCTTTTCCTTTTAGTCCATTTGGATAACCGGTGCCATCCCATTTCTCATGATGAGAAAGGGCAATTGTTTCTGCCAGAATCAGAAGAGGGATATCTGAATCAGAGAGTATTTTTGCTCCAATAGAAGTATGTGTTTTAATTATAACAAGCTCTTTTGGAGAAAGTCTTCCCGGTTTAAAGAGTATGGAATCTGGAACCCCTATTTTCCCAATATCGTGCATTGTCGCGGCTATTCTTATTTCGTCTGCTTCCTTTTGCTTCCAAGCCAGTTCCTTGGCCATTACTGACGCATAAAGGCCGAGTCTCCGGTTGTGAGAATTTGTCTCTTCATCACGGTATTCGCATGCAGCAGTAAGGCGATAGCATATCTCGTCCTCTCTGCGATGAAGCTCTGCTGTGCGTTCTTTAACTTCTCTTTCAAGCCGAAGTTCATATCCTTTGCTCTGGAGAGTAAGTTCGCGACGTTTTAATGCGTTAACAACGTTGATGATCATCTCGTTCAAGTCAAACGGCTTTATAACATATCCAAAAGCGCCCAGTTGCAGAGCCTGTATGGCTATCTTTCTGTCATCAACAGCTGTAACCATTATTACCGCCACATCAGAATATTGTTCTTGAATGATGGAGAGAAGTTCAATCCCGGATCTGCCCGGCATGTTTATGTCCGCGACAACCAGGGCATATTCCTGATGTTCAAGTAATTTTAGTGCAGCAACTACGCTGTCTGCAATATCACAGACATAGCCTTCTGCTTCCAGACATTGTGCTATGATATCACTTACCAGAGATTCATCGTCAACAACCAGAATTCTTTCGTCAGCAATCATATTTTCTCTCAAAAAAGGTGGATATAGCCTGATAATTTTTTTAAACATAAAATATAGAATTATATATTATGCTTGTCAAGTTGTTAGATTTTAGTGTACAGCCAACATAAAAGAATATATTTATGAAAAAAATAGGTATTAAAAAGATTAAGCATTTTCTCTTAATAATTTCTTGCCATTATAAGCTGATACAGATACAATTCCCTTACTAATAATAAAATTTATGAAAGGACCGCTTATGAAAAACCTAATGTTTCGGAAAACCGCTCTGTTCTTTGCGGTTTTTGCCCTACTCTGTTTTGCAGGCAATGTCTCTGCAAATGCCGAGTGGGAAACCTTAAAGAGCATCTCACTGCAAGACACGCCAAAAGACATTGCCGTATCAAATGACGGAACAACAGCATATATTCTGTGCACAAAAAGTATTCAGGTCGTATCCACCCTGTCCGGCAAGACTACCAGCTCTGTTCCTGTTAATGAAAATTTTACAAAAATTGCACTTTCTGCTGACGGCGAAACGGTTTACCTTACCGACAGTAAAAATAAACAACTAACCGTCATGGAGTTCTCACAGGTTTATGACATTGAAATCGGAAACTCAGCGGTTATTGGAAAAAAAGACGCAAAAGTCAATTTGGTGGCATTTCTGGATTACCAATGACCTTACTGTGCCAGGATTTTTCCTGTACTTGAGCAGTTGCTCAAGAAATACCCAAATGATGCTAACCTCGTAATAAAACAATATCCTTTAAGAATGCATAAAGCTGCCAAAATCGCTTCCATCGCATCTCTTGCCGCAGACAAACAAAATAAGTGTCTGGAACTGTCACAACTAATGTTTAAAGACTACAAAAACCTCGATGACGCTCTAATCAGATCTCTTGCTGAAAAAGCCGGCCTTGACATGGCTGCTTTTGACAAAGATATTAAAGATCCGGCCCTAAGCAAAATTATAGATGCTGAGATGATGCTGGGGACGAAAGTGGGTGTACGCGGTGTGCCGGCAATATTTGTAAATGGAAAACCCGCAAAAAAAGCACGTTCTCTAGAGGGACTTTCAAGCATGATCGATGCCGCACTTAAGTCCTCTAAGTAATTATAATTTTTATCATTTCCTGAACAAAAAAGGGTGCGCTTTCAGCACCCTTTTTTGTCTATCGCTTTCAACTTCACAAACCCGCATGATAATGCTTGACACCTTCCACATCAAAAGCTATTAAACTATATAGTTAACTAGCTATATGTCCAGAGGGAAACTTTACAAAAATGAGAGAGCTGATACAGGTCCTTAAAGCGGTTTCTGACAAAAACCGCATTAGAATCATAAAGATGCTTGAACAGAAAAAGATGTGCGTCTGTGAACTTTCGGCTGTACTTGAGATTACTCAGCCCAGTGTTTCCAAGCATTTAAGCATACTAAATAATGCAGGCATTTTGAAAGACGAACGAAACGGCCAGTGGATAGACTATTCATTAAATGATGAAATAATAAATCAGTACGCCCCGACCATAAAAAATATCATCAGGGAATATCTGAACAGCGACCCCACAATAAAAGATGATTTGAAAAAAGCAAAAAATCATTCGAGAAAAGATAACTGTAAAAAATAAAATATAGGAGAATAAAATTAAAACTGACGCCATAAAAAACGACAGAAAAATGGCCGGCATCTTTGAGCGGTACCTCACACTCTGGGTGGGACTCTGTATCGCGGGAGGAATCGTGCTTGGCAGAATTGCCCCCCGGCGTGGCACATAAGCTGGACAGCATGGCTTTTTTTGTAAATAGGATGCCCATAGTTTCCATTCCCATAGCCATACGCCTTTTTTTCATGATGTATCCGATTATGGTCAAAATTGATTTTGCCAGTGTTGTAAAGACCCGAAAAAGTAGCAAACCGGTTCTCCTGACCCTTTTTCTCAGCTGGTGTATCAAGCCGTTTTCTATGTACGGCATTGCAATTATTTTTCTGGGATTTCTCTTTCGAGAACTTATCGGTGCAGAAGCAATGGATATTGTAAAAATGCCGTTTGGACTGGACCTGCCCATGGGGGCAACCCATGGCGCAGGCACGGTGATACTCCAGATAGGTATAAAAGCACTACAACTTCCCCTCTGGCGCAGCTATTTTGCCGGATGCATTCTGCTCGGCATTGCACCTTGTACAGCCATGTTTTTGGTTTGGGGTTATCTGGCCCGGGGTAATGACGGTCTCACCCTAGTCATAGTGGCCATCAATTTGTTTACCATGCTGCTGCTTTACGGCATTCTGAGCGGATTTTTGCTCGGCGTCGGCAGCCTGCCAGTTCGGCAGGCCTTATTGCTTTCTGTTGCCATATATGTTGCCCTACCCTTGGCAGTAGGTTATATTTCCCTCAAACTAATCATCGCTGCAAAGGGAGAAACATGGTTTAAAGAGGAATTTCTTCATTTACTCATCCCCATTACGATCATTTCCCTACTGACAACACTGGTACTTCTGTTTAGCTTCAAGGGTGACGTTATCCTGGCAAATCTTCCGACCATCCTCTGGATCGCAGTTCTCCTCTTTATCAAGACTATACTGATCTTCGGACTGGGGTACTGGCTTGCCAAACTGTTTAACCTGACCTATGAAGATTCAGCACCAACGGCCTTGATCGGTGCATCAAACCATTTTGAGGGTGCTATCGCAACATCCGTCATGCTTGTCGGATTTTGCAAACACACCCGCAACTCCTTTCGACACAGCACAGCTGAAGACCTAAATCATTAAACTGTAAAAACTTACCGCAGAGAAAGGAACTTAACGCATGGATATTTTAGCAAAAAAAAAGATTCTCTTCCTGTGTACCGGCAATTCCGCTCGCAGCCAGATGGCGGAAGGGCTGATCCGACATTTTAGAGGGGAAGAGTTTGAAAGCTTCTCTGCAGGAATTGACCCAAAAGGTGTTCACCCAAAAGCACTTGAGGTAATGAAGGAAATAGGTATTGATATCTCAGGCCAACATTCCAAACATCTTGATGAGATCAAAAACATCGAGTTTAATTATGTCATCACCCTTTGTGACCACGCTGAGAAGAACTGCCCTCTTTTCTTTACCAAAGGTAAACGTATCCATAAAACCTTCAGTGACCCCGCAACAGTAAAGAAAAAAGGTGACGATATTACGGCTTCATTTAGAATTGTCCGCGATCAGCTGAAAGAATATATCCTTGATTTTACAGACGACGAGGATGATATTGCATGAAACTAAGAAACGAATCAAAACCCCTCTTTCTGATAACGGGTATCTTTCTTATCCTGTATTATATACCTGTCGGCTTTGTCCGACTTGAAAAGGCTCTGATCGAAGCCATCTACCTTTTCTGCAAGACATGAATGCGTAATCTGTGGGACGAAGAGTTAGGGCAGATGAGAAAGACTGTTGGAAGTGAGTTTCCAACCTGCAAAGGATGTATCTGGGTGCAGGGCTTAGTTAGATGTCCGTAGTTCGTTCCACTTTTCCATGACTGGAATCGGAGCAACAGAGTACTCCTTAACCCATGGCTGACAGACAGCCACCGATGCCTTGTGCCAGAAAAATATCCAAGGCGCTTGATCTATGATTATCTCTTCAATTCTTTTATACAGCTCAGATCTTTTTTTATCATCCAGGACCTTAACCGCCTGAGACAGAAAGTCATCAACCTTGTTATTGTAAAACCTGCTCCGATTCCCTCCTGGACCTCGATTTGTTGAATGAAAGGTGGGAAAAAGAAAGTTTTCAGCATCAGGATAGTCTGCCCACCATGAAAGCCAGAAAGACTGGGCCTCTCCCTTTGTTACTGTCTCTAAAAATGAACTCCATTCAAGCTGTACAATATCTGCCCCAATATTTATATCCTTCAAATAACTTTGGATAACCAGACACAGATTAAGATTTTCTATGTCTGCAGTTTGATATATCTTCATGGAAAACCCCTTCGGATACCCGGCCTCTTTTAAAAGTTTTTTTGATTTTGCCGGGTCATATAAATACCTTTCTTCAACTGGAAATTTTCTTAAGATCGGCGGTATGGGCCCTGATGCAGGCGTTCCCCTTCTGTTCATGATTGAAGAAAGTATCTTTTCCCGGTCAATGGCATAACTTAAAGCCTTTCTCACTCTTGGATCATTGAAAGGTTTTTTTTCACAGTTAAATCCAAGATAATACGTGTTCAGCCCGGGAGCAGTTTTAATCTGCCCTTTCCACTTCGGATCATCTGCATATCTTTTATATTCTGAAAAAATAATTTCCGGCAAAACATCAATGCTGCCTTTTTCAAACTCCACCATAGCGGTAAAGTCTTCAGGAACAATTTTGTAATAGATTCCCGAAATATTCGGTCCCTCTCCAAAATATTTATTATTTGCCCTGAATACTATAAACTGATTATGATTCCAGGTATCAAGCACAAAAGGGCCGGTACCTGATCCATGAAACGAAAAATCAGCGCCCCATCTTGCCACTTCTTCCCTAGGAACAACGTATGCTGTTGTAAGACCCAGAAAACATAAAAAAGGCGCAAACGGTTCATCAAGTCTGATTTCTATTTCATTTTCACTAATTATAGATATCCCTGAAACATGATCGGCTTTTCTGTTCATATACTCTTTTGCCCCTTTTATCCGTGACAGCACCCAGGTCCGCGGAGAACGGGTTTCAGGATCAAGAACACGCTCAAATGAATATTTAAAATCAGAAGCCATAACTCTTCTACCGTTAAAAAACATCACATCTTCTTTAAGTTTGAACCTGTAATTCAGGCCATCTTCAGAAATTGTCCAGGCTTCAGCAATATCAGAAACCGGTGAAAGATTTTCATCAAAGGCAACAAGCCCGTTATAAAGTTTTGCAGCAATTCGGGCACCGTCAACATCAACTATAAGAGCTGGATCAAGAGTTGTGGGATTTGATTTAAGCCGCACACACAGATATTCGGGAAAAAGTCTCTCGCTTTCTTTTGTACAAGAAAAAAGAACGATTGCCATGATTATAAATAATGCTTTATATCTGAATAAGTTTTTCATTTAAAATAAAAATCCCTAATTAAACTCAGAAGAATTGACTCTATTTTCTCACTGGGTCTTCTATGTAAAATATTTTTCTAACATTCTATTAATATATTTTATATTTTTAATATCTTTTTATTGAATAGCAATATTATGCATTATTATATAATTGATCAAACAAGTTTAAGCATGGAAAACCCACCTTAAGAAATAATAGAGCTCAATAGGAAAACTTAAGCTATGATTATAAATATATATTATAAGATAAAATATTTTTAAACTTAAAATTAATCAGAAAACGGCTTACCCTCAATTTAATTGACATATCAAAAATTTGCGATTAATCTCATACTTAGTCTGTGAAGAAGACTTCTTTCGGAAAATCACAAAATGATTATTATCTAGAGAACAAAATGACTAAAAAACTGTTTGGAACTGACGGGATAAGAGGCATAGCAAATACATACCCAATGACTGCTGAAGTAGCGCTGAACATCGGACGGGCGGTTGCCCATCTCTTTAAAAAAGAAAAACACCGAACAAAAATAATCATCGGCAAAGACACCAGAATTTCAGGATATATGCTTGAAGAAGCAATCGTATCCGGAATATGTTCAATGGGGGCAGATGCTTACATAATGGGACCGCTTCCAACACCGGGAGTATCTTATATGGCCGTAAGCCAAAGAGCTGATGCCGGGATTGTTATTTCCGCCTCCCATAACCCCTACCATGATAATGGCATAAAAATATTTTCAGGAGACGGTTTTAAGTTACCGGATGAAAAGGAAAAAGAGATCGAAAAGTTCTTTTTTAATGGCCATCAAGAGCATCTACCAGCTCCGGGAAATCTCGGCAAGGCTTATAGAATTGAAGATGCAGAAGGAAGGTACATTGTTTTTCTGAAAAACACCTTTCCAAGAAATGTTTCAATGGAAGGAATGAAAATTGTTCTAGACTGTGCAAACGGAGCAACCTACAAGGTAGCACCCCATGTCTTCTGGGAACTGGGCGCTGATATTCATACAATTCACAATGACCCTAATGGACTTAATATTAATGATGCGTGCGGATCGCAATATACCAAAGACCTTTCAAAGGCCGTACTCAAGGAAAAAGCAGCCATGGGCATGGCTTTTGATGGTGATGGTGACAGAATAATTGTTGTTGATGAAAAGGGAAACACCTTAACCGGAGACCAGATCGTAGCCATCTGCGCTAACACATTAAAAAAAGAGCACCGCCTTAAAAAGAACACTGTAGTGACTACCGTAATGTCAAACAAGGGCCTTTCAAACTTTTTCAGAGATATGGGGATAACGCATCTTAGATCAGATGTTGGTGACCGATATGTCCTGGAAAAAATGCTTAAAACAGGTTCAGCAATCGGAGGAGAAGACTCCGGACATATTATTTTCCTTGACCATCATACTTCCGGGGACGGTATAATATCCGGACTTCAGCTGGTTGCCACCGTGCTCAAAGAAAATAAGTCTCTTTCTGAACTGGCCAAGATGGTAACCGTCTATCCGCAAGTCCTTATAAATGTTAAAGTAAAAACAAAGCCTAAAATCACAAGCATACCTGAAATTGTTGAAATAATCGAAAAGACTGAAAAAGAGCTCGGCGACAACGGAAGAGTTCTAGTACGATACTCCGGCACAGAGCAAATCTGCCGTATAATGGTTGAAGGCCCGGATGAAAAAACCACAAAGACTTATTGTAAAAATATCTCAAAAGTTGCAAAAAAATTACTAAATTGAAAGTTAAGATTTTCCAAATGCAAAAACATGGACAATCCCAAAAAAATGATTTAACAGTAGAAGACAAAAACAGTTTTGAAACCAGCGCCATCAGACTGCTTGTTGTCGATGATGAAGAGTCCCCAAGAGAAGCGCTTGGGGAACTGCTTGCCGCTCACAATTTTAAGGTCAAAGCTGTGGGCACAGCAAGAGAAGCTCTGGACATCCTTGAACAGGATTCCTTCGATCTGATTATCTCGGATCTCATAATGCCGAAAATGGACGGCATAACCCTTACCAAAAACATAAAATCAATGGGGATTGAAACACCCGTGATCGTTATCACTGCTTTTGCAACAATCGAACATGCAGTCGAATCTATGAAAGCAGGAGCCTTCGACTTTATTACAAAACCATTTAACTATGAACAGATCAAGCTGATCATAAATAAAGCTCTCGAAAATAAGCGTCTGAAAAAACTTGCTATGGAGCGGGAATATTATAAAAAGCTTTCAGACTGCGACGAATTAACAGCGCTTTTTAATTATCGTTATTTTAATGAAACCCTTGAAAAAGAAATCCAGAGAAGAGAACGTTACAACAGACCTCTTACGCTCATGATGATAGATATTGACAATTTCAAGGCTACAAATGATACGTTTGGACATCTTGTAGGGGACACCGTCTTGAAACAGGCTGCAACTTTAATAAAGAGGAACACCCGTGGTTGCGACCTTGTCTCACGTTACGGAGGAGATGAGTTCAGTGTTATCTTGCCTGAAACCACCGAGGAAGAAGCCCTGATTGTTGCATACCGTATTCGAGAGGCAGTTGATGAATTCAGCTTCAAGACTTTCGAAGGTAAATCAATTTCCGATCTGAGCGTAACAATTGGCCTGTCTTCCCTGCCTGACAAATCAAAAGATAAAAGGGAACTTATAGATACCGCTGACAACGCCCTGTACAAGGGGAAAGCTAAAGGCAAAAACTGTGTGGTTATTTATAATAAAGACGAAAAAATCCAGCAGGAATAATTTTTCAGACTTAATAAATGGCTTTCACTGCATTGAGGTTAAAATCATAAATCCCAGCTCAAAACATTACTCCTTAAAAAACAATGTGTTACCATAGTATTTCAATTGTATTTCCTCATATTTCCTGATATATTATTTCTTCTTAACAAAAAGACAAATACTGGCTTCACTGAAGGAGTAATAAAATGGAGTTTAAAATTGGAATTTTCGGTATAACAGGAATGGTCGGCAAAGAACTTCTAAAAGTTCTTTTTGATAGAAATTTTCCGGTTAAAGAGCTTAGTGTATATGCCTCAGAAAGATCCGTTGGCAAGAAAGTTGAGACACCTCTTGGAACAAAGACCGTTATAAATGCTGATTCAGTAGATTTTTCAGAGCTTGATATCGCACTTTTTGCAATCGGCGGGAACTGGCCGAAAGAGAATGCAAAAAAAGCAATTGATGCGGGTTGCTTTGTAATTGATAATTCATCAACCTTTAGATATGACGACGACGTACCTCTGGTAATTCCCGAGATAAATCCCGATTCAATCGGGGATTCGAAACTTATTGCAAATCCAAACTGTACAACAGCAATTGCAGCTATACCTTTATGGCAGATATATAAAAATTTTGGTCTGAAAAAGGTCATTATTTCTACATACCAGGCTGCCAGCGGAGCAGGAAACGGAGGCATGGCAGAGCTCGAAAAAGAAACCCGAAAAGTACTTGCAAATGAGAAAGCAGGCTGTGATATTTTCAGACATCCCATTGCTTTTAACGTTATTCCTCATATTGATGTTTTTCAGAAGAATCTGTACACAAAGGAAGAGATGAAGGTGGTTTGGGAAACACAAAAAATATTTGGGAACAAAAACATACCCATTTCCTGCACCTGCGTCAGGATCCCCACCATGAGAGCTCACTCTGAAAGTATTGTGGTTGAGACTGAAAAACCGGTAACCCCAGAAAAAGCCCGAAAAATATTCGAAAAAACCCAAGGAATCATTTTAAAAGACAGCATTGAAGACTGTGTCTATCCAATGCCTCTCACTGCAAGTGAAAAGTATGATGTGGAAATAGGAAGAATTCGTCAAAACCTAATATTTGGAGATCATGGTCTTGAATTCTTTGTCTGTGGAGACCAAATCCTAAAAGGAGCAGCATTAAACGCTATACAAATAGCAGAAGTTGTCGCATCTAAGTTGCAAGGCTAATTTAATTAAAGGATAGCGAGAGCAAGTGAAAAAACTTAAAATTTAATGCGCTCAAATCCGATGGAGTGCGGCATACCCGAAGTATGCTGCAATGACCAAGGGATACAGAGTAACGCAGAAATTGGACTTTTTACGAAACTTTCAAAGTTAAAATGGAAAAAACCAAAAGCAGCAACACGGTATGGCATAACGCCGCCATTACAAAACGGGACAGGGAAAAACGCTTTGGTCAAAGAGGTGTCGTGCTCTGGTTTACAGGTTTATCCGGATCCGGCAAATCAACTGTTGCCAATGCTGTTGAAAACAGACTTTTTGAAATGGGTTATCACACCTATGTTCTGGACGGAGACAATGTGCGTCACGGACTGAACAGCGACCTCGGTTTTTCTGAAACAGACCGGACAGAAAACATTAGAAGACTTTCAGAACTGGTTCATCTTTTTACCGATGCCGGACTTATTGTTCTCTCGGCATTCATATCTCCTTATAGAAAAGACCGAGAAAACGCACGAAAACTTTTAAATACAGGTGATTTTTTTGAAGTCTTCTGCAGATGCGATATCTCGGAATGTGAAAAAAGAGATCCCAAGGGTCTTTACAATAAAGCAAGAGCAGGAGAAATACCTGAATTTACCGGAATATCATCATCCTATGAAAAACCTGAGAATCCTGAGATAATAATTAATACAGATAAGGACCGTGTTGAAAAGTGCGCAGAAAAAATAATTGCTCATTTAAAAAAAGAAGGGGTTCTAAACAGAAACATCTGACAGAACCCTTCAACTATTCAGTTGGCTTAGGCTTGGCCCCTAATCTGAAAGAAGCTTCATCCCCTTTTCAGAAATAGCAACAAGTAAATCAAGATATGATTTTTCAAAAGCTTTAACTCCTGCAGACTGAAGGTCTTCATATACCTTATCCAGGTCAATACCGTATTCTTCTATCTGAGAAAGTATTAAAGCCCCCTCACCACAACTCGGCTCAAAAGTATTTATAATATCACCATGATCCCTAAAAGCTTCGATTGTTTTGGGAGGAAGCGTATTAACCGTGTTGCTTACAATAAGCTCTTCTACATACTTGACATCACTGTAAGACGGGTCTTTTGTTCCCGTACTTGCCCATAACAGCTTCTGGGGAGAAGCTCCTTTTTCTTTTAATTTTAAGAATCTCGGACTAGAAAAAAGTTCTTTATACATGAGATAGGTGACTTTCGCCACACTTACAGCGGCCCTCCCCCTTAACAAGGACGCACTATCTTCACCTATTTCATCTATCAGTTTATCAACACTTGTGTCTATCCTGCTTAGAAAAAAACTGGCCACGGAACGTATACCGGACACATCTTTTCCCTGATTAAGCCTGTCTTCCAGTCCGGCTATATATGCAAAAGCCACATCTTGGCAACATTCCGGAGAAAAAACAAGAGTGGCATTTACATTAATCCCATCATAGATAAGCTGCCTAATAACTGAAATACCCTCTTTAGTAGACGGCACTTTGATCATAATATTGGGGAGCCCAATCTCTTCAAGAATTGCTCTAGCCTGGCTGATACTTTTCTCAACATTAAAAGCAAGCTGAGGATTTATCTCGATTGAAACAAAACCCTCTTTTTTACCGCTTTCTTCATAAACCGGCAAAAAAAGCTTTGCTGCGTCGCGGATATCTTCTATGATAACCGAATGGTAAATATCTGAAGCAGCCTTTCCCTCTTTTGTGAGTTTTGCAATCTGATCATCATAATCAAAGCTTTTTGATACAGCATTCATAAAAATAGTTGGATTTGAGGTAATTCCGCTGATACCGTCCTCTGCTATCATGTTCTTTAGTGTGCTGTCGTGAAGCTCTCTGCGCTGAATATTATCCAACCACAAACTCTGACCGGCTTCCTTCAATTTGCGTGTCCTAGTTCCCATGTTTCTCCCTCTTGTTTCATTAATTTATTATCCATATACAGCTTTGAACCGAACAGGTATAATTAGTGCAAAGTTCATGTCTTACTTAACAGACAGTTTTATCCTGAAAACTGTCCAGTTTTTATCCGGCAGACTCTCAAAATCCATTAGACCATTATGCATCAATGTAAAGATTTTTACAATTGATAAACCAAAGCTTTTATCTTCCCGGTCATGTTTCTGGATTGGATTATTATCATGCATAATTTTCATCTGCAGTTCCCTGGAAATACTTCCTGTGTTTCCAATTTCAATAACTGCGTATTCCCCTTCAAAATAGGAAGCGACTGAAAGTTCTCCACCGCCTAATTCATCCAGTTTTTTGTAGGCATTATCCAGAAGATTTCCAACAATTCTTCCGACTTTTTTTCTGTCCGCTAAAATCTGAACACTTTCATCATTCAATTTTTTTCTGAGAGTCACCCCAGCCGGAAAGTGATAAGCATCAAGCCTTTCCAAAATTACATCATTTAAATTAAAAAGCTCCTTCTGAGCAAACGGAACATTGTCTGTGACAATATCATCCACTGCATACATGCTTCTGCAAAGTTTTTTATAAAGAATATCAAGCTCTTCCTGGGTCGTTTCAGAATTTGCAAGCTTTTTAGTATAAAGCCTTGAAATCGCACTGAAAGAAAGAATCTGGTTATAAAAATCATGACGCTCATTGGAACGAATAGAAGTCTGGATACAAAGTTCAATATCCTGAATAAGCTCATTGCAAAAAAACATTGCATTCTTTTCAATAGGCTTTGACTCATCCCCATCAAGAACAAGCACATTAACAACCTTGTTTGCATCTTTAATCGGAATAAAGTAAACATTCTCAATTTTCTTCTGCAAATAAAGATCATAACTTGCTTTCATACGCACATCTTTTTTTGCATCCTCAATTAGAAGTGGCTCACCAAAATCACAGACCTCTCTAAAAGCAGGGTGTTCATCAAAAGAAAGAGTGACCCCATATTTGTGAGCAAAAGGAGAGAGGGGATAGCCTGCAATAAGAACAGCAACCTCGTGCCCTTTTGAATCCTTTTCTATAGAAAAAAGCGAACAGCGTTTAACACCTATTATCTCCGCGATTTTTGTAACTAGAAAACTTAGAACCTGGTCAAGGGACTGTGTATGTTTAAAAACCGACGCAAGCGCTTTACGACTTTCATGAATAATCTGAGCCCCCTTTTGAAGTTCACGTTTTCTCTTCTGTGCCATAACAAAACTGAAACGGTTTACGATACTCTTCAAAAGTTTTATCTGTGCTTCATAAAAAACCTTGTTCTTTTCTCCATAATAAAGCTGTAACACACCAATAAGTACTTCTTTTTTTTCTGCACCCTCATAATCAATAAGTAGTAAAGGAAAAGCAAGTACCGAATTAAGACCCAGCGCTAATATTTTTTCTTTTTCTTCATACATTATTTCACTCTTTACATCAGGAACACAATAATGGGTTTTGGTTCTCATTACCTGTCCACATATTGAGTCCTCACAAGAGATCTCTTCAATCCTTTTACCCTTCCAGTTAAAAGAACCTCCGGCAACCATAGTGTTTTTTCTGGGATCATATGTCCGGCAGGTAGCGCTTTTTGCGTTTGTAATAAAAGCAGTATTTCGACACAGAACATTTAACAGCTCCTCATCAGAAATCTCTGGGGATATATTCATTATTCCATCAGCGGTTTCTACTATCTTCTCAAGATCTATCCACGGATTGCTAATTAGATAATCTACCCGGTCTGCATCTTCTCTAAATAAAAGCTTTAGTATTTCCCTTTTCCTGGAACTTTTAAAAACATTATAAAGATCAGGGGTTTTTTCTAAAACAGCTTTTATTTCATCAAAATTAATTTTTTCGTCTTTTGGCATTTTTTTTATTAAAAAGATAAATTATTGCTTAATATATTACAAATTAAATTAAATATAAAACAAAATACCAGATTAAATTTATTAAATCAACAAGGAAGGATATTTTCTCTTATAATTTTTTAACAAAAATCACTGAATGCTGTAAAATAGAATGTTTACGAATTTGTAGCCTGGCCCGATGATTTTAAAAGAAAAGTATCATTTTTAAATCATTACAAAATTTAATGATTTAAGAACATATTTGTTGCAGTCAAAATCATGGATTCTATTGAAGGAAAGACCTGGATATTGCTATGAGAAAAAATTTTAATCAGTTTTTTACTGAGGACGTCAGGTCAACATACTTTATATCCTTCAGGTTTAGCTGAATACTTTTTTCACCATTATAAAAATGGATCTGGGGAATAAATGCAAGCCTTATTTTTTCATCTTTAAGGCAGTATCTCGATGCCATATTAAATCCTATGGCATCAAATAACTGATCATCCTCTTTTATCTTTATTTTAAGATGACCTTTGCCAACAGTCATGGAACTGTAATAATTAATATCGTAGCTTGAAAACACCGGCTGCGGATTATCGGGCCCAAAAGGTGAAAGATTTTCAAGCTCCTGCAAAACATCATAAGTTAACATATCCAGAGATATTTCAGCATCCACTTCAATTATCGGAGTAAAGTTCTTATCTGCAAGTTCATCCTTAACAATTTTAGTAAAGTTCTTGCTGAATGAATCTATTTTATCTGCTGCAAGAGTAAGACCTGCAGCTGCTTTATGCCCTCCAAAGGCCTTTAAGTCAGACTCACATTTTTTAATGGCACTGTAAATATCAAAACCGCTTATACTTCTTGCTGAACCGCGCGCATCTCCGGTCTGATCATCAATTGCAAGCAAAACAGTGGGCACAAAGAACTCATCGCTTAAACGGGATGCACATATTCCCACCACACCTTGATGCCAACCTGGAGATGAAAGAATAAGGGGGCCCTTAAAATCCTCGGCTTTTCCTATCATCTCTTTTGCATCTGCAAGAATTTTCCGTCCTATCTTCTGACGCTGAGTATTTTCATTATCGATCTTTTTTGCCAAAGAGTATGCTTCTTCATAGGTAGTGGAAATAAGAAGCCTGACCACATCTTCCGCATCTGACAAACGCCCTGAAGCATTCATGCGTGGAGCAAGCCTGAATGCAACCATGGTTGAATCGACTTCACCATCTGGGATACCGCTAACATCTTTTAACGCTTTAATTCCAGGTCTTTTTCCTTTTGCAATAACTTTAAGGCCATTTTTGGCAAAAATACGATTTTCATCTATCATGGGAACAATGTCTGCAATTGTTCCAAGAGCAACAAGGTCAAGGTAATCTTTAAGATTGGGCTCCAGTCCATTTTGCCAGAACCCAAGCTCTCTGAGTTTCTTTCTGAGTCCTATAATAAGGTTAAAAGCAACTCCTACTCCTGCAAGTCCCTTAAAAGGAAAACCACAGCCCAGCTGTTTGGGATTAATAATTGCATATGCATCAGAAGAATTATCCGGTATTTCATGGTGATCCGTAACAATAACATCGATATTATTATTATGCGCATACTCAACTGCATGAACATCAGAAATTCCACAGTCCACGGTTATCAGAAGAGACGCACCATTTTCTTTTATTTCCTTTACAGCATTTACATTCAGCCCATAGCCTTCTTTCAGTCTTTTAGGGATATAGTAAGATACATTTATATTTACTTCCCTTAGAAAAAGAATCATTACAGCTGTTGCCGTTATACCATCAACATCAAAATCTCCGTAAATGTATACTTTTTCATTATTTTTTATCGCAGATATGATTCTGCCAACCGCCTTTTCCATATCTTTCATCAAAAAAGGAGAATGAAGATCCTGAAGCCTGGCAGACAAGAACAACTGCGCCTTCTCAGGAGTTTCAAAACCCCTGTTGATAAGTACTTGAGCTACAATTTGTGAGATATTGAGCGCCTGTGAGAGTTTAAGGCATAAATCAGTAGACTTATCCCTTAAATCCCATTTTATTTCCATATTTTCCACTTCTTCACCTGAAAACTAATTTATATTTCAATTTTATCAGAGCAGAACATGAAGTCAAGAAAACAAATTTTTTGTAAAAAGATATTAATTTGTTATAATTAAATTGTTTTTTAAAATAAATTACAACAATATCAGTTTTTAAATCAGAAAGGATAAAAATGGATATTCCCCAGACTCCTGCCTGGAAAGCCCTGACCGAACACACAAAAGAACTCAAAACAAAAAAAATTTCAGCTATTTTCAAAGAGGAAGAAGACCGTTTTGAGAAGTTTTCTATTAATGCGTCAGGAATATTCGTTGATTTTTCAAAAAACATCTTAACAAAAGAAACATTTTCACTCCTATTAAAGCTCGCACAGGAACGTGATGTAAAAAACTGGATTGAAAAGATGTTCTCCGGTGAAAAAATAAACTTCACTGAAAACCGGGCCGTACTCCATACAGCACTTAGAAACCGCTCTGACAAACCGGTTCTTTTAGACGGAAAAGACATAATGCCTGAAATAAGAAAAGTGTTAAACAAAATACGGATTTTTTCAGAAAAAATTCGAAGCGGGAACTGGAAAGGCTATACCGGAAAAAAAATAAACGATATCGTAAACATCGGAATCGGCGGATCAAACTTAGGTCCAGCCATGGCAGTCGAAGCGCTCACTCCTTATACTGACCCCAAACTGAATTTTCATTTTGTTTCAAATATTGACGGCACTCACATCGCAGAAACAGTTAAATCCCTTAACCCTGAAACAACTCTTTTTATTATTGCATCAAAGACCTTTACTACCCTGGAAACTATGACCAACGCAAAAACCGCCCGAAAATGGTTTCTGGAACAGGCTAAAAAAGAACCCTACATTGAAAAACATTTTGTGGCCGTATCAACCAACAAAAATGCAGTTGAAGAATTCGGCATTGATTCACAAAACATGTTTGAGTTTTGGGACTGGGTCGGCGGACGGTATTCCATGTGGTCTGCAATTGGACTCTCCATAGTAATTGCTGTAGGGATGGATAACTTTGAAGAATTTCTTTCCGGTGCACATGAAATGGACAAACACTTCAGAACAGCTGACTTTGAAAACAACATTCCGGTTGTTCTGGCTTTGATCGGCATACTGTATAACAATTTTTTCGGATTTGAAACCCATGCACTTCTTCCATATGACCAGTACCTAAGAAGGCTTGCAGCATATGTTCAGCAATTGGACATGGAATCAAACGGTAAACATATTCGAAAAGACGGAACAGAAAGCACCGCCTCTACCGGTCCCATCATCTGGGGTGAGCCGGGCACAGATGGTCAGCATGCCTTTTACCAGTTGATCCATCAGGGTACAAAAACCATTCCTGCGGACTTTCTTGCTCCTGCAAACAGCCACAACCCAATCAGTAACCACCATGAACTGCTGCTTGCAAACTTCTTCGCTCAGACTGAGGCACTCATGAACGGAAAAACGAAACAGCAGGTAAAGGAAGAACTTAAAGACTCCGGACTGGATGACAAAAAAATAAATGAACTTTTGCCTCACAAAGTTTTTGAAGGAAACAGGCCCAGCAATTCTATTATATTTAAACTGCTTGATCCCAAAACACTCGGCGCTTTAATTGCCATGTATGAGCACAAGGTCTTTGTACAGGGCATTATCTGGGACATCTGCTCATTTGACCAGTGGGGCGTAGAACTGGGCAAACAGCTGGCAAACAAAATCATTCCTGAGCTTAAAGGTTCGGAAGAAATCACCACCCATGACCCGTCAACAAACGGCCTGATAAACTATTATAAAAGAATAAGGAAATCAGAATAAGCGGACATATTCATGGTAAAAAACTGAGGGGAAAAACTTCTGCCCTAGCTGTTACAGCTACCAACAGAACGGTACCTGCCACATTGGAATTTTTAAATATTTTATTTAATGCCCAAACCTCTGCCGCATAACCTCAAACATGATAACCGCACCGGCAACAGATGCGTTAAGAGAATCAAACTTATCCGCCATGGGTATGGAAACAGAAAAATCACATTTTTTCTTTATTAGCGGCCTGACTCCCTTTTCTTCATTCCCAAGCACAATCGCCAGGTCCATATTAAAGTCAACACTGTACATGGTGTCCTTGCTGTCTACAAAAGCGCCTGCGATCCACACATTCTCTTTTTTTAAAATATCAAGAGCTGAAGCAATGTTAACCACCCTGCAGAACTGCATGTGCTCGATCGCCCCGGCAGAAGCCTTTGCAACGGTGCCGTTAAGCTGGGCAGACCGGTCTTTCGGAAAAATAATGGCCTGAACCCCGCTGCACAGAGCGCTTCTTATAAGTGAGCCGAAATTATGGGGGTCCTGAATAGAATCCAGCACCAGAAAAAAGAGCTTCTGATCCTCTTTCTCTGCGTTCTTTAAAAGGATCTTTAAATCCAGAAAGGAATAGGGCTCAACCTCGGCAACAACTCCCTGATGACTGTCAGACCCTGCAAGCTTTGAAATCTTTTCAGGAGCCTCATGACAAATATTAATTCTTGCACGAGAAGCCAGCGCTAAAATCGGCTCAAGCGTTTTCCCCTCTTTTCTTGAAAGCGTAATAGTCTTAAATGCTTGGGGGCGCTTTTTAAGCGCCTCCAGAACCGGGTGGATACCGTAAAGCCTGATTGTCATAAGAAAATTTCCGGACAGTTAATGAAGCTCTTTATTGATGCTCTGTGCTGCTGAAAGCGGGTCTTCAGCCTGGGTAATAGGCCGGCCCACAACAATATAGTCTGCACCTGCATCCACAGCTTCAAGGGGTGTCATGATCCTCTTCTGATCATCTTTTGAAGAAGATGCCGGTCTTATCCCTGGAGTTACAATAGTAAAAATATTTCCACAACTTTTCCTGATCGCCTTTATTTCTTTTGGTGATGCCACCACACCGTCAACCCCGGCTTCTTTTGAAAGGGAAGCAAGCCTTACCACCAAATCTTCCATTCCCATATTTATGCCCAGCCGCTTTAAGTCTTCCGGTCCCTGACTGGTCAGGACCGTTACTGCCAGGATGATCGGTTTTTTTTCCCCTTTTCCCAAAGCTTTTTCCTTAACCTCACAAACTGCTTTTTTCATCATATCCAGACCGCCCAAGGCATGCATGTTAAACATAAAAACACCAAGCCGCATAACCTCTAAAGAAGCTTTTGCCACAGTCGTGGGAATATCATGAAATTTCAGATCAAGAAATACTCTGCCACCCTCATCATGTATCATTTTAACCGCATCAGGTCCGCATCTTGTAAACAGCTGTTTTCCTATTTTAAATGCAGCAACATCATCCTTTAAAAGCTTTACCAGTTTTTTCGCTTTTTCAAGCTCATCCACATCAAGCGCTGTTATTATCCTGCTTTTGATCTCAGCTGCCATTCTTTAAGAGTCTTTCTACCAAGCCATGATCATGCCTGCATCTTTCTGCAGTTATTATTGCCTTAAGTTCTGAAACAGCTTTTTCAACGTCATCATTAACGATTACATAACTGTACCATGACATGCCTTTTATCTCTTCTTCTGCCTGCTTTAACCTGCGCTTAATATCCTCTTCCTTATCTGTGCCCCGGTCAATCAAGCGATTCTTTAATCTTTCCATTGAAGGAGGCAGGATAAGAACGGTGACCACATCAGAAAATGCTTCTGACAGCTGACGGCCCCCTCTCTCATCAATATCAAAGATGAGGTCAATACCCCGGGCAAACTCTTTTTCTATGGTTTCTTTTGCTGTACCGTAAAAATTGCCGTAAATCTCTGTCCATTCTGCAATTTTACCGTCTTTAAGGTTAGCTTTAAATGTTTCTTCTTTAACAAAATAATAGTCTTCGCCATGTTTCTCACCAGCTCTCGGCTCTCTGGTAGTATGGGAGACTGAAAAAGAAAGATTCGGCAGTTGCTTAATCACCTCGTTGCAAAGCGTTGTCTTACCCGTTCCTGACGGAGCGGAAACAACAATCAGAAGTCTTTTTTTATGTCCAATTTCTGCCTGTCCAGTCACCTTATCTGTTCCTCACTGTTAGCCCTGAGAGCAATTGTCTCGGCCTGAACTCCTGAAAGAATAACATGGTTACTGTCCGTAACAATAATTGCACGGGTCTTACGTCCCTGAGTTGCATCTACCAGTCTCCCGGCCGCCTTTGCCTCATCCTTAAGACGCTTCATTGGAGCAGAACCGGGAGTAAGAATGGTTACCACTCTTGAAAAAACTATTGAATTTCCAAAACCAATATTTAGAAGCTGTAAATTCATAACATCCTCCCGCCTTTCTAACCAGCAAATCTTTACTACATTACATTTTGTGCCTGTTCGCGGATTTTCTCCTGTTCATTTTTTATATTAACCACTTTTAAAGCGATTTCCGAATCAGATGCTTTTGCGCCGATTGTATTTATTTCACGGTTAATTTCCTGAATTAGAAAATCCAGTTTTTTCCCAACCGGTTCATTTGTCTCAAGCCACTCATTAAACTGCTTTAAGTGACTTTTTGCACGTACGATTTCCTCTGTTATATCACTCTTATCAGAAATGATCGCGATCTCCTGCACCATCCTTGACTCATCAACAGCCACTCCCTCGCACAGTTTCTTCACCCTTTCTTTAAGGCCTGTCTTTTTCAGCTCAAGGATTTCGGGGGCAAGGGCTTCAATCTGATTTATAACAGATTCAACAAAACGCATCCTGCCTTGAATGTCTTTTTCTATTTCTTTTCCTTCAGCCGCCTGCATCTGGCTCATGGCAGACATAGCCTTCTCTAATGCGGGTTTGAGACACTTCCAGTAGACTCTTTCATCAAGCTCCTCTTTTTTTGCTTCAAATATAACATCCTTAAATTCAAGAAGCATTTGAAGGTCGATATCTCCTGGTGCGGCAGCAGCCCCTTTTAATTTTTTTAAAAGACTATAAATATGCTCTGCCATCACCATATTCACGCTCAAACTGTTTTCACCGCTCTCATCATCACCCAGCTGAACAGAAATTTCCACCTTCCCCCGAGACACAAAAGAAGAAATCAGCTTTTTTATTTTACTTTCAAGGGGAAGCAAACACCTGGGAACCCTGAGCTGCACATCAAGATACCTGTGGTTGACAGCCCTTATCTCAACCGTGGCATTTTGAGTTCCAACAACAGCCTCTCCGCGTCCGTAACCTGTCATACTTTTTAACATTATTTAGTTTCTCCCATCTCTTTTAGCCGTTCGTAATAGTCTGCCCGCATACCGTTTAAAATATTTATAAGTCCATCAGAAGCATAATCAGGAAAAGTCCATTCCAGAGGCTGAAAAGTTTTTTTTCTAAACACTAGCGTCAGGTCAGCGTAAACACCTTCTCCAAGGTAGGGACGGTGAGTAAAACTTTTACATGAAGCAAGCACAAAATGACAAAGCGCAATATACCCCGGATCAACATTAACGCTTCGGTTAACTCCCCCTTTTAAAAACTGCTCTTCAATATCATTGGTGAAAAGTTTTATTTGAGGAAGCATGTCCGGATTTATCAACTCTTTAAAACTTACAATATGCCGGATAAGGTCTTTGCCAAATTCTTTTTCATAGTAGTCAGTAAAATCAAAAGCAAGTGTCTCACTGGTATAATCAATTTCACCAAACTTTTTTACAAGTTTTTCACAGACATTCTCAAAATGATCCTTATTTCCTGTTATGACGCTCACAACAAGCTTAACAGGCTGCGGAGACTTTGGTTTGCTCACAGCGTTGGGATCCTGTTTTCAAGTATTGCGCTTTTTAGCTGTTCGACTTTTATCACTGAAGTTCCGATATAGTGAATGACGATACCCGCGGCAAAATTGGCAATCTGCGCAGCTTCTTCCCATGTTGAGCCAGCTGTCTTTGCTGACATCAAGGTACTTATAACCGTATCTCCGGCTCCGGTAACGTCATAAACCTGTTCTGCTACGGTTTCGATAAATACATGGCTGCCGTCTTTTTCGAGCAGCAACATGCCGCGCTCACTCAGCTTAACCAGCACACATTCACTTTTTAAGCTCTCCATGATGTTTTGGGCTGCTTTAAGCGCCGAACTTTTATCAATAATCTCATGGCGCACAAAACCACTAGCCTCTTTTCGGTTGGGAACGACAATGGTAACTCCCTTAAAATAACGGAAATTGGTAAATTTTGGATCAACCGCAACAAGCACTCCATTTTCTGCTGCCAATGGAAGAATTTCTTCAAGCAGATTCTTTGTAATCACCCCTTTTTCATAATCAGAAAAAATGATTGCATCAAGACTGCCCAGTTTGTCTTTAATATAACCGGCCACAGACTGTCTAGTGCTTTTAGAAATCGGCCGACTTTCTTCCCTGTCAAGCCTTATCACCTGCTGGTTGTGAGCAATGACCCTGGTTTTCACGATGGTGGGTCTCTCTTTGTCAAGTATGAGGCCTTCGGCATCCGCCCCCATGGAGCTGATTTTTTCACGTACCAGCATCCCGTCAGTATCGTCACCGATAACCCCGCACAAAAAGATCCCTTTTCCACCAAGAGACACCAGATTGCTGAAAACATTTGCGGCGCCGCCCAGCCTAATATCCCGACATCGATTGTTTTTCAAATTAACAACTGGAATAGGAGCCTCGGGTGATATCCGGTCAACAGTGCCTTCCATGTATTCATCAAGCATAATGTCACCGACAACCATGATCCTGTTTTCGGAAAACCTTCTGATAATAGACTCTAGTCTTTTTTTATCTATCTTGCTCAATATAATCTCCTGTTTGTTCTATCGCTTAGTAGGTTACCATGGAGTAAATATCATATCCCTTTAGTCTGTCTCTGCCGTTTAGAAATGCAAGCTCAATCAGGAAGGAACATTCAGCAACTTTTCCGCCAGCTTTTTCAATCAGGCTACAGGCAGCTGCCATGGTTCCGCCGGTAGCCAGAAGGTCATCTATTAAGAGCACCCGGTCACCTTCTTTTATGGCGTCAACATGCATTTCTATTTTGTCGGTTCCGTACTCAAGCGAATATTCTTCAGACACGGTAGTGGAAGGAAGCTTCCCGGGTTTCCTTATCGGCACAAACCCTTTGTTTATCCTGTAAGCCAGCGCTGAACCGAAAATAAACCCCCTTGATTCAATCCCCGCAATAATATCAATATCTTTATCATTGTAACGTTTAAAAAGCTCTTCCACCACAAAGCTAAAACTTTTTTTGTCTTTTAAAAGAGTTGTAATATCACGAAACAGAATTCCTTTTTTGGGAAAATCGGGAACATCTCTTATCTTTTCTTTTAGATCCACTTTTACCCCCCTAAAATATCCTGGGTCTCCTTTAATATTTAAAGTAATGCGCTTTTAATTGCCTCTTTACAGCTGCACTCTACAAAATTTATTTCTTTTACAGCTGTCATAAGAATATTCTGAACCTTTGCCGCATTTTCTTCCATGGTTTTTTTGATCATCTCCCAGGAAACACTCTCTTCGGTTTCACGCCAGCAATCATAATCTGTACTCATGGCTATTGAGGCATAACAGATACCCGCTTCTCTTGCCAGCACAACTTCAGGAACCGTACTCATATTGATAATGTCCGCACCCCACTGCCTGAACATCCTGCTTTCCGCTCGGGATGAAAATCGCGGGCCTTCCACTGTAATAACCGTGCCCTGCCCGTGATACGCAAAGCCAAGTTTGTCTGCTGTTTGTGCAAGAATCTTTCTCATCTTTTCGCAGAAGGGCTCAGTCATTGGAATGTGACAGACTTTTTGTCCTTCATAAAAGGTGGACTTTCTTTTCGTTGTCCTGTCAATAAACTGGTCAGGAAAAACAAGATGACCGGGTTCAATCTCCTCACGAAGTGACCCGACTGCGGTTATTGCAAAAATATGGGTTACGCCAAGCTCTTTCATGGCACGGATATTTGCACGAAAATTTACCAGGGAAGGCTGAATGCTGTGCTCCTCACCATGCCTGGGTAGGGTTGCCACCTCAATTCCTTCTATTTTCCCTCGGGTAACAACGGCAGATGGAGAACCGTAAGGGGTATGAATTTTTATTTTACTGATATCGCTTAGTATTTCGGGATTACCGACTCCTGTTCCACCTATAATTCCAATTTTCATAAGACAAACCTTCCGTTCTGTAATTTTTTAATATAGCTGTTGGAAAAGAATAACAAAAGGCCCTAAAAGGAGCAAGAATAATATTTAAAGCAGGTATGACTGGATTTTAGGAAAGAAATCGTACTTAATACTTAAAAATCAGTGGAGAACCCTTTTTTCTTCCGATTTAAGCCGTTTAACCATGGTCACAATATTACCTTTTTCATTAAACGATACTTCATCCATAAGATAATTTACAATAAAAAGTCCGCGCTTGGTCGGAAGTCCCGGGTCTCTTCCGGCAAAAGCAGAAAGTATTTCTTTATAATCAAAACCTTCACCCTCATCTTCAATGCTTAATCTGAATTCTTTCTGATCAAAAACAAGTTTGATTTTAATTTTCTTTAACTCGTCCATATCATTGCCGTGATCCAGAGCATTATTAAGCAGCTCATCTATACAAATCGATATATTTGTCAGAACATTCTCGTCTTCTATCCCTCTCCATTGGCACTCCCTTACAATATAAAGGACCGCAGAAGGCAAAAGATGCGTAAAATTTGGAAGTTCTATCTCTGTAGAATTTTTTATTCCCTGAGTCAGCCTGTGCGTTCCCAAAGAAAACTCTCTAAGCCTGAGTCCCCTTTTAATAACATTTTCTATTTCCCTGATTGTAAATGGTTTTGTGATAAAATTATAGGCGCCTCGGCTAAGCGCATCTACAACATTTTTACCTTCAGCAAAACCTGATATTACCGCAATGGGAATATTTGCATTCATCTGGCGTGCGTTCTTTATAAACTCAAAACCATCCATGTTGGGCATTAGGAGATCAGTAATAATAAGATCTACCTTTTGGCTGTTTATAACCTTCAGAGCCTCAACCCCGTCAGAAGCAGTTAGGGGAGTAAGGCGCAATTCCTGAAGGATAACAGAAAGAGTATTCAATACATCTTTATCATCATCAACAACCAAAACAAATATCTCTTTCATTTTAGTCTCCGGTTTCTTTAATTAATGAAATATTTAATACTTTAGAATTAGTTATAACAATGCAACAAGAGACATATTCTAGTCAAGAAAATTATAGATACCTATAATTAATGGTAAAACTCCCAGATATTATATTCCATAAAAGATAAAAATAACTACCAAAACAAAATAAAAAAGTAAGTTAATGAACAAAGTGTGTAGCCACAGTTAAGACACCAAAAAGATTTCTCATTTTATGTGAGCACCACATAAAAAAGAGCTTTATTGACAAACAAATACTGCACATGTATATTAATAGATGGTAGCTCAAAGAGCTTTAATAGGGAAAACGGTGAAAAACCGTTGCGGAACCGCCGCTGTAACTTCGCTTCCTTTAAAAAGGAAACCTTCTAATCACTTGTGCCACTGTCCTTCTGGGATGGGAAGGCGATTAAAAGGGCGGAGAAGCCAGAAGACCTGCCCGGCAACACTACATGGCGGGAACCCTCGTTTTTAGTGGTTTCCACAAAACTGGTGACTAAATACGAAGTCCCTGTGCCTCATTAGAGATGCAGGGATTTTTATTTTGGATAAAGCATGAGGACAATCATTCATAAAAAAAAATATAGCCTACTGTTAAAGACCCTGCTGATTCTTCAGGTTGTTCTTCTCTGGAATATCCAAGAAAAGGATAGCACTGCAGCACAAAAACAGTCCGACAGTTACCCTGAACGCATAATATCCATGTCTCCCGGCGTCACTGAAACACTTTTTGCCCTTGGCCTTGGAGATAATGTTGTGGGGATTACACGGTACTGCACCTACCCCCCTGAAATTGAAAAGATATCAAAAGTCGGCGGTTTCTATGACCCAAGTTATGAAACCATTGTTTCACTTAAGCCGGATCTGGTAATTTTACTTACTTCACATAAAAGCATAGAGAAAAATCTGGAAAAGCTCGGCTTAAAGATTCTGACAGTTCAAAACAACGAAATCGAGGATATCCTCGATTCTATTACGACTATCGGCAATTTTTGCGGGACAGAAAAAAAAGCAGCAGAGCTGATTAAAAATATTAAAAAAAGAATCCGGATTATCAAAAACATTACCTCTGATCTTTCAAGACCAAAAGTGCTGATATCGGTCGACCGTAATGCCGGCACGCAATTATTCAATGAGGTCTATGTTGCGGGAAAAAATATCTTTTATGATAGGCTTATTACACTTGCCGGTGGAAAAAATGTCTGCGACTCCCGTAATATCCGCTATCCGGTACTTTCTGGAGAAGGCATTATCCGGCTTAACCCTGATGTGATCATTGACATTGTTCCTGATTATAGAGAGAAGGGTCTTGAAATAAAAAATATTATTGCTGAATGGGACAGCTTTTCGTCTATTGAAGCAGTTAAAAATAAGAGGGTCTATGTTTTTGATAATCCTTATACCGCAATACCCGGACCCAGATTTATTCTTACCCTAGAAGCTCTTGCAAAGACCCTACATCCGGAGGTTAAGTGGAAGTAGCCGCAGAAAATAAACTGATTGAAATAGAAAACTTTTCTTTTTCAATAAACAGAAAAAAGATATTAAAAGATATTTCTGTCTCAATAAAAAAGGGCGAATATGTTTCAATTGTGGGCCCCAATGGCGCCGGGAAAACCACGCTCATAAAATGTCTTAACCGTATCCTGTCAGGTGGAACAGGCATAATAAAGATCGCGGGGAAACCTCTTGGCACATACAAACAAAAGGATCTGGCAAAAAAAATAGGCTATGTTCCTCAGGCAAACGGACACCATTTTTCATTCAGTGTGCGGGAGTTTATCATGATGGGCCGTTATCCTTACATCAGCCCCTTTTCTTCAGTTTCTTCACAGGATGAAACAGCAGTTGAAAGAGCCATTGAGCTTACCAATACAAAGAAATGGGCAGACCGGCTCATTACCACCCTTTCAGGAGGAGAAAGGCAAAAGGTTCTGATTGCCGCTGCCCTTGCACAGGAGGCTGATGTTCTTCTGCTTGATGAGCCCATAACCTTTCTGGATCCGGGCTATCAGGATGAAATATATGCTATTTTAAAAAGTATTAATTTTGACCAGGGAACAACTATTCTTTCTGCGACCCACGACATTAACAGTGCGGTTCTTCACAGTCAAAAAATAATTGCGCTTAAAGAAGGTGAGTTATGCTTTTTTGGATCACCAAAAGACATTATGAACAATGATAAACTTTACAAACTTTATGGAAAAACATTTTTATTTATTGATCATCCTGTGGCCAGAATTCCTATTATTCTTCCGGGAGGACCTCTCTAATGCGTAAAAAAACCGTTATACTTACTCTATTCATGACGACAATTACTGTGATTTTGATCGCACCCTTTGCGGGCATAAAGGTGATTCCTCTTAACATTCTGTTAAGTTCTGCCGCAGGCAGCATAGATGCCGATATATTTTTTAAGATCAGGGTCCCCCGGGTGTTAACTGCAGCACTGGCTGGTGCCGGGCTTGCCTTAAGCGGAATGACCTTCCAGTCCATGTTTAGAAACTCTCTTGCAACACCGTTTACCCTGGGAGTATCAAGCGGCGCATCACTTGGAGCTTCTGTCTATGTCTGGTCGGGCTTGTCTATTGCTCTTGCAGGCATCCCGGGAGTTTCTGTGTTTTCATTTGCCGGAGCAGGCCTGGCCATTCTGTTTGTTTACGGAATCACAAAAATGAAAGGCGGCTTTTCAACAACAACCATGCTGCTGGCCGGTGTTGCAATCAGCTTCTTTTTCTCAAGCCTGATACTATTAATTCAGTATGTGTGCGACCTTGCCCATTCTTTCAGGATAGTCCGCTGGTTAATGGGAGGACTTGAAGCTGTTGGCTATGATCCGGTCATTAATATGCTTCCCTTTGTTCTTCTGGGATGTGTTATCGTCTTTTTTCAGTTAAACGGACTCAACCTGCTGTCCATGGGTGAGGAGATTGCCATCAGCAGAGGAGTTGATGCTTCAAAGACAAAAAAACTTCTTTTCTTTGCCACTTCACTTATGGTAGGCGGGGTTGTTTCGGTCTGCGGGCCGATCGGTTTTATAGGCATGATGGTTCCTCATATCTGCCGTTTGATAATAGGCCCTGACCATCGTTACTTAATGCCTGCAACAATTCTTTTTGGAAGTGCTTTTCTGGTTGTATGCGATACCCTGGCCCGTACACTTTTTGCTCCGGTTGAAATGCCGGTGGGAATAATAACCGCGCTTCTTGGCGGCCCTTTCTTTATCTGGCTGCTTTTAAGCAGATTATCTGAAAGGCTGGTCTTTCAGGAATAGGAGAAATGTAATGATAAGTATCATATTAAAGGGCGGTATCCTGATGATCCCCATACTGCTCTGTTCTCTGGCAGTAGCTACCATTCTAATTGAACGGATATACTATTTCATAAAGTCATCGACAAAAAATAACGGTTTTATGGAGGATATCGTTGCTGAAATAAAAGGAAAAAATGAAAAAGAGGCCCTTCAAAAAACAAAAGCTCTTAAAGGTGTCGTTCCAAGAGTAATTGCAGCGGGCATTAAAGAATATATTAACCACAAGGCTGAACATTATATTGAAAAAGCTATTGTGAGAACAGGGACTCATGAGCTTTTTCTTTTAGAGCGAAACCTGCGCGGCTTAAATGTTATTGCTAATGTTGCTCCGCTTCTTGGGCTTCTTGGAACAGTGCTTGGCATGATCAAGGCATTTATGCAGATAGAAGTGCTTGGAGGAAGCGTTGACCCCTCCAGTCTTGCCGGCGGCATCTGGGAGGCCATGACCACCACTGCCGCCGGACTTACCGTTGCTATACCGGCCCTTCTTTTTTACAACTATTTTATGGGACGAATTAATAGAATAGAGGCTGAGATGAAGAGCGCTTCCGTCGATCTGATCGATGTTGTCAGAGAAAGGGAAAAGAATGCAGTTTGAGAGAAACCGCAGAGGTTCAGGAGATATTAATATCACACCTCTTATTGATATGGTCTTCCTGCTTTTAATATTTTTTCTTCTTACCTCAAGTTTCATTATAGATAGAGGAATAAAAATTAACCTGCCGAAAGCCGTGTCCTCAGAAACAGCGCAAGATAACCGAATTACCGTTGCGATAGATTCAGCCGGAGCTGTTTTTGTTGATAATGAACCCCTGTTAATCGAATCGCTTTTAGATAAACTAAAAAAAGCCTATTCTGAAAAAGAGACTAAAACGGTTTACTTAAAAGCAGACAAGCGAAACAGCGTGGATATTCTTGTACATGTCATGGACATTATAAAGCAGTCCGGTTCTGAAAAAATAAACCTTATCACCGAACCGAAACAAAAAATTAATAAAGTTGATCAGCAGTGATGGACGTCTCATCTTACAGCCCCCTGATTAAATCTTTTGCCGCAGCATTAATCCTGCACCTACTTTTCTTTGCTGTGATGCTTAGTGTTTTTCCGGAAATAAAACAAAAGGTTATAAAACCAGTAGCTCTTGACCTTGATTTTGTCCAGGAGACAATTCAGGTAAAGAAAAATGATCGGCTCCCTCAAAAAGAAGTTTCCCCAACAAAAAAGCAGGTAATCCTTGAAAAAAAAGAGCTGAAGAAAAGCCCCCTGCCTGTTAAAAAAATGCCCGCAGAAATCAAGGGAGAAACTTTTCAGTCTCAGGAACATGTAAGCGTTCCTGAAGGGGCCATCTGGGAAGAACCTCAGCCTCTAAAGCAAAAACAACCTGTCCCAGAAACAGCCATTAAAAAATCGGATCAGAAAAAAGAGACGGACAATTTTCTGGCTGAGATACTGATGCGGATTGAAAAAGCAAAATACTATCCAAATGTTGCCCGAAGAGGTGGGATGACAGGTACCATTACCTGTAAATTTTCAATTTTCCCGGATGGAAGCGTTAAAGATATTTCTCTTTTAAAATCTTCAAAGTATACACTCCTGAACAAAGCAGCTGTTGACGCAATAAAAAAGGGGGTTCCATATCCAGACTTTCCTTCTAGTTTTAAAAAAAATGTTTTTACTTCACAGGTAGACATAAAGTTTTATCTGAACTGAGATAGCCTAGTTTTACTGCTGGACACCTTGAAACATATTATTTTTGATTAACTTTTTTGTTATAAAGGATTATAATTTTAAAAATTATAATCCTTTTTTATATTTTGAGTATGGTATGTTCCAAAAAGCTTAAAACAAATCAGGAGGAATCATGAAATATAAAGGATATGCCGGCAAACTTCTGAAGGTAAACCTCAGCAAAAAAAGTATTAAAATCGTCCCGCTTTCAGAAAAGCTGGCAGAAAATTATATCGGAGGCGTCGGGATTGCGGCAAAGATAATTTCAGACCTGATCAAGCCCGGCATGGATCCATTAGAAGAGAAAAATCCTCTTGTGTTTATGACCGGGCCCATCACAGGAACCATAGCGCCCTGGAGCGGCAGGCACTGTGTTGCCTCCATCTCGCCTTTGACCGGAATATGGGGAGAGTCTTATGCCGGCGGTACTTGGGGAAGAGAACTCAAAAAAGCGGGTTTCGATGGAATTATTATAACCGGCAAATCTGACCACCTCGTATATCTCAAAGTTGACAATCAAAATGTTATGATTGAAAACGCGGCTTTTCTTAAAGGCAAAGACACCTGGCAGACAGATGAACTTATTAGAAAAAGCTTTGGGAAAAAGGTTAAAACAGCAGCCATAGGAATTGCCGGAGAAAACTGTGTCCGGTTTGCATCTATTATTCATGACGGAAAAGCATCGCGTGCAGCTGGCCGGTGTGGAATGGGTGCGGTGATGGGCTCGAAAAATCTTAAAGCAGTTGCAGTTCTCGGGACAGGTAAAGTTGGGGCTGCTTATAACCATGAGTTTTCTGTTTCAGCAAGGGAGGTTATACCTGAGCTGGTTAAAGAACCTGAGCACCGTCTTAAAAAATCCCAGGCAGTGTTTTCCATGTTTATAGATGATCACAGACACGGGGTAAACAACTGGAAAGGCAGTGAGCTTGCCGGGTTTAAAAAAGCGGTTATGGATGAGCTTGAGAAACATGCACGGCAGGATAATCCGTACCTGTGTGCGGGCTGTGTCACCGGATGTTCTGAATCTACGGTAGATGACAAGGGAGTCCGGCAGACTGTGTGGGAAGTTATCGCTCCGCTTGGATCGCAGTGCGGGATAACGGATATGGATACGGTAAAAAAAGCCAATGATCTCTGCAACCGTCACGGAATGGACACAATTTCAGCCGGGGGTTCTATCTCTTTTGCCATGGAATGTTATGAAGAAGGAATCATAACGGATGAAGATACAGAAGGGATCAAGATTAACTTTGGAAACAGAGAGGCAGCGCTATGCATGCTTGAAAAAATCTGTAAGCGTGAAGGCCTTGGCGAAATTTTGGCACAGGGAGTGAAAAAAGCTTCCGCACTGATTGGAAAAGGGTCTGAAAAATTTGCCATTGAAGGAAAAGGGCTTGAAGTTCCAGCCCATGATCCGCGCGCGCATAACTTTCTCGCCCTGGCTTATGCCACTGAAAACAGGGGCGCTATCCACACAGGGGCGGCAGACCCCAAAATCGAAGGATTTAACCTGATGAATATGGAAGATGTAAGGTTTAAATTGGAGGATACCGCGGAAACCGTTGCCAGGGGTCAGGACTATGCCGGAATTTTAAACAGCATGGTTCTGTGTGCCTTTTCCCATGCGGGTTACGCCCAGAACTTTTCAGCTGACGGGTTTATGGGAATCACGGCCAGAGAAGTTACCGAATGGTTTCGGCTGGTAACAGGCATTGAATATGATTTTGATGAACTTATGCGCTGTGGAGAGCGAATCTTTACCCTTAGGCGGCAGATCAATCTTAAACTGGGTCTTGATCCAAAAGATAACCGCCTGCATGAACGGCTTGCAATGCTTAAACGAGAAAACAGTCCGGCCAAAGACCATCTCCCACCCATTGAAAAACTGGTTGATAATTACTTTAAATACAGGGGCTGGGATGAGGATGGTTTGATCATGGCTGAGAAGCTTAAACAGCTGGGACTTTAATTATTTTTAATATCTTTTTCTAATTTTTCTTATCAACCCAACCTATCTGTCAAGAGCAGAACACTTGCCCTATTTTTCTATCTTGAAGAGCTTAAGAAGCAAGATAATGGTATGTTATGTTGACTATTGGTTTTGTTAAAGTTACTCGTGGTTATGTGTAGTAGCGCAAAGATTAAGAATGTAAAAATGTCTTTATCTCCCAACAGCCAGGTTATTGCTTCATCATAATTTTTGAAATGTTTTATATGTGTTTTACTTACTAGTTGTACAAGTTTCATAAAGTTATCGTGAACAACTTCTTCTTGTGTACTGAAAAAAGCGATTTAGTATTATTTTTTTATTTCGAGGCTACTCATATAGTTAATCAAGCCCACGAATTGACCGTAGTATAGTCTTGTGATACTTTCGAACCAGTAACATCAATTAACATTCTATGGTAACCATTTGTGTTAAGTTCATAACACTTCTGAAAGGCTTTTTCCCCTCGTATTTTGATTTAGTGTACCCGAAACAGAAATTCTAAGGATTTCTAAATCAGGTAATTTGTCAATTATAAATTCCATAGTTTTTAATATTTAAACATATAACAGAATAACTACTTAATTCGATATTACTTCAGACAACCTTAACATTTCAGCAATTATCAAAAGTAAAATAAGCGATAAGAATGTTGGACTTGAGCACCTGTGTTAAACTTGAAGACAACGAGATTTTGGACTTTTACCAGGTGAAGCTTGTTCAAACTTGGCAATTATTCGTAGCCTGATCTTATTGGCCTCACCAGTTGTAAACCCTTGGGTGTCTGCTACTTGCGAAATAGGCAATCCTTTTAACAGCTGTGAAAATACCCTTTTCTCATTTTCATTTAAAAGGTCTAATACATTCATATACTTTGCCTCTGATGTTTTAATACTAATATTAATAGAACAAAATAATCCTGTAGTCTATAAGGTAAAACACTCATTTTATGTGGGGGTATACACCTAGATAAATCTGGGAGTGGGAATATTAAAAGAAAGTAATTAGGCTGGATGAATAGCTTAAGATTACTACAGACAACTTTAACAATTCAGGGACAGTCAAAGGTCAATAGTATGCGATAATAATGTTAAATATGCTTACTCGCTAAATAGTTAACATAATCATAGTAATATTGAATAAATTTATTTTGAGGGTTTGTTTTAAAATACTTAAGATTAACAAATCTACCAACTTGTAAGTGCTTAGAATTGAATTTTGAGATTGAAAAAGAAAAAAGGTGTTTAAATCACAGTTACAAGCTGGAAATACTCTTGGAAAAAATAATCAAGAAAAATCAAATTGGCACGCCCGGAGGGATTC
>JAHEEI010000236.1 GCA_024640785.1 Pseudomonadota bacterium
CTTATTTTATCAGGAGTTATTTCAATGATTCTATAGTGAAAAATTGAGGGGAGATCTTCGGGTTTAAAAACGCTTGCGCCTTTTTTAATATTCATTTTCCGTAATGCTTCACGGAACTGTTCCGGATTTTGCCGAATGCTGTACACTTTGGCTTTGCCCCAGGCCTGTATACCTTTATCACCGAAAAAATCTTTTTTTACATCATAAGGCTCAGCAATTGAAAAAGAGACTTCTTTGTTTGCTTTTAAATTATTAAATTTACCGCCCCCCTCTGAAAGGATAAAAACAGTCAATCCCTGTGACATGTATCCAAGAGGAGTCGATCTGGGTCTGTCTTTTTTCGACGTACAGAGATGAAGAACCTGGTTTCTGGCTATAAATTTTTCAAGAATTTTCTGGAAAGATGCAGGAGATTTGTAAGCCTTGATTTTAATCCCTTCTTTTTTATAAAAAGGTTTAATGATATCAGGTACTGGCTGCTGCTTTAGTTTTGGCATTTTTATCTCCTAGCTATCTCTCCTTATTTTTTATTTTATAACAGTCCTGTTCCTGTATTTTTTTCTTCCTGATTAACTGCAAAACTCTTTCCGGCGTGATGGGAAGTTCATTTATCGGACAGCCGATAGCATTGCTGACCGCGTTTGCAATTGCCTGGGTCGTACACTGTATCGGGCCCTGGCCAACCTCTTTTGCGCCAAAAGGTCCATACGGGTCGCGGTCTTCGACAATAATATTTTCTGTTGCAGGCATCTCAAACGGCCGGGGCAGTTTGTAATCCAGAAAAGACGGGTTTAAAACCTGCCCATTATCCATAACACACTCTTCAAACAAGGCCTGCCCCATCCCGCTAAAAACCTGCCCGTCAAGCTGTCCTTCTACAGCCATCGGGTTAATTGCACAGCCCACATCATGGGCCACGGTCATTTTAAGCAATTTCACAAAACCCGTTTCAGGATCAACCTCCACCTCCGCAATCTGCGCACCAAAAGAATAGGCCAGCGCAGCATTTCCTTCAAAGGTGGTGCTGTCGACCCGATCCGTAGGCGGGTTATAAAAACCATTGCCCATGATGTATCTGCCTTCCTGTGAATGGAGTGTGGAATAAGCCATTTCTTCAAAGGACTCGGCCTTTTCAGGGGCATCTTTTGGATAAACCTTTCTTTCTCTGAAAACAACTGTCGATGGTTTTACTCCGAATTTTTGTGCAGCGACCTTTGCAATCTGCTTAAGCGCATCCTGACAGGCATTTTTTACGGCATTACCCGTAGTAAAAGTCCCCCTTTGAGAAATAGCTCCGGCATCAAAGGGCGTAAGGTCAGTATCCCCCGCAATGACCCTGATATCTTCTGGGAAAATGCCCAGGGTTTCTGCCGCAATCATTGCCATGGCCGTGTGCGAGCCCTGCCCCATATCAGGCAGCCCCGTAAAAAGAGAAGCCGTTCCGTCCTCTTCGATATTAACAACAGCCGCAGAGGTGTCGTGATCAAGCATCCCCTTACCTCCGGCGCGAATCACCCCGCAACCGATACCAATACCGTGATAGGGTTTAAGCTTCCCGTATTTCTTCTTCCATCCGGACTTTTTAGCCGCCTTTTGTATACATTCCTTTAAACCACAGCTCGCATAATGGATCTTACTGGGGGTTGTGTAATTTTTGTCCACAGCATTCATCAACCGCAGCTCAACCGGATCAATCTTTAAATCCTGAGCAATAAGATCAAGCTGTGATCCCATGACAAACCGGGTGGCTACCATTCCGGTTCCATGATGAAACATATATGAAGGGTTATTGGTATAGACAATTTTGCCGCTGAACCGTGACGCATCCACCTTGTAGAGCATTTGCAGCGTAAACCCGATAAACCAGAGCACAATAAACTGTGACCCCATATATGCGCCGCTGTCAAGCAAAAGGTCTGCTTCGACTGCTTTCAGTGTGCCGTCTTTCATTACACCGGTCTTAATCTTAAACTGATACCGGCCGCCGCCTCTGAAAACGATAAACTCTTCATCTGCAGTACATCGTATTTTCACCGGTTTACCGGTCTTTCGTGAAAGAATCGCAGCAATATAGTGGTGGGCAATATCACTTCCTCTCCCGCAGAATGCACCCCCTGTGTTCAGATTCATAAGTCTTACATTACTCAGCGGAAGACCGAATTTAAAGGACATGTTCATTTGAATAAATGTAGCAGACTGAATCGGGGTCCAGATAGTCAGTTTGTCCGGCAATGAAAAATCAGCAAGAACAACATGCTGTTCTGAAAAGCAGCTGTGAGTCGGATTAATTACATACTCATCACTGCGGATATATTCTGCTTCGGCAAACGCCTTATCCGCATCACCAAAACAGACATTGTGATCCGTAGCAATATTATCATCCAGATGGTCATGAATAATGGGCGCTCCTTCAGCAATCGCATCTTCAATGGACAGAATCGGGGAAATCGGCTCATAGTCTATCTTTATCAGTTCTGCCGCTTCAGCTGCCGTATCTTCATCCACCGCCGCAACTGCTGCAATTTCATCACCAAAAGATTTAACGTTATCTTCACACAACAGAAACTGATCAGGACCAATCATAAGGTCATCAGTATCTTTATAAGTGATAACTGCTTTAACCCCGGGCAGTTTCTCCGCCAGAGACGTATCCACATTAAGTATTTTCCCCCGGGTGATTGAACTTCTTACAATTTTTCCATGGAGCATTCCCGGAAGCCGGATGTCATCGGAAAACTGAGAACGGCCGCTCGCCTTGAGCGGTCCGTCAAGGCGGGGTTGGCGCTTCCCGACAACACTATGTTTATCAGTTTTTCGGACCATCGATTTCTCCCTTTTCATCCGCACCTGAAGCTTTTTTTACCGCTTCCATGATTTTCAAATGGCCTGTACAGCGGCAGAAGGTTCCGGACAGGGCATCTTTAATTTCTTCGTCACTGGGACGGGGAATTTCATCCAGTAAAGCTTTGGCTGTCATCACAATCCCGGGTGTACAAAACCCACACTGAACAGCGCCGTTATCAATAAAAGCTTTCTGCACAGGATGCAGCTCGCCATTATCTGATATCCCCTCAATCGTGGTAATGCTCTGTCCCTCGCAATCCATTGCCAGGGTCAGGCAGGCAAGCACCGCAGCCCCATCAATAATAACGGTGCACACGCCGCAGGTTCCAAGCCCGCAGCCTTTTTTTGTTCCGGTCAACCCCAGCTCATCCCTCAGCACATCAAGCAAAGTATGCCGGGGGTTTACTGCAAGCTCATGCTGATCATTGTTAATTGTTAAGGTAATGACTTTTTTCAAAGCACTTAGCTCCTTTTTGCTTTCATTTGCTTCAA
>JAHEEI010000077.1 GCA_024640785.1 Pseudomonadota bacterium
ACCCAGAGCTTGTCAGACCCTAGGACAATCCGGTCAGTATCATTGGAGGCAAGGGTTTCCCCCAGATGAATATCAAGCTTATAGACAAGGCCTTCAATCGGGGAACGTAAAACAGTCTGTTCCAGTTTGGCCTTCGCGACATCAAGTTCACTTTTGGCAACCTTGATGCGTTCTAAATCAAGTTCGTTATTTATTTTTGCCTGGGTATACTTGGACTCAGAATCAATTTTTGTTTTAAAAAGTTTCTTTGTTCTTTTCAGCTCATCCGTGCTGAGTACAAAAGATTTTTGAGAGAGAGAAATTTTGGCCAGAGAGAGTTCTACTTCTTTTTTTTCAATACTGTTCTCCAAATCACAAATTCTCTGTCCAGCTTTTATCCGGTCTCCTTCTTTTACATATATTTCTGTGATACGCTTTGTTACAGGAGAACCTACAAATACTTTGTGACCCGCCGGTTCAATAATACCGTACACCTTAACAGGAGCTGCTGAAAAGTCTGTGGGTGCTGCAATTTTGGGAGGCTCTGATGAGCGCTTAAAACTGTTGAAAATAAAAACAGCGGCACAGCAAAAGACAATAATTCCTGTAATTACAGTAAATTTCTTTTTCATAGGGCTTTTTGCTCCTTGGAAATAAGTGAATCATAAACAATTATTCCGTCTTCAATTTTAATCATACGGTCGGCATAAGGGAAAACCCTGGGATCATGGGTAACCATTATCAATCCCCGAGTCTTATCTTTTGATAGTTGTTTCAGGCTATCCAGAACGATCTGGCTTGATTCAGCATCAAGCGCTGAGGTCGGCTCATCACATAAAAGTAGCACTGGATCATTAACCAGAGCACGGACAATGGCCACACGCTGCTTTTGGCCTCCGGAAAGCTGTAATGGCCGTAAGTGCAGACAGTCTAAAAGATTAAAGTCTTTAAGTAGATCTAATGCTTTCTTTTTAATATCGCCTGTTACAGAGCTTCCCTGGATGCCGCTGGCAACAACAATGTTTTCCATAACTGAGAGCGCCGGTAGCAGTTCAGAAAGCTGAAACACAAATCCGTAATTTTGCTGACGCAGTTTTGCCATCTTCGTTTCAGAACAGCCGCTGGCTTTAATGTCACGAATATAAACAGTCCCTTCAGAGGGCCGGAGGATAAGTCCCATTAAAGTCATTAAGGTTGTTTTTCCGCTTCCGGACGGTCCGGCAATAATCGTAAATTCTCCCGGATAGATGTCCAAATCAGTCTTCTGAATGACCCGCCGCACCTGTATGCCGTCATGAAAATCACGGGCTATTCCCTGTAAGCTTAAAATTGGGTTTGACATAAATAGTGCCCTTTTATACTCTTATCTAAAAACCGAAGCCGGTTCAATCCGTATTGCTTTCAGCATGGCGATTGATGAGCCGAATACGCACAGTAAAAATGTACTGAACGCCAGCATTGGCGATGCCCAGCGAGGCATGTAACTGGGTAATGGCGAACCATAGGTGGCATGCAGAAACAGAGCCAGCAGGAAAAATCCGACAAAAATACCAATTGCCCCGATAATCATGGACTGTGCCATCACAATGACAAAAATATCGATCTTTCTCGCTCCCAAAGCCCTGAGTACGGCAAAATCTTTTTCGCGCTGGAGCACGGCTGTATACATGGTCAGGGTAATAATAATGACTCCCACCAAACCGCCTACCAGGGTTGAAAAACCGAAGCTGCCGCCCATGCCGGTGTTAATAATATAATAGGCACGTGTTTTTGAGGAAAGCTCGGAGGCAGATATCACCTGTACAGCCGGCAATACCTTCTTTATTGCAGCAATCCCTTGTTCAATGAGCTGGGGGTCCTTAAGTTTGACCAGTAATGCCCTGCAGCGGCCAGGGGGTGTTTTAAGAATCTCACGGGCTTTAACAATATTTGTAAAAACCAGACGTCCGGCAAACCCTTTAACCCCTTCAGTGATGGCGGCTATCCTGACCGCGGTATCGTTAATCTCATAAATATCATTTATTTTTGGATTACCATACTTTTGAATATCAAGCCGGTCAACCGTTACGCCGTCATACTCAAGAAGGCTTGCCGCTGACCCCTGGGAATACTCCCAGGGTGCAATTGCCTGATGAGGATTTTTCACACCCACAACCTGTACGCCTTCATTTTTGCCATTTTTCGTTTTGAAGGAACCGCTTCCGAAAAGAATCGGTTCAGCCCAGGAAACAAAAGGCAGAGCACTGATACGGTCAAGATAACTCTCTGGCAACAGTCCTGCTGAATTGACAGTACTTGTATTTTCGGTGCAGACCCAGACCTCTGCACTGCTGTGATCCACAAGAACTGACATATAGTTAAAAAGACCGAAAAGCACAGAAAGCTGCTGTCCAACTAAAAAAACAATGGCGATAACACCAATCACTGATCCGGCCGTGGTGGTTCTGTCATGGAGTAATATTTTTAAAGCAACTAAGCTACGCATTTGATTTCACCAGCTTAAGCGCCTGTATGTGCCCTTCTTCAAAGCCTGAAGCAATGGCATCCGAGCAGTCTTTTAATTTGTTTTCAGCACGCATAGCAGCTCTGCCCCCCATAATAATTAGGACCTTCGGAAGTGCTGAGCGTATCTCGTAAGCCATTTTACGTGCTTCCGGGAGACGGGCAATCATGCTTACCGAAAGAAAAACCACATCGGGTTTCATAACCAATACGGCCTGCAATATATCGCTCTGCGGGGCAATGTGTCCCATTGAGAGTGTCGACCATCCCTTAAGTTCCAGGTATGTTTCTAATATTTCCGCACCCATTTCATGGGCTTCCCCCGGAACACAGCTTACAACCGCTTTGTAAGGCAAGGTATCCTTAATCACTAATTTTTCTGACAACCGGAACATGATATACGCGCAGATATCAGTTGCAACATGCTGGTCGACAACCGTAATCTTATTTTTTTGCCAGAGCATACCTATTTTTTGCATGACTGAAGGCAGGTATTCTGACAAAATCGTTTCAAAGGGTGTTCCCTGTTGATAGAGTTCTAAAAGACATTCTGCGGTTTCCTTTTTTTGTTTGTTCAGTAAAAAACCTATGATTCTTTGGAGGATTTCCGATAGCGGGGGGTCGTCAGTATCGCACTGGCTGTACAAGGAGGACAGGTTTTTTTGAAGCAGTTCCAGCGGTTGCGCCAGTTCATGTGCCTGTGTAGAATTTATGTGACTGTGAAGCGCAATATTCCAGTGAAGAAGAAACTTTTCTAAAAATTCTTTTTCATACCCTCTGCTTGAAAGTACAGAAATGAACCACGCTGCTTCCTCGGGAAGACAAGAATACAGATCAAACTCATAAATCCCCCGCATCATTTCACTAAAAAGAGTGGTGGCTTCTTTTTTAAAAAGTAACGGTTCAATTAAAGGTTGTGCCTGAGAAAGCTTTGACTCCTTTAGCAGCTTCTCATTCAGAAGTTCTATAATTTTCCCGTAATTCTCTCTAAAAAGTTTCAGGGCTTTTTCTGAAACCTGAGGAAGCTTCTGAAAATCATTGTTTATGGATTGCGAAATATTTTTTTCCATATCAGGCATATATCATTTAATTTAAATTTAAACTTTTTTATAAAAAATATTTTTCTCTAATTAATTTTTAGCTTTTTACATCCTAAGTTAAAATAACATGGAAGTACAATATATCAAATAAGAATTTTTTTGTTGATCGTAGTGGTTTTCGTCTTCAGAAAGGATAAAATGAATTCTTATATTATTATTTTTTATACTCCTGAAAAACTTAACATAAAACAAACCATTTTTAAATGATAACCTTTTTATTACCACATAAAATGGTATAATGATTAGTATTATTTATTTAAAAACATTGAATCTTAAAATTCTCTAATAATTTGACTTTACATTTTTTTTAATTTATAACTCTTTTAAATATAAAAATATTAAATATTAAGTATGCCATATTTACCCTGTAGTAACTCATGTTGTTCCATCTTTTTATGGATATTTATAACCAGGCATTATTTTAAGCAAAGGAAGCTAAGGTAAAATAATATTAAAATAGTTACTATTAAACTTTAAGCCCAAAAAGGAGGAGTTATGAAGAAAATCTCGATAACAGTTTTTGCTGTACTGCTGTCACTGCTTGTGCTCAACGTTTATGCTGACAAATTGAAACAGGCAAAAGAAGCCGGAGAGGAAAAACAAAAAACGCTTATAGAACTTTTTGATAAAAAATGTACTAAGTGCCATGATGCTCCGGATGCAAGTAAGATTCATAAAAATTATAACAAGCCAATTGATGCGGTAAGAGCAATGCAGAAAAAAGAGGGGGCGGAAATATCAGATCTAGAATCAATAGATATCGCAAAATTTCTTGATGGGCCGCAATTGGAACTGATGCAGAAAGAATGTACAAAATGTCATAGCCTTGACAGGGTTATAAGAGCCTGCGGTGACGGCACCTTAAACAAAGACACCATTAAAAGAATGCAGCAAAAAGGTGCCCGGCTAAGTGATGAACAGGTCGACATGCTATTTGAGATGCTTAATGAGAAAGCACGGTTTGAAAAACATATTACCTTACTGGATCTTTTTGGAAACAAGTGCACAAGGTGCCATAATGCTTCCCGGGCTAAAAAAATACACCAAACCGGTCAAAAACCACTTGATGTAGTAATGAATATGCAGAAAAGAGATGTGCTTTATAAAAATACTCCCAGCCCAAAGGAAAAATATAACCAGGGAATAACTGATCAGGACGCGATAGACATTGCGAAATTCCTTGAAGCACCATACTGGCTGCAGCCGCTGTTTGAAGATGAATGCACAAAGTGTCATACTCTGGACAGGATTATCGATACCTGCAACAAAGGCCCGACATCTATAAACGTTTCAAAAGAAACCATCAAAAACATGCAGAAAAAGGGCGCAAAGATTACGGACGAACAGGTGGATATGATTTATGAAATCCTTAATAACTAGTACCTGATAAATACCGTATACATTGAACAGGGGAAGGTTTGTTTCGCAACAAACCTTCCCCTAAACATTTATGAATAAAACCAGTAACGCATATATGGATTTTGATAGCTGCAAAAATAGTCGTTTCTGCACAAAGCCCGTTATTCTTTTTAAAAAACAAAACAGCATTATAGTATTAATCTTTCTCATGATCATTTCAGGATGCTCACCAGAGCGCCATGGAAATTTAGGCATAAAAAATGGGAGGTTGTCCGCCTGCCCGGATACGCCAAACTGTGTTTCTTCTCAAAGCATCAAGAAATCAGATTATATTGATCCAATAGTTTGGCCGCAAAATTTTCCGGATATTAAAAGTATTCTTTTTGACACCATTAATGCAATGAAGCGCACACGAATTGTTTCCCACGACAAAAACTATGTGCATGTAGAGTTTACCACGGCTGTTTTTCGCTTTGTTGATGACGTCGAGTTTCTAATTGATGAAAAAAACAGAACAATACATGTACGGTCGGCTTCACGGGTCGGCTACTCTGATTTGGGCGTAAATCGTAAAAGGGTTGAGAAAATCCGTAAAAATTTTTCCAGACTTTTTAATAAAGCAACCAGTAAATAATCACACCTATAATAAAATTTTCAAACCGTTAAAACGGAATTTCTGATTTATTTCTCCTTTTCAACACGCATCTTAAACGCTGTTCTTGGCAGTACTCTTAATATGGGCTTTGTCAAGATTTCTACAAGGAATCTTGAATTAAAAATAAAAAAGCGGGGTATTAAATACCCCCGCCCTATATTAATCAGATAATGCTTCCTGCTTTTAATATTAGAGTACTAATGAAGGCGCTATGTCAGTTAAAAGCACAGGATTGCAAAGGCTTTTTTTGTCGTCGGCAAACCTGCCGCAGTTTGTACACATATACTCCGGCTCTTTGGCCAGCTCTTTGATCAGATCAAACCTTTCATTGCCTGCTAATTCGCATAAATGCTGAGAATGGTCACCCGTACACTGTTCTAACACGAGAGGGACAGACTTGGTTACTCTGAAATAAACAACAAATTTGACCAGGTTGCCGACTCCCGGATGAACATGTTTATCGGCTTCTTTTCTGATCTGATCAATAAGAGAACCTTCTGTTTCTTCTTTTACTTTTTGAAGATAAAAACGTGTTCCGCCATAAGGGGAGGTACTATAAGCGTATACTGCTTTTGAATTTTGAGAAATATTCTCATGAGTCAGCCTGTCTGTCATTCCGAAAGCAAATGTACCGTCAGCCTGAACTTTTGGTGCTGAGTAAATGGCTATATTTACTTCACCCTGATTGTTTGAAGTTGCCAGAAAGCCCCTGCCACTTTCATTTTTAAAATATTCTTTAAAATCCATTTAATCCTCCTTGTTTTAAATGTGGTCGTTATTTTTTATATAGCATATAAAAAAATTTATAAAATTGCTGTAAAGGCGAAAATACGCTTTTTTTGCACGCACACAAAACATTGTGCTTAACCGAAATTAAGTCTATCATCTTTTTAACTATTGTAAAGAGCTAAAATAATAGAATAGGTAGTTTTTTATTTTTAAATGTTTTATAATTGATTGTATGTCTTTGAAATATACTAAAATCATATTTAGGAGGACAAAATGAAACATTTTATTAAATGTATTTTTTTATGTGCGGTTATTCTCTTTTCAGGATGCACAGTCAAGGAACAGGTGCGCGTAGATATAGACAGGTTTAATAAGGACCAGGCATCATATACTGATGAGGATGTTATTATTACGGCTACTCTTGAAGATGTTGTTTCGCGATATGATCTGTACAGAGGGAAAAAGATTGAGCTTTCTGCCCCTTTTACTTATTATGGAAATAAAGGATTCTGGACATGGTTTATATTGCTGCAAGAAGGGGAGAACACTCTCCGCTGCTATACCCACTATTATAGGTTAAGGCCTGACACTAGTGCGATTAACCTGCTTAAGAGGGCAGAGAATAAAAAAGAGTCAATCAAAATTATTGGGTTTTTATATCAGGATGGTCTGGATATAAAAGAAATTTACCACGAGGGTATGTCTGTGAGGCCAGATGTGTTTACTCGGAGAGGGTACTACCTGGGGTGGTAAATCATTCGCATAATTAGCTCAAAGGGCGTTTCGGTTATAAAAAATGTCTGCTTATAGTACCTATGAAATTAATTGAAGACTTTTTACCGGTATTGAGGGCAAACAAGCTTGCTTTCTTAAAATCTCATCAGGAGAGCGGTGAAGTTATCTCCTTTGAGTTTGAGAAGCATGCGAAAATAACTTGGAAGGCGGGTCAGCACGGCTTGTTTATGTTTCCCCGAATCCACATCAAAGGGCTCCCCTTCAGGGCTTTCAGTATCGCTTCTTCCCCGCAAGAAAAAGTGCTTCGAATTTCGACCCGCATCCAGTCCAACCCCAGTGATTTTAAAAAGTGTTTGCTCAAGTTAGGCCGGGGGGATACCATGAGGATTCGTGGTCCTTTTGGTCCATTTTATTTGTCCCGGAATGACGTTTCCGTAGTCTTTGTGGCAGGTGGAATTGGGATCACCCCCTTTTTGGGACTTCTCAGAGATTTCAGCCTCGGAAATAATAAGCACCCCCGGTCTGTCCATCTTGTTTACAGTACTACCGAAAGCCCTCATGCGTTCAAGGATGAAATAGAGGGTATTCGCGGTCAGCTACCGGTTGTAGATGCGGCATATGTTACGCATCGGGATCAATTGTTGCAGAAACTCGACAGCTTGGTTGCTGAAATAAAAGACCAGGCTCTGTATTATATTTCCGGACCTAGCTCCATGATCCGAGGCATCAGGCGTTACTTAAGACGTAAGGGCATTGCCTCCCGTAACATTTACACAGACTGGTTTCTGGGATACTGAGCTCCCAGGCGTGAAAAAAGCCAGAAAGTCATAATATTTTGTAATTTAACGGGTGATTTTCCGCCACATAATTTTCCAGTGATAATCTTGACCCGCCCCATTAAAACGGTACAAAAGGTTGTTCGAGACTTTGTTATAATGCCGTGTAAAAAAATGGGTTTATTCAAGAAGCAGTTTAATACTGTCTACTTCTTTGAAGTTTGAATAAATATCTTTCTTTCATTGATCTCCTTCTCAAACATTTAAGGAAAATGAAAAACCAGGTTGTGACACAAAAAAGCCCGTCTCAAAAGAGACGGGCTTGAAAAGGTTAAAATTTAAAGAGGTTTTTATAATAATCAACTTTATTTTGTCACTATTGTGTACCGCAACTAACTGGTGTCATTAACTCACACTGATAATCAGTGAGACTGATATCGCTAGTCATTAACTGACCGCAACTAACCTGGGTTATTAATAATTGGATATCATCCTCATCTATTTCACAGTGCGCATCGATCGGACAGCCTAGCCCGTTCCAGGGGGCCAGTTTCGTTTGCAAACTTTTAATTATTCCCTTATCCTGGCTTGCGAGTGCTTCATTTACAAGGGTAATGATAGTATTAACTGAAACCGGGTAGGCAACATCATCTGAACAGGCATTTAAAAGGGATGCCACCGCATGACGAAGCATGTTTCGTGCAGCACCCTCAATGCTTCCACCACCCTGGTATTTTAAGGCTTTCAGCAGCGTATCTGTCGCAAAGTTGTTTTTGATTTTTTTGCCCTTGGTATCCTGAGGGATATTTGCCAGAGTATTTTCATCGAAAACATCGATTAACAGGGTGTCTGGATTATACTTACCACACCAGCAATCAATGTGATTTTTCCAAAAGCCATGGGAACAGCCTTCTTCGCCAAGCTCTGGGTCATCCCCTGCCGCAGCAAAATCAACATTAGTTTCATCAGCTCCGGAAACAGCTACATCGCGGCTTGATGGATCAAACAAATGACCTGCCAGGCTTGGTGTAACTGTATAGCTGCCGTCCGGTACCATAAAACTGTAGGTTCCGTCACCGGCAGTTGTTGTGATAGCTGAAGCATCACCCGACAGGGTAATGGTGACACCTGCTCCTGTATCAAAATCATGACACGCGTTACAGCCCGTTACTGTGCCGCTGATTTCGTATGTTTCAGGTACTGCCGCAGCAAAATCAACATTAGTTTCATCAGCTCCGGAAACAGCTGTATCCCGGCTTGCTGGATTAAACAAATGCCCTGCCAGGCTTGGTGTAACTGTATAGCTGCCGTCCGGTACCATAAAACTGTAGGTCCCGTCACCGGCAGTTACTGTCATTTCATCAGCGTTACCTGAGAGGGTGAGCGTGACACCTGCTCCTGTATCAAAATCATGACACGCGTTACAGCCTGATACTGTGCCGCTGATCATATAAGTCTCTGTTGCGTTACAGTCGGGGTCATCTCCGTCTTCTAAGAGATTGCCATCATTGTCCAATCCATCAGTGCACGGATCTAATACTACATCGGCGGTATAAAATGGCGGAAAAACCGATTCACCGACAGGGGTATAGCCTGCTGGATCAACGTCAAGGTGACAACCTGAACACAGCGATGTTCCGTGTTTCTGTCGAAGGCCGGCGCCCAGTCCAGGGTTAGTACTATCGTTACCCGCATCTTCAAAGCGACCATGGCAACCGGCACAGCCCGTACCTGTAGGTTCATTGGGAATTAATCTAACTGACGGGTTATCGCCAGCCACAACATGACAATTATCGCAGTCACTGGCCACGGTAGCGTGGAGATCATGTAAGGGCCCAGCATCCAAAAACCCTGGATGACATTCACTTGTACTACAATTTCCACCGCCATCCTTGACAACCTCATAAGTTTGATACGAAAGTGTGTTAGTGGCCCCAATTAACATGAATAAAGCACATGTGCAGCTTATGGATAAAAACTTCGAAATAAACTTTGCCATAATAACTCCTCCTTTCTTCTGCTTAATTATTTAATTGTAATCCTTTATATTAAACGGCATATCTACGGGGACAGAATCAATCCTAATTAATCCATTGATTGTTATTAGCCGATAAAAAGAATGATAAAAATATTTAGCCGAAAACTAAAAATTTTCTAAACCTTTAAAATGGAATTCCAGCTTTTTTTATTATTAAGCAGCATGAACGCCTGTTTTAATTTTCTAATAATTATTTTTTTATAAAAGAGATTCTTTTAAAGCATAATATTTTTTATGCCTGTTTTATCTAAATTAAAATCATAAAATTTAATTAAACATATATTAATGTTTAATAGTATATTTTAAAAATATGTCAATAACTAAACATAAATAAAATTAAAAAACAATAAATAGAATGTTATTAATATAATATATATTAATTTTTAATAAAAAAAAATATTTTTTTGATGTTAATTAATTATAAATATTTGATTTAATTTATTTTTATAATCATTATTTGTATAATAATGCTGATTATTTCATAGAAGGGAAAATATGAGATGTGGCCGGATAAACTTATAGCCATCTATAATTATTTTGTTTTTTGCTAAGATTACTTGTAAAAATAAATAAAAAATGCAAAGCCTGATTTTAAAGAACTAAAAGAATAAAATAAGTAGTTTTTTTATTTTTATATATTTTATAATTGATTGTATGTCTTTGAAATATACTAAAATCATATTTAGGAGGACAAAATGAAACATTTTATTAAATGTATTTTTTTATGTGCGGTTATTCTCTTTTCAGGATGCACAGTCAAGGAACAGGTGCGCGTAGATATAGACAGGTTTAATAAGGACCAGGCATCATATACTGATGAGGATGTTATTATTACGGCTACTCTTGAAGATGTTGTTTCGCGATATGATCTGTACAGAGGGAAAAAGATTGAGCTTTCTGCCCCTTTTACTTATTATGGAAATAAAGGATTCTGGACATGGTTTATATTGCTGCAAGAAGGGGAGAACACTCTCCGCTGCTATACCCACTATTATAGGTTAAGGCCTGACACTAGTGCGATTAGCCTGCTTAAGAGGGCAGAGAATAAAAAAGGGTCAATCAAAATTATTGGGTTTTTATATCAGGATGGTCTGGATATAAAAGAAATTTACCACGAGGGTATGTCTGTGAGGCCAGATGTGTTTATTCGGAGAGGTTATTATCTGGGGTGGTAAATCATTCGAATTTAGATTAAGGGTGGCACGGTTATAAAAAATTTGCATGTTTGGTGACTGCTTCTGATTAGTAGTGGTTACCGATCTCTTTAATAGTCAGATATATCCTTCGGCCGATTATTTTGTTGCATTGGCAGCGGTAATCAATAGATCCACCATCAGAGGGGAAGCGCCGAGGTGTGTCGCAATTTTTATTTCGAGGTCAGGATAATGGGTCTTGGTATTGTTCACGATATTAGGAATATCTTCGATAACATGATGTCCTGAATTGAGAAAATAGGGAAGAACAATAATCGATGATGCGCCCTCATCGATGCATTTTTTTATACCGTCGGGTATCAGCGGTTCAGCAAATTCTAAAAAACCAGCGTGAATAATTGAATATTGCTCAGAACAGCTGTGCCTTAACCTCTCCGCCAGCATAACCACTTCTTCATTCGACTGTTTTCGATGGCTGCCATGTGCAATTAGTAACAATGCTTTCATTCTGAATCTCCGAACTATTTATAAATACGGCCCAAAATTTAACATAAGTGATCATCAGGTTAAATTTCATAATTGGTTTTGGTGGTAAAAAAGCTGTTGAATAGATAGTTAAGCTTTAGTATGTAATGGGTACTTGGGTTTTGTCAAGGCGGGTCTTTAGACTTTGAAGTTAAAATTACAAGGCGGAGCATTAAACACCCCGCCTTATTCATAAAATCCGTCTTCAGCAATTAGACCTTTAAGGGTTATTCATTTTTATTGGCCGGAATGTCCGGCTGACTGGATTTTAGTGTATCATTCAGGTAGCCCTTAATCTTTTCGAAAAAACCACTGCCAGACTTTCCGCCTTTTGTTTTTTCTTCGATGTCATCAAGTTGAGCATTCAAGTTCTTTAAATTTTCTTTGCTGCCATATCCTAAAGCTTCAGCAAGCGCTACTTTTATACGTGCATCCTTAAGATAATCTGTGAGAAGTTTGTTTTCTTCCTCGCTCCGCTCCGTTTTTTCTGCCAGTTTTTCTGCCTCACCTAACAAATATTTTGCATTAACAATAG
>JAHEEI010000078.1 GCA_024640785.1 Pseudomonadota bacterium
AAAAAATCTTTTCAGTAATTTTAAAAAAATGAATCTAAACGATGAACTGAAGTTCGTTATTGAGACAAAAGAAGATTACTGTTACGCAAAAGACCAGCTCTTAATTTATGATATAATTATTTCACCGGGAAACATTCATTTCTCTCCGGTTTTTGAAAAACTCTCTTCACAAACTCTTTCTGCATGGATTCTTGAAGATAACCTTAATGTCAGGATGACGCCGCAACTGCATAAATTTATCTGGCCGGATAAATCCAGGTGTGTCTAAGAAGAATCCTTCTTTTAACAGTCTTATTAACTGCTTCTGTTTTTGAGATCATGCACTTTTATCATTGGCAAAGGTTGATGTTTTGTGCATATAATTATAAATTAATCGGTTAAAAAGTTTTGTCTTAGCTATATATATATTTAAACAGGAAAAAGGTCATGAAAATAGCAGAGTCAATGATAGACTTGGTAGGCCATACGCCATTGGTATGGCTTAAGCGCCTTACGCCTGCGAAAGTCGCGGCAAAGATTGAAGCTTTCAGTCCGGGAGGAAGCTTAAAAGACAGAATCGGTCTTCATATGATAGAAGATGCCGAGTCAAGAGGTGTTTTAAAGCCGGGCATGAAAATTATTGAACCCACAAGCGGCAATACTGGTATCGCACTTGCCTGGGTTGCTGCTATAAAAGGATACGACCTTATTTTGACCATGCCTGAAGAAATGACATTAGAACGCAGAATGCTGCTTACAGCACTTGGTGCAACGGTTGTTCTGACAGACGCCGCTCAGGGTATGGGAGGTGCGATTGAAAAAGCACAGTCCCTTTCAAAGCATCTAGGGAATGCTTTTATTCCCATGCAGTTTGAAAACAATGCAAATCCTGAAATGCATTTACTCACAACCGGGCCAGAAATATGGGAGGACACTGACGGCAGGGTGGATATCATCGTCGCTGGTGTTGGAACAGGGGGTACAGTAACAGGAGTGGCAAAAGCGTTGAAAAGAAAAAATCCGGATGTTAAAATTATTGCAGTAGAACCAGAAAGGTCTGCTGTGCTTTCCGGTGGTGAGCCGGGGGTACATATGATACAGGGAATTGGGGCCGGGTTTGTACCGAAGGTGCTTGATAGAGCTGTGATTGATGAGGTTTTCCAGGTGTCCGATGCGGAGGCATTTTCGATGACAAAAGAACTTTTGGCTAAAGAGGGCATAATCTGCGGCATTTCATCAGGTGCTGCAGTCCATGCGGCATTGAAGGTGGCGGCTCGAACTGTAAATAAGGGTAAACTTATTGTTGTTATTCTCCCTGATACTGGAGAACGATATCTAAGCACAACACTTTTTAAAAATTGATTTTTTTTAACTCTGAGATGTAAATGTGTGCTTTTGAAGTGGAGATGTTTGTTGGAAAAGATTAGACGGATAAAAACAGATATTCTGATAATCGGTGGCGGCACAGCAGGTTGCCTTGCGGGTATTTTTGCAAAACAGAAAGCTCCTCATCTTGACGTGATAATACTTGAAAAAGCAAATATTGTGCGTTCAGGCTGTCTTGCGATGGGGTTGAACGCTGTTAATGCGCATCTTATTGACTCAACACCCGAGGCCTATCTTGAGTATGTAAAAAAAGACAATTATAATGTCGTGCGTTCTGATCTTGTTTTGTCAATTGGTAAACGTTTAAACCGGATGACAGAGGTAATAGAGAATCTGGGGGTTCCTTTGCCGAGGGACAAGGATGATAAATATATCAGCAGATCCTCAAGGTCAATAGTTATGCATGGGGAACAGATTAAGCCCCTGATTTCAGAAGCAGTGATCTCAAATGGAATCAAGGTCTATAACAGAACGCCTGTTTATAGACTGGTGAGGGATTCTGACGATGGAAGTATAACAGGGGCAATAGCTGTAAATGTACGAACCTGTGAAGTTTTTATAGTTGAGGCGAGTGCTGTTCTTGTTTGTACCGGTGGAGCAAGCGGTATCTATCGCCCTTCAAATCCCGGCCTTGCCCGCACAAAAACATGGTATTGTCCATACAGTGCTGGGTCAGGTCTGGCAATGGGCATAAGAGCTGGTGCAGAGATGACCTCTTTTGAGATGAGATTTGTGGCTTTACGGACAAAGGATGTTATTGCGCCAACCGGTACTCTTGTACTGGGTACCCGTATGCCGCAGTGTAATGCCCGGGGGGAAAAGTTTATTGACATTAAAGAAGAGATGCTTGGAAGGAAGATTACTACGGCTGAGCGTCTTTTGTTTGCCATAGAAGAACATAAAAAAGGTACAGGTCCATGTTATGTAGATGTCAGTGGACTTAACAGGGAACAGTATTATAATCTGGTTGAAAACTACCTCAACATGGCTCCTTCAATTGTTCTTGATTTGTTGAAAAACCCGGATGAACAGCAGACACATATAGAAGTATGCGGATCAGAGCCCTATATTAATGGCGGACATGGAATGGCCGGATTCTGGATAGACGAACGGAGAAGAACAACTCTTGACAGGTTTTATGCGGCGGGGGATGTTGCGGGGGGTGCTCCGAAAAAATATATCACAGGCTGTTTTGCAGAAGCAGAAATGGCAATTGAGGATATTCTTGAAAGGTTTGATGCTATCCGGGCTTATAATTCTGATTATGGATCAGCCGAAAAATCTGTTAAAGAGATTCTTATGCCTCTGGGTTCAAAAGGCCATCTTAACTATTGCGAGGTTGAAGAACGTTTGCAGAAGATTATGGAGGAGTATGCCGGTGGAAGTACTCAGAACTATGAGGTCAGCAGAGATAAGCTGATGCTTGCAAAAGACTATCTTTCTGTTCTTGATGAAAAAACCTGTCTTATGAAGGCGGAAACCGGCCATGAGCTTATGAGAGTTCAGGATACTATCGACCGGGTATTGCTTTCAAGAGTGCTTATTGAACATATGCTTGCCCGTCAGGAGACTCGATGGCCCTGTTATCAGACGCGACTTGATTTCCCCATGCGCAATGATCTTGAGTTTAAAATATTTATTAATTCAGTAATGAATAATGGCAGTATCAAGATATTAAAAAGAGATCTTAACCCGCCTTATGATCAGCTTGGTGTAAATTAATATGTCTGTACATATTGATATAGATGTCTGTAATGGTTGCCCTAAAAGACCTGAGGGTTTTTGCGAAGAGATTTGTCCTGGCGATCTTTTTTACCGGGAGGACGGTAAAGCCGTGCTTAGAGAACCGTCGGATTGCTGGGATTGTTTTGCCTGTGTCAAAGCATGTCCACGATCAGCACTGTCTGTTGAGCTACCATTTCAGATCTCTGAAGAAAAACACAGGTTAACCGCGCGGGTTAAGAAAAATACTATTGTATGGAAACTCATAGATTTCAAAGGAAGTGAAATTATTTCTTTCACTATCCCAAATAGAAAATCTAAAATAGAAGGTTTGAAATGAGTAAATTAAAAAAACCCGTTTTCCCAGGTTCTGTATTGCCGGAAGATCCTGCAGTGTGCAGATTGCTTGGACTTTACCCTCAGCGTCAGGAGGGATTGTGGCTACAGAGAATAAAACTATCCGGCGGTATCATAACGTCACGGCACTGGAAATGCCTGGCAGATATTTGTGAAAAATATCTCGGAGCTACTCCTCTGCGCTTAACCACGAGGCAGGATATAGAACTGCATAATATTCCAATAGATAAAGTGCCGCTGATTCAAAAAATACTTCACGAATCGGGGATGACCGGGCTAGGCGCCTGTGGTGACACGCTTAGAAATATTACCATTTGTCCTGGCAGCGGACTTTGTCAGGGGAGTCATGATCTTCAAAGACTGGCTGTTGCTGTAAGTATAGTTCTTGAGAGATATCCTCAAATTTACAGTCTACCCAGAAAATTTAAAATCAGTTTTTCTTCCTGTAAAAATGCCTGTGCCCAGCCGTGGATAAATGATCTGGGTTATATTACAAAAAGCGTTGATGGTGAAACCGTGTTTGATATTATAGGTGCAGGTTCTCTTGGGTCACGTCCTGCAACCGGTATTGTTTTAAGAAAGGATGTCCCGCTTTCTGATGTACTTCTTGTTTCGCTTGCTGCCATACGTCTTTTCCACGAACAGGGGGACCGGGAGAAAAGGTCAAAAGCAAGGCTTCGTCATGTGCGTGAAAGGGTAGGCGATGATGTTTTTATTGAAATGCTTGATGCGGAGATCACGAAATGCAGGGATGAAAAATTTCCGTTGATCGCAGACATTGTCAGACATGATGAAAAATTTTCCCTTGTTGCAGAACTTAATTTTCCGTTTGGAGATATATCTCCATCTCAGGCTGAGGCAATTGCACAGCTTTCCCTGGATAAAAATGTTATCGTCCGGATTCAGAACCACCACAAAATTTCTGTTTATTCCCGTGACATTGGAAAAGCTTTAGGTTTTATCACTGGCTCTTCTCATCTTAATTTCGTGCTTAATGGCCCGGATGTTCTGTCCTGTCCTGGGACAGGATATTGTAAGCTTGCACTGGTTGACACTAACAGGGCTGAAAATGACCTTCGTGAAGTTACGAAAGGCATAAATGCAGGTCCTGTAAGAATTTCAGGTTGTCCAAATGGCTGTGCCCATACGGGTGTTGCGCCAATAGGTCTTTCCGGCAGAATTAAAAAAAATGAATCCGGTGAAAGGATTGAGGGTTTTGAGGTCCTAACCGGTGGAGGCATGGGAAAAACCCCTGTTTTAGCACAAAAAAAAATTTCCTTTATTCCTGCGGCTGAGATAAAAACACTGTTTGATAAGTTACCTTAATTAATTGTTTTCATGGAAGGCTTAGTCTCGCCCGCCTGTTTAAAAGGGATTTTTTATGGACAGGTTTAAGCAGGCTGACTGGCCCGGTGTAGAGGTGCTATGTCTCTGTGAACCTAATCTTTACCTTCCTGTTTTTATATTCATTTTATAACCCAGTAAAAATTCCTTGACAAATATTATTTCAGTGCTAAATATTTCATTATTGAAATATTAATGAATGAATTAATTAATATGTGTTGAAGTACTGAAAGGGACTGTTTTGGATGAAAAAGAGATTATAAAAGATCTGGTGGAAATTGAAATGCGGATGCTTGAAGTAAAGAACCTGTTTTCCGGGATTTCAACTGAAATGGTCAAAAACAGTGTGGGAATTATGGGATTTGCGGTGAATGTGTCTCAACTTAAAGCTATGACAGCTTTCAGTGAAGACAGCCTTTTGAGTATGGGCGAGCTTTGTAAAATGGCGAATATAAAGATGCCGAGCATGACAGAGGTTGTTGACCGGTTTGAGAAGGAGGGAATTCTTGAGAGAATAAGAGATAATGAAGACCGGAGAGTAGTAAAGGTGAAGATGACCGTAAAGGGGAAAAAAATGCATAAAGAAGTCCTTAGAAGAAGAGCGAATGAACTTACGAAGATGTTTGGTGTGTTGACAACTGAAGACAGGACAAAGCTTGTGGAATCTTTAAAAAATGTCTCAGAGATATTAATAAAGGTAACTGAAAATAAAAAAGTGTAAGGAGAATATAAATGCGTCAGATAGCTTTTTATGGCAAAGGTGGTATCGGGAAGTCGACAATTGCCTCCCATTTTTCATATTCTGCAGCGGAACGGGGTTTGAGGGTGCTTCAGGTGGGATGCAGTCCGAAAAATGACAGTACGAATCAACTGCTTACTGATTTTCCGCCCACGATCCTGGATGTGTTAAGAAGCAAAGAGTATGATTACGATGAAGTGGAAATGGATGAGATCATCACGGAATCCCCGATAAAATTTGAAAACGGCGGAAAGATTTACTGCGCGGAAAGCGGCGGTCCTGAGCCGGGGATCGGCTGCGGCGGTAAGGGCGTTGTTGAAGCCATTGAAACTTTAGGTCACCTGAAAGTTTTTGATGTGCTGAAGGTGGATGTTGTTATCTACGATATCCTTGGGGATGTAGTTTGCGGCGGGTTTTCCCTTCCCATTAGAAAAGGGTATGCAAAAGAGACCTACGTGGTCACTAGCGGGGAACTTGAATCTCTATACCAGGTGACAAATGTTTCTAAAGCCATACGCCGGTTTGATAAGCGGTCCGGTTCAAAGCTGGGAGGGCTGATCGTGAATTTAAGACGGATGAAAAATGAACTTGATATTGTAAATAATTTTGCAGATCTTGTGGGTACAAAGATTATCGGAATTGTTCCCTACAGCCAGACCGTAAAGGAGTGCGGCGGCAATGGTAAGTCGGTTTTTGAAGGTGCGCCGGACTGTGAAGAGGTCAGTATCTATAGAAAGATCGCTGAAGATATTTTAAACAACAAAAACCTTGTTATTCCCAATACAATTAGTTTTAAGGAGCTTTATGACTGGTGGTTACCCTATATTAAGTGAGAAGTGAAGGAAGATAAATAATATAACCATTTAACGATATATAACGGAGGAAACAATGCGGCAGATTGCAATATATGGCAAAGGAGGTATCGGTAAGTCAATGGTTTCGTCTCACATATCCTATGCCCTTGCTAAAAAGGGGTTGAAAGTTCTGCATGTGGGATGTGATCCCAAGCATGACAGTACCCGTCTTCTTTTAAATGGGGCCATGCCTAATACGGTGCTTGAGACGCTGAGGGAAAAAGATTTTAAGGTAGCGAACATAGCCATGGAGGAAGTTGTTTTTGAAAGCACTTTTAACAATGAATGTGAGGGAGAAATATACTGTGCGGAAAGCGGCGGACCTGACCCGGGTGTGGGCTGCGGCGGAAAAGGGGTGGTTGAGGCTATTGAGACCCTGAGGCATCTGGATGCTTTTAATAAACTTGATCTTGATGTGGTTTTGTATGATGTGCTGGGTGATGTGGTCTGCGGCGGTTTTTCAATGCCCATTCGTGAAGGATATGCTGATGAAATATATATTGTGTCAAGCGGTGAGATTGAGGTTCTGTTTGCTGCATCAAATATTTTTAAAGCCGTTGCCAGGTTCAATCCCCGCTCAGGTGCTAAACTGGGCGGAATAATAGGAAATTTGCGAGAGCTTAAAAATGAGAAGAAGATCCTGACAGAGTTTGCGGAAAAATGCGGGACCCAGGTTTCTGGGTTTATTCCGTATAGTGAAAAGATAAAGGAATGTTCCGGCAAAGGCGTGACGCTTTTTCAGCATGCACCGGACACTCCTGAATGTGCGGCCTTTAAACAGCTTGCAGACAGTATGTGGGATAATAAGAATTTTTCAGTTCCTAAATCAATGACCTTTGAGGCCCTTCATACCTGGTGGTCAAAAGCAAAGCAAGATAATTAAAAAATTAATAGGGAGGTTCAATAAAATGCCGTTAAAATCATATGAACACTGCTGTTCAACCATACAGGCACTTGCGAGTCTGGGTAAGATTGAAGGCGTAATACCGCTTTTACACGGTCCCCAACCATGTCTTTATCAGAACCAGGTGGGATCAATGTCCTGCCGTCCGGCGCAGCTTCTAACTGCGGGCACATTGATCAACAAGAGTGATGTTGTTTTTGGAGGAGAAGAGAGCCTAAAGCAGCAGGTAAAAAATATCTATCAGAAGTATAAACCTAAAATGGTCGCTATCATTAATACCTGTGTTCCTCAGCTGATTGCTGAGGACATTGATGGTGTAATCGTTGAGCTTGAAGAGGAAATCCCGGAACTTACGGTAGTTACCTGTAAGAGCGGGTTTAATTATCCCAGGTCCATGCCGCTTGGATCGGATACTGCCTGGGCGGCACTTGTTGGGGGATTTAAGGAAAAACAAAAAGTTCCGGGTTCTGTGGGTATTATCGGGCGTACCGGTCAGGATGCCGGCAATATGGCTTCCATAGACATTCCGATCAAGCAAGCCGGGATTAAAACTTTTCTGTTCCCTGCACCGCATATTGATGAGATGGAAAAGATAGTATGTGCTGACAGCATCTACTCTATTCATCTTACCAATATGCTTACCAGCAAAAAGATCAAGGAAAAGTTTGGAACGGAAACACATTTTATTGAAATTCCTGTGGGACTGGAAGGCACCTCGAATTTTCTTCGCGGGGTTGCCGACCGTGAGAAGAATCAAAAGCTGCATGATATTGTTGATGAAGAAGAAAAACGGGTACGCCCTGAATTTGATAAGATCAAAGCGACTTTTGTAGGAAAAGGATACAGAATGCTTCTGGTAACCGGTCCCGGAAATGAGGTTTCAATCGGTAAGATAATGGCTGAGCTGGGCATGGAGGTGTTTGTGGTCCCGTGTATGAAAAATCAGCTTTACAAACAGGAAAAAAAGATTATGGAGGACCGTTACGGTGTGACCTTTATTGAAAAGGATTTTGATCTTTTAGAGGATCTTATAGAGGAGATTAAACCCACTTTTGTTTCCTGTGAGTTCCAGGGGCAGGTTGAAACCGTGCGGACGTTTGTGCCGACCATAATCAACATGATGTATCTGTGCGATTACGGATATGATTTTGCGATAGATTTGGGGACTAATTTTTTAGCGACAATCAAACAGCCTGTGTATGAAAAATGGCAGGGCTTTGTATCTAAATACGGAGGATAATCATGACTCAAGACACAAAAGAATTCAGGATGCAGGAGATTCATACACCGTCAGCTTTTGAGGGGGCTCTCTGGGCAGCATGCGGTATAAAAGACGCCATAACTATTTTTCACGCGCCTCCGGGATGTTATATTAATCAGCATGTAAATATGCTTGTTAATGACTGGAAGGTCGACCTCTATTCGACCAACCTGTCCTATGCCAATGTAATGCAGGGCGCTGAAGAAAAGCTGGAAGAGGTCATGCGAAAGTTTATTGCAAAAGATCCCGCAGCAATTATTGTTGTTACCGCGCCAAGTGTTGAGGTGACACAGGATGATGTTGAAGGTGTGGCAAATAAGGTCGGATTTAAGGATACGATTATTATCCGTCCGCCCATAGGCGGTATTGCCAGTGACGGCAGAGATGAAGCCTTTATAAAACTTCTTGATATTATGGATCCGGCAGAAGAGAAAATGACTAACAGTGTAAATCTTATCGGTCCAACCTTTTCGACCTTTAACTGGATGGCAGATGTATGCGAGCTTAAGCGGATGCTTGAAGGAATCGGGGTCAGTGTAAATACGGTTATGACCGCAGGGGCAACTGTTGAGGAGATCAAGCGGGCGCCCAAAGCTTCGCTTAACCTCTGTATGTATTCCTATGACTGCGGGATAAAGACGGCAAAGGAGATGGAGAAACGGTTTGGTATTCCATATATGGATGACATTATTCCGATCGGTTTTGAGAATTCATCTTTATGGCTTGAAAAGATCGCCGGTTTTTTCAAGATCAGGGATACTTCTTTTGTGAAAAAGGAGATGCAGAGCGCTATTGAGTTTGCTAATTCAAACATGTTTTTCACAGTGACTTTTGAAATGACCGCAGCCCTTTCTTTTGACAACAACAATACCTATGCGGTTGGTATCAGTGAATTTTACACCAGCGAGGCGGGTACCAAGGTGGTGACCTGCTCTGTCAGCAATCCGGAGGCAGCTGACAGGATTTCTGCTGTATGTGATGAAGTGCTTTTGAACGGGACCATCGAACAAAAACGAAACAAACTGGTTTCAACTTCGCCGATGGCTGTTTTCGGAAACTTTTATGACAAGAAGATCAGTATGGATGAGGGGTTTCAGAACTTTATTTTTGCGGACATCCCGACGATCGGTTATGTGGGAACGGAGAACTGCCCTTTCATGGGGTACCGCGGGGCAAAATATCTGGTACAGTGTCTGGTGAATGAAGTATACATGGGTATTTTTCTGGAGACCAAGGGTGAGATGGAGGGCTCTATTTCGGGCGGTGTTGTTCCCTGGGATATTAAGGCAGAACAGGCGCTGATCAAAATATCAGAAATGATGCCGCATTTTATACGAGCAACTGCGGTTAAGAAACTTCACCAGGTGGCTGAACAGATGGCGGTTGATAATGGGACAGATGTTACCATTGAAATTGTACGGGAAGTATCAGATAAATTTACACCGACAAAATTTAAGGCAAAATTTTCTGAAGTCTTTGGCGACGATGCACTTCAACCTGTAGTTGAAGATGAGGAAGATGAAGATGTGCCGATTGAAAGTCTAACCTTTAATATGGAATGGGAGGATGCAGCTAAAAATATGCTTGAGCAGGTTCCCGCTCCCTTTAGGAAGGTTGCAGTTGAAAACACAGAAAATTATGCAAAAGAACATTCAAATAATAAGGTGACAATAGTTGTTTTTGAGGCTTTCAGAAAAGAACTTGGAATGTAACTTTTATGAAAATGAATGTAATTACAGGTGGTTAAAATACAGCCAGGACTTGGGGCGACTGTCTCATTGTCCGGGTTTTGGCTGTATTTAAGGAAATAAATTCCCTAATGTTTCATGAATTTTTTCCCCTTATTTAAATATATCTTCTAAATAAATGAAGAGTATGTCTTAGATTTAACTAATATTTTAATTATTTTAAAATTATTATTATTTTTTTCGTGACTTTTTATTTTTAAAGTTATAGACCATATAAAAAAGGAATAAATGTTTTTTCAGCCTGATGTTAACTTGTTTAATTTAATTCCAATAACTGAACCTGCTTCAATAAAGAATTAAAAAATAAGCACAACCAAAAGGGGGGGGCACGGTATGAAAAAAAATATTCTGTTTCCAGTCTATTTTCTGGTCATCTTTTTCTCCATAATTCTTTTTACCTATCAGACAGCACTGGCTTCTATTGAGCTTTGGGACGGCAAACTGATTCTCAACGGATTTATTAAGGAAGTCGGATATTACCGAACCGGAATGACTGACCGGGATAAGCAATATTATGACAATAATCTTGCTTATCTTCAGACATCCGGGCTTCTTGAAGCGCTCTATACGGTGAAAGAGGATGATGATATGACGATCAGGCTTTTTGCCGGGGTGAAGTACTGGTGGCAGAAGGCCCAGTATTTTGATGATGAAATGGACAGGAGCATTTATAAAACTGACATGAGAAGTTGGGCCCATCCGAGAGATTGGGATGAGGATATTCTGACCGAAGCATACGCCACGGTTGAGAAGGGCCCGTTCGAAGTACGGTTAGGTAAACAGATCGTTGTCTGGGGCTCCCTTGACCTTGCACAGGTCACGGATGTGGTTAACGCGCCTGACTTCCGGCGCGGATATCCCGGGATCAACACCTGGGAGGAGATCAAGCAGGGGGCCTGGATGATCAGAGCCTTTTACCAGTCTGATCTTCCCGGCAATCTTTTGTTCGAAGTGATCTTTAATCCAGGGGACTATCATCAGATAAATCTTGCCCAGGAAGCGACCTGGCCGGGGACATCACCGTACGGGCCGAGAAGAGCCGGGGCTGGTTTTCCACCGGGTTCTCCTGGGGGAAAGAGAGGTATTTACTCCTGGCTTCATGAGAAGTGGACCCGTGATGAGCCGGGTTGGAATACCAGCAACTGGGAAGCCGGGTTCAGGATCAGGGGGTTCACTTATGGGGTTGACTGGACATTTATCTACTGGAACGCCCTCCAGGATGATTTCATCGTGACAAATTTTCAAGAATTCTACGGTAATTTTTTTACGGAGGGGTTCTATCCAGATTGGCTTCTCGTAAGTAATGGCACACGGCCCTATCCTTACCCTGACCAAAGCAAGTATGAAAGAATATTTGAGTCAAAACGCTATGACATGATCGGCGGAACTTTCGAGCGCTACTCCCCTGAGATCTGGGACACGGTATGGATCATTGAATGGGCCCTGGATTTTGGTCACCCTATTCAACAGTCTAAGTCTCAGAAAGGCCTTCCGGATGCTCCTGACGACTGGACGCGCCGGAATATATTTGATATCGGGATAAAGGTTCAGAAAGCCTTAAATATCCCTTGGTTTACCCAGTCGTTTATCGCCACCGGCAGGATGCTGGACGTTGCGATCACTTACCAGTGGGACAAGGTGCTTGGCTATAAGGAGGAAGATATTGTTAATACACGATGGCATGGGGTTAAGGAGTCTGTTTCCGACAATATTACCTTATGGTTTAAGCAGGATATGTTCCATAACAAGATTGTGCTGGTTTTTATCGGGAACTATTATTTC
>JAHEEI010000079.1 GCA_024640785.1 Pseudomonadota bacterium
AAGTGTTCGTCGGAAGGGTTGTTTTACCGCTTCGCTGTAGCAACGTCTTTATGCCCTACTAACGACATTGTAGTAAAAGGGTTAATTCTTTCACTTGCCATAAGAGTACAGAAAAAAAAACGTTATTTTATTTTAGATAAAATAACGTATTATTTATAATTTAGAGTATGATGTTTAAGATATTTTAATAGATTTGTCAGGATAGACTGAAGCGGTTAATTCGTTTTTATGGGTAAGTTCCAAAAGTTCCGAGAATAGAAAATCAAGTTTGTTCCCTTCTGGTATCAACTCCTCGCTAACAGGATTTTTTGTAATAAACGTGTACTTACCGCTTAATGGATTATTATCTCTTTTTTTTAGATTGGCTCTAATCCATCCTGCCGCACCTCTTTCGGTCAGATTAATATTTTCCACCACTTTTTCTGCGATCTCTTGTTGCAGATTATTAACCTCTTTTTCCCTCATTTCCTCTAAATTCATAATCAGACTCATAATATTTTATTTTATTTACACTTTTAATATAATACATTATCAGTTAAAGTAAATATCTTTTTATACCTTTATTCCATTTTTTTAATTGATTATTTTACTATTTTCCGTCATAGATTACTTCTACATTCGGGTCAAGGAACCTGCCTGTTTTGCTAATATATTCAATTGCTGCAGCATCATTTAAAGCCTGTGCGCGGAGAAATAAGGCTGTCCAGCGGGCATTGGTTTCTATTGAGATTTGCTGGTCAAGTTCAGGTATTACGTCCTGGGGTTTTGAAACCCCATCTAATTTGTCCGTGTCAGGATAATCGGGGTTGCCGGGATTGTTAACGTCACAAAGCCCATAATGGTTGGTTCCCTTTATGAAAACAAGAACCTTAGGTGTATTTTCAATTAGGGCATATGAATCTTTGGTGTCCTGATATTTTGCGTTTTCATCCAGGTTCCCGTTAATGATTGCCATGGGTATCCGGTTAACGGTTGGCCGGTTCTTATTGTCAAAGGGATTTCCATAAGGAATGGTGTTGATCCCGGTGAGCACAGTAGCCTTTACAATGTCCGGAAGCTTAAATTCAGAACCACTGCGGCACAATGGAAATTCACAATCCTCCTGTATTGCGCCGATGATAGCTGCAGCTCCAAAAGAGTGGCCGGTTAAAACCAGGGTTTCACTGTCGACAATGTCTTTTACTGGCGAACCCTCTCTGGTATTCTCATTCTTCATAAAATCAATGACATCATATATTTGTGAGCTGTCCGGGAAAAACCCTTTTAAATCTATTTTAACAAGCCCTTTCAATGCCTTAATAGTATATTCATCGTAATGATTCGGAACTACAACAATAAAGCCGTATTTTGCGATTTCTGAAGCATATTTTGAATAATACTTTTTATTGACTTTTCCGCCCTGTAGAAAAAGTGCTGCAGGGAACTTGTGCGAAGAGTTGTCATTGTCATCAGGGACGGGATAGTAGATGTCAGCTTCATCATTATTTTGCGGCAGGGTTGTTGAGTATGAAGAAGTTTTTGTAAAATCAGGAATTGGTGTTCTGTTTGTCTCTGAGGTCAGCTTATAGATCATGCCGCCCTGGGGAGGATCAAGGCCATCAGGGCCGTCCACGCTGGCCCTATTGGTTGAGGCGTAGAGGTTTCCTCCCATTATGGCAAACGCATCAAAGCCCACATTGGTTCTGTTTCCAAAGCCGTTTCGAGTGACCGGTTTCCATGAAATACCATCAAATGATTTCCAGAGATGTGCGCCGGTTAAATATTTTTCTGTTGTACCCGTGTTCGGTGCGTATATGGATACCAGACCGGCATAAATCGCATCATTATAGGTAAAAAGGTTGGCAGCGATGTTTTGATATATAGGACCCTTAACAAGCTTAAGCAGAAAGTTTATTCCCGGGTTGATCTTTCCGTCAAAGCCGTTTGGCGCGCTGGTTGGATTTTTTGCACCGCCAACGCTGTGGCGCCAAGCGCCATCCTCTTTAGATGCGCTGTCTGTGTAGAGGACACGGGTTCCGGCAAGAGACTGTATCCCCACATAGAGGCCGTTTTTAAATTCTGCCATTGACCAGGGCATGAAGTCTCCGTTGAACATGGTGCATTCCATGCCGCATCCGAATCCGTTTTCATTACTGCCAAAATCATTTTTATCTACATCAACATCTACAATCAGTTCCCAGCCTTCATCCGTAAGCCGTGCAATACGTGAGCATCTGCCTTTGTTTCTGGTGGCGCTTCTTCCGGCCGATGCGCCGGTTCCTCCGGCATACAGTATTTCTTTGCCTGATACAGAGGAGACTAAAAGGGATGTGATGCTTGTGCTTATAGGCTTGTATCCGTTTTTGTATTCAGAGTTGGTGTGAAAGTTGCCGAAACTGTATGTGTTATACGGTTCCGGCACATTGAGTTTTGATTTTGTTACGTTCCAGGTGTTTCCATCCTCTGTGTACCAGACCTGTGCTCCGTGGTCATAGTTAAGGCCGGTACTGACATACAGCTTATCATTAAAAATTACCATTTCCGTAATCATCTTATTCCAGAAATCACCAAAACCGTTTTCATCGTTTCCGGTTCCTATTTCATATTCATCACCCTCGCGTATAATTCCGCGGGTATAGCTGTATGGCGGAAACCTGTTTTTATAGGTTCTAACACTATCACAGATAGTAAATTCTGTATCATCGGCATCACCTGCCTTTTCATTCTGTTGTATAATGAGAGTGTTTGATGTGTTTCTTACGATATCGAATCTTCTGAATTTACCGTCGCCGGATGTGATCTGGAGGACTCCCCCCTGCCATTTATTTATCTGCCAGTTCTGGGTGTCATCAGTGATCTGCGCGGTCGGGTCACCGTCAGCTTTGCTGCAGCCTGTTATTTTAGATATTACTCCGAAATCTTCCCGGTCTTTCCTGTCTGAAATTACAGCTTCCCAGTTTTTCCCGTCATATCGCCATATTTCACAGCCGGTGGAGTCATATACATTGCCTTGGTGTCCGGAAGAAAATCCGCAGTAAAGTTTTCCTTTAAAGACTGTAAGACTTCCCCACATTGAACCCAGCCAGTTGTTTGCATATACGCCATTGGTTTCACCAGCCGGAAATATAACCTGTTCCCAGGTTTCCTTTTTACCGTCCGGACTCCTCCAAATCTCTGCGCCTTCAATTTCATTTCTGGTCATTGCATAAAAATATCCGTTATACTCTGCCATAGCCACGATGGCATAGTTTTTTTTACTGTTGAATCCTTGCTCAATTGTCTCTGTCCATGTGGAGCCATCTTCTATGTCAGGATATCTCTCCAGTTCTTTGCTGCAGCCGGATATCAGGGGCAGCAATACTATGGTAAAAACAAAGAGTCTGCTTAACATGTTGTAACTAATTTTATTTTCAGGCATTTTCAATCATTATTATTTGTTAAATAGTATATAAATATTAAGTATATAGAAAGATATATTAAGAGTTTAGATTATATATGTCCGATGTGCATATTATGTTTTTTATAGGCAGAATCAAGCAGCTCTGTCCTTGATTTTACTGGCTCAAAAAGAAACATTTGCGGGCTTTTATCTGTATATTTATTTAACAATTTTTCCTCAAGTTCTTCTTGTGAAGCAGTGCTTTTGTCGGAAAGGATATGTTTAATATCTATATTTTTACCGGTAAGTGCTCTTGAAATAAGCACAAACCTGTGGCAGTAGAAAGGGTTTTTTTCAGCGCACATTAAAGAGATAGTTAGTCCTGTGTTCGTTTTATTAATAAGACTTTCAATCCCTGCAATAAAAGAAGGCAGGTCTTTTACTTTATCAAAATCTACCTTTCCGTTATCAAAAATCAGTTTCTTGTCCTCATATCTGGCACCCAGTCTGTCTCCCATAAAGATATATTCGATCTCGTTTATCTCAAGGTCTGTTTTAAGTGTTTCTCGGTTAAACTGAGGATTATATCTGCTGTAAGGAGAACTTCTTAGGTCGATAATACAATTGATGTGATGGTGATACAGGATATCTAGAAAAGTCTCTATCTGAAGGTTTGAATGTCCGATTGTTTTTAATGCATTTGGGCCCATATTATAGGTTACGGCTTGTGGATTAATTATTGATATATAAAGCAAAGGGCAGATGTTTTTATTTGTTTATGAACCTGCCCCACTTGAACCCTGATTAAATTTTACAGTTTATTTTCGGATATGGTTTTGCGGCTATATTATTGACACTTTTGTACAGCCTGGTGAATATTCTCAAAAAGTTCTTCCAAAAAATCGATTGGTGTTGCTGAGAAGGCAATACGAATTACGCCTGAAGTAGCAATAACGCCGGTGGAGTAGTCTTCAAGTAGGACTTGCCTGACCTTTTCAGGATCTGCTCCATTTATTTTAATGCACATGAAATATCCTGAATTAAAGGGAAGGGCAGTGAAACTATGTTTATAAACATCTTTTGAAGAGAGGATATCTCTCAGCTTGAGGTATCTTTCTTTGAGGATATTGTATTTTTCATTTTTTTCTGTCTTATATGTATCAGAAGTATAAGCTTTCTGAAGAATAGACTGTGAGATGTTCGGGCTGTTTGAGATGTTTCCGCGAATCGCGCCTGCGGTTTTGTCTTCAAGGCATTTATAGAGTTCAGCTGTTGCACCTTTGATACCGAAGGTTATAAAACCCACTCTAAATCCCCAGACGTAATCCTCTTTTGTTGCGCCGTCAACTTTTACTGCGAGTATATTTTCATGGAGATTTGCCAGTTTTGTAAAGATGGACTCTGTAATCACACCAGATTCATAAACCAGCCCAAAGTAGGCATCATCAATCAATGCGACAATTTCATTTCCAGCTTCTGCTGATTCCAAAAAAACCTCTTTAATTTTTTCTGCCTCCTTATCTGTGGGAGTATATCCGGTCGGATTGTTCGGAAAATTAAGAATGACTATCTTTTTGCCTTTTGGTCCGGAAATTTTTTCCTTGAGGCCGTCAATATTAAACCCATTGTCTTTGAAGGTTGGGTAGGTGTCCATTTGTGCGTTAAAGGCGTTGACAAACATCAGTCTGTAATTTCCCCAGTAAAGATCAGGGGTGATGATTTTATCGCTTTCGTTTACAAACAGGTATCCGCAGATGCTCAAAGAATGGGTGAGCGCGCTTCCAACTATGGGACGGCTGATTTCTATGCCGTCAAGTGATGGGTTTTTTTTATAAATCATGTCTTTCCACACCTCACGAAGCGAGGGGTTGCCCGGGCTGGGCGCATAGGGCAGAGATTCTTCCGGCGGAACGGAAAATTGTGATACCACACTATTAAGACGCATTGGCGTGCCGTCATTTTCAAGGGCAATACCGATAGTGGCATTAATTTTTTTGCCCTTTGCTTCGGCGCTTTGACCCAGTATTCCCTTGGACGGAAAGAATATATTTTTGCCCCTGTCTGACAGAAGGTTTAGAACTTTTGGACTGATCGATTTGATGGTTTCATTAAGGCTTTGAGCCTGGGGATTTATTTTTGTCATTTGGTTGTTCCTTCTCAAATATAATTAGTGTGTTCTCCGGACAATAAATTATAAAAAAGAGAATCTTTTGTGTCAATAAAAAGAGGATGAAGATCATGCATTTTCTATCAGTTTCCGAAAACGGTTGAACAGATAGGAAGAGTCATGAGGCCCGGGGCTTGCTTCGGGATGGTACTGGAGAGAGAACATAGGTTCTTTTCTGTGTTCTATTCCCTCAGTGGTCTGATCATTTAAATTGATGTGGGTGATCTCGATCTTTGACCGGTCAACAGTGTTAAGGTCTATGGCAAAGTTATGATTTTGAGAGGTTATTTCAACTTTTTCTGTTTTCAGGTCTTTAACCGGATGATTGCATCCGTGGTGACCGAACTTCAGACGGTAGGTCTCTGCTCCTACGGCAAGACCCAGGATCTGGTTCCCCAGGCATATTCCCATTAAAGGGACTTTACCAAGAAGTGTTTTTGCGCTTTCAATGCCGTAAGTGACGCCTTTTGGATCAGCTGGACCGTTTGATAAAAATACCCCGTTCGGCTTCATGGCAAGCACGTCTTTTGCAGGAGTTTTTGCCGGGACTACCGTAACATTCATGCCTGCGATCCGCATCTGGCGGAGAATGTTCCATTTGATTCCAAAATCATAGGCAACGATTTCAAGGTCTGTAGGGATAAGTTCATCTGCAATTCCCCAGGACCTTGTAAGCTTTCTGTCTTCGTCCCAGGTAAAAGTTTCTTTGCAGGATACCTTTGAAGCATAATCCTGGCCATCCAGGCCTTCCCAGGCTTTGGTTTTATTAATCGCATCTTCTTCAGATAATTTATTTTCAACTGAAAGATAGCCTTTTAAAGTGCCTTGGTCACGGAGCATGCTGGTTAAGGCTCGGGTGTCGATGCCTGCAATAGCTGGGATTTTATGACGGGTCAGGAAATCTTTTAAGGATTCCTCATTTCTGAAGCTGCTTGGGGTATTCAGCTCATGAATGATGAAACCGTTAGTGAATGCTCGTGAAGATTCCATGTCTGAACTATTGACACCCGTGTTTCCGATTTCAGGATAGGTCATGGTGACCAGCTGTCCGTTATAGGACGGGTCAGACAGTATTTCCTGATAACCGGTCATGCCGGTATTAAATACCACTTCACCCAGAGCATCACATGCCGCACCGGCTGAATATCCTCTGAATATGGTCCCGTCTTCGAGGGCGAGGAATGCTTTTTTTGCTCGTTTTTCTTTCCAGTTCCAGCTGCTCATAATATTGCCGACAATTAACTTTCCAAATCATTTATATCAAGTTTTGACAGCGCAAGTTTTGGCGCGTGTCTGTGAAATTCCTGGATGCTGCATACTTCCATTTCTTTATAGCGGTCAAGTGTCTTAAGGCCTTGTATAGCTGCTTTGAGGGCATCTATTGTTGTGGTAACCGGGATTCCCCTCATGATGGTATGCGCTCGAATCCTAACTTCATCTTTCTGAGGCGTTGCTCCTGATGACGGGGTACTTATTATCCATCCCACTTTCTTTTCTTCTATCAGGTCAATAACATTGGGTCTTCCCTGTGATACTCTAAACATTGCGTGGCTTTTGATCCCATTATCGCGGAGTTTGGTGCTTGTTCCGGCAGTGGCATAGATGGTGAAACCCAGCTCCTCAAGATCTTTGGCAAGGGAAACAACCTGATCCTTATCCTTATCTCTAACGCTCAGGAAGATGTTCCCTGATGCCGGCAGGGTATTGCCAGCTGATATCTGGCTTTTTAGAAAAGACAGCCCAAGGGAGTTGTCAATACCCATGACTTCACCAGTTGATTTCATCTCGGGACTTAAGATAATGTCAATTCCCGGAAATTTAATAAAAGGAAATACCGCTTCTTTTATAGAATAGTATCTTGGTATGATTTCTTCTGTGTAACCGATGTCTTTTAACTTGAATCCGGTCATGATTAGTGAAGCAATTTTTGCCAGCGGAATACCGATGGCTTTGCTGACAAAAGGAACCGTTCTTGAGGCCCGGGGATTTACTTCCAGGACATATACTTCGTCATCCTTTATTGCGTACTGAACATTCATGAGCCCTAAAACATTAAGCTCACGTGCCATTTTAAAGGTGTAGTCTCGAATTTTTTCTTTAACATTATTATTTAAGTTAGGTGATGGAATGACACAGGCGCTATCTCCTGAGTGGATGCCAGCCAGCTCAATATGCTCCATAATCGCACCGATAACCGATGTTTCTCCGTCAGACAGGCAGTCAACATCGACTTCAAATGCGCTTTCAAGGTAGCGGTCGATTAGAACCGGTCTCTTATCCGACACATCAACAGCTTCCTGCATGTACTGCCTGAGTCGCTTCACGTCATAAACGATAACCATTGCCCTGCCGCCCAGGACAAATGAAGGGCGAAGCAGAACCGGAAAGCCGATTCTCTCAGCGATCACCTCGGCTTCCTCCAGGCTTCTGGCCAGACCGTTTTCAGGCTGTCTGATTCCCAGTTTTTTTGCCATCTGCTGGAAAAAGTCCCGGTCTTCCGCAGCTTCGATACTTTTTGGTTTTGTTCCGATTATAGTGACGCCGTTTTCTTCAAGATCTTTTGCAAGGTTAAGCGGTGTCTGCCCGCCAAACTGAACAATTGCTCCCCAGCATTTTTCCCGGTGGTAAATATTTAAGATGTCTTCAAGAGTCAGTGGCTCAAAGTAGAGCTTGTCGCTGGTATCGTAATCCGTTGAGACTGTTTCAGGGTTGCAGTTAACCATGATGGTTTCAAAACCGGCTTCTTTCAAAGCAAATGAAGCATGCACACAGCAGTAATCAAATTCTATTCCCTGTCCGATGCGGTTCGGGCCGCTGCCGATAATCATCACCTTCTTTTTGTTAGAGGGCATACTTTCGTCATTTTGACCGTAGGTTGAATAGAAGTACGGGGTAAAAGCTTTGAACTCTGCGGCACAGGTATCAACCAGCCCATAAACAGGAAAAAGGTTTATCTCTTCTCGGGTTTTTCTGACGATGGATTCATCAGTTTTTAGAAGGTATGCGACCTGCCGGTCTGAATACCCCATCTCTTTGATTTGAGTAAAGAGGGGGACGTTATTTTTCAGGTCGTTAATTGTTCCTGCTGAAATTATTTCATCTTCAAAACAGGTGAGTTCTTCAAGGTGATCTAAAAACCATGGATCAATCTTTGTGAGGCCAAATAAATTTTCCAGTGACCAGCCTCGTTTATAAGCTTCACGCACCATGAATATTCTTGATGCATTTGGCGTGATGAGCTTTTGTTTAAGCTTGTCGTCAGTCAGGGTCTCAATTGATCTGTCTTTTCCGTCAGCACCGAAACCTGCTCTGCCGATTTCCAGTGAACGGATGGCTTTCTGGAATGATTGTTTGAATGTCTTTCCGATGCCCATAGCTTCACCCACAGATTTCATCTGGGTTCCCAGGGTATCATCCGCAGCTGTGAATTTTTCAAAAGCGAAACGGGGAATTTTGGTAACTACATAGTCAATACTGGGTTCAAAACAGGCCGGTGTTTCCCGTGTTATATCATTTATAATTTCATCAAGGGTGTATCCCACCGCAAGTTTTGCCGCGATCTTTGCTATTGGAAACCCGGTTGCTTTTGAGGCGAGTGCGCTGGATCGGGATACTCTCGGGTTCATCTCTATAATAATAAGTCTGCCGTCTTTAGGGTTAACTGCAAACTGTACATTTGAACCGCCAGTCTCAACTCCTATTTCCCTGAGCACGTCAAGGGCTTTGTCACGCATGATCTGATATTCACGGTCAGTCAGGGTCTGCGCAGGTGCAACCGTGATGCTGTCACCGGTATGTACACCCATGGGATCAAAGTTCTCAATGGAACAGATGATAACCGCATTATCGTTTTTGTCCCGCATGACTTCAAGCTCATATTCTTTCCAGCCGAGAACCGATTCTTCGATTAGTATCTCGTTTGTCGGGCTGTGAAATATTCCCCGGGAAGCGATTTCGTCAAAATCTTTGTCATTGTAAGCGATTCCTCCGCCTGTTCCAGCCAGGGTAAAACCGGGTCTGATGATAAGCGGGTAGGCGCCTATTTCTTCACGGATCTTATATGCTTCTTCCATGGAGTGTGCAGAAGCGCTTTTGGGCATATCCAGGTTGATTTTTATCATGGCTTTTTTAAACAGGTCCCGGTCTTCGGCTTTTTCAATGGCCTCTGCAGTGGCGCCGATCATTTCAACATTATATTGTTCCAGAATATTTTTTTTGTTGAGTTCCATGGCCAGGTTCAGAGCTGTCTGACCGCCAAGGGTTGGAAGCAGAGCGTCTGGTTTTTCGCGTCTTATGATTTTGACCAAGCTGTCAAAATTAAGGGGTTCGATATAGGTGCGGTCGGCAAATTCCGGGTCAGTCATGATGGTTGCAGGATTGGAATTCACCAGGACCACTTCAAAGCCTTCTTCTTTTAAGGCTTTACATGCTTGAACTCCGGAATAATCAAACTCACAGGCCTGACCAATGACTATGGGGCCTGACCCGATGAGCATTATTTTTTTGATGTCAGTTCTTTTTGGCATTATATATTTAAAAAATTATTTTAATGGTTTTCAAGGGTTTTTTTGGTCAACTTTTCTTTTATCTTAACCGGGTACTTTCCGTCAAAGCAGGCTGTACAGAAATTGTCCGGTTTTTCAAAGGGTGAAAGCAGTCCTTCCAGGCTTATGTAGCCCAGGCTGTCCACGCCGAGGAGTTTTTTTATATCCGATATTGAGCGAGATGACGCCACCAGCTCTTTTTCTGTTGGGAAATCAATTCCGTAAAAACAGGGGTGTTTTACCGGTGGGCAGGAAATCCGCATATGGACTTCCTCTGCTCCTGCCTCTCTCAGATATTTCACTCTTCTGGCGGCTGTATTTCCTCTTACTATTGAATCATCTACCGCAATAACCCGTTTCCCTTTTACCACTTCCGGTAGCACAGCAAGTTTCATGTCCACCCAGTGGCTTCGGGTGTTTTCTTCAGGCATGATAAATGTCCTGCCCACATAGTGATTCCTGATAAACCCGAAATCAAGGGGAATGCCGCTTTGTTTTGAATATCCGAGTGCGGCAGAGTTTCCGCTATCCGGTATCGCGATGACAATATCGGCTTCAACTGGATATTCCTCCGCCAGTTTTTTACCGTAATTAAGCCTCACGTTATGGACGTTCTGTTCAAACAGGTAGCTGTCAGGGTGTGCGAAGTAGACGTGTTCAAACACGCAGTGTGAATAGTTTTTCTGTTTCTCAGAAAACATGCTGCTTTTCAGCCCCGCTGAATCTACTGTTACCAACTCTCCGGGGAGAACGTCTCGAAGATATTCAGCGCCGATCAGTGAAAGTGCGCAGGTCTCGCTGGCAAATACATATCCATTTCCGAGTTTTCCAATAGAAAGCGGTCTGAATCCGTTCGGGTCTCTGGCGGCCATAATCGAATCCCGGGTCATTAAAAGGAAGGAAAAGGCGCCCTCTATTTCCTGTAAGGCGCGTTCCACCCGGCGGGGCCGGAGCCTATACATGGGGTCAGCCAGCAGATGAATCAGGATTTCACTGTCGGAGCTGGTTTGAAATATGGCCCCAGACTCTTGGTATGATTTCCGGATGTTTTTGGCATTTATTAGGTTTCCGTTGTGTGCGATTGCCCATATTCCGTCAGCGCATTCTGCAACCAGTGGCTGAACATTCTGGATACGGGTGGAGCCAGTGGTGGAATATCTGACATGTCCAATGCCGATATGTCCGGTAAGTTCGTTTAAGGGGTTTTTTGAGAAAACTTCACTGACCAGGCCGAAGTCTTTAGCGGAACGTATCTTTTCTCCATTACTGACGACGATTCCAGCACCTTCCTGTCCCCGGTGCTGCTGGGCATAGAGTCCCTGAAAGATAAGTGGTGAAGCGTCAGGAATGCCGTAAATACCAAATAATCCGCAGGACTCTTTCGGGTTTTCTGAAACGAAACACTTACTGTTTGTTTGTGTACCTTTTTGTTTCACTTAGAGTGGCTATTTATTAATGTTATTTGTTAGGAAAGTATCGAAAAAACCTTATATTTACTTTTTTTCCCAAGCTGTTAAACGCTTTTTTTATGATTCAGGTATATAGTGGTCTGACAAGCCTGTCTGTATACAAATCTTAGGTATTATATGTTAAATTGTTCCTGATTTAAAGAATTATTTTAGTAATACCTTTTTAATTATACTATTTTTGGGTAAGAGCTATTCAAAACATTTATTATTTGTCGCTTGAAAAACAGAACAAAATAACCGGTAAAAAAATATTTTAAATGATTTACAGATTAACTTTTAAATGACAGGAAAATATGATACTCAATAGAAAATTTATTTTCCCGAGTACTCATCACTATAAAAATAAATCATAAAATAATATAATTATTTAAATCTTTTTACAAATCAAACCCTAAAAGGAGATGGTTTATGGCAAAAATTGCTGATATTAATAAAGTGATGATTATAGGTTCCGGACCTATTGTTATTGGTCAGGCCTGTGAATTTGATTATTCCGGAACCCAGGCATGTAAGGCGCTAAGAAGTC
>JAHEEI010000080.1 GCA_024640785.1 Pseudomonadota bacterium
CAGGTTCGCTTCACACCAGGGGCAGGAGGTGACGATGGTTCCGGAACCTGTTGCTTCAGCCTCTTCAATCCGCTCTTTGGCTGTTGCTAGGGCAAAATCAGGATAGGCCGATTTTGCGCCACCCCCGCTGCCGCAGCACCAGGCGTACTCCTTAATACGCTCCATTTCCACCAGTTTCAGGCCCGGAATAGCCTTTAAAATATTTCTTGGCGCCTCATAAATTCCATCCACTCCGCGGTTCATCTCCCGGTGCGGTTCGGTTAATCCAAACTGAACCCGTTTGCCTTCCCAATGGGTATACGGCTCACCGCGGCGTCCCAGATGGCAGGGGTCATGCCAGGTCACCTGCATATCAACACTCTTACTGAACTTGATCTTTCCTTCATTGATCAGCTGTTCAATATACTGGGTGGAATGCATCACCTTGTAGGGCAGATCACTGGTGTTTATTTTCTGCATTTTGGCGTATTTTTCTGAGAAAGTCATAAAACATCCGGGACAGTTGGTCACAATAAGTTTTGCACCGGTCTTCTCAAACATCTCGAGATTCTTTTTTGCGATATCTTCAAAACTTTTCTTATCACCAATATTATCTGCAATTCCCCCGCAGCAAACCTCTTTGGCTCCTAAAATTCCGAAATCAACACCGGCCTGTTTCAGAATCGCAGCAGTATTTTTTGGAACAGAATCCATCCCGGGCTTATACGCATAAGTACACCCCACGTAATAGAGAACCTCTGCCGTTTCGTCTCCTTTAGACAGGTCCTTTACCCCCATTTTTTTTGCCCAGCCTGCACGCCGGCTTCGTGGCTGTTTCCAGACATTGTCATAATTCATAATACTTTGGATAAACTCTTTATGCGCTGGAAGTGGCCCATAACCCTTTTCACAGGCCTCCTCTCGCAGCGCATCCAGCACACCAATAATATCCAGGTCCATGACACGCTTACAGCAGGTATCACAGGACGCGCATACCGGACAGCGATAAATCACCTCAAGAAGGGTATCTTTGTTTTCCTCCCAGCTGAGCTCACCATTTAGAAGTCCTGTCACAATATCGTTTTTTCCTTGAGCCGCGTAACTGTCAAATTTTCCATAAACGACCGACGGGCAGTTTCTGGCAAATCTGTGACTTTTAACTTCCCAAAGGTGTGACCACTTACAGGTTGAACATCTCTGGCAATGTGTTGCATCATATTCTATTTTTTCAAGTGCCATGGTTTTTCCTTTCTCTACAGTAAAGATTCAATCGACACTGTTTTGATTAATCTTAAAAACCGAGCTTGCCCGGACTTAAAATATTTTTGGGGTCAAGGGCTTTCTTAATCCGTTTTAAAGTCTCCTGCAACGAGCCTGTCCGAGCATAGACCATATCAACCCATATTCCATACAACCTGTAAAAGAATGCGCCTTTGTTTAAAAGTGCCTCGCTCACGTCTTTAAAAACACGCTCTGCTTTTTTTCTTTCATCCATATTTTCCGGATCATAGGGAAAACTAGCCTCCATATGAAATGCCCGACCGTTCTGTTTGGGCTGAAGATAAAGACCGATATCATCAATTGAAAAATTATTTGCCGCGGCAGCTTTGTTAATCGCTTTTAAAAATTTCGGTGCACGCTGAAGCGGGGTCAGAAAGAAAACCTCCTGTGAAGCGGCTTTAGCCCTTGATTTCCAGAAATTCTCGCTTTCACAGGGACTGTAAAGGATGCGATTGATTGTGCTCTCAATCTCAGGCACACCCGGAATCGCCTCCATGGGCTTTAGCATAAATGTGCGTGAAATCTCTTTAAGGGCTTCTTCCTGATAGGAGATCTTGTCTTCGGGGAACCACTCGCCTGCGGTTAAGTTCAGCACCACAATATAGTTGGGTAATACTTTACTGATCCGGTTTATCTCGACAGCATCCGATGCCAGCGCCGTGGCCAGATAACGGCTGTTTAAGATAAAACACTCATCTCCAATAAGTTTGCGTAATAACCGATAAACAGGCTCAACACAATCCTCCAGCGAATTGAACCCGAAATAGACGACTTTCTGTTTTTTGGGTATCAAGTCAATCTTTGCGTTCATCACCGTAACAATCCCGAAGCTTCCCAGGGCTCCGGGAATAAGCCTGAACCAGTCAAGACCCGGCCCGTGAAAGTTACACAAATCAGAAGGCAGATCATCTGATATTTTCTCAGGGGCATCAGGCGATATGGACATTGATCCGGTATGGAAAACATCTCCCGTGGGCATGACCATTTCCATGGTAAAGATAGTTTCATCCAGATGATGTTTTGTGGTCAGTTTTGGCTCACGCTCCAGGGTACTTGAAATAACCGATTTATTTTTGTGGGGAAGAAGCGGATTGAGTATCCGCATACCGTGTTTTTTAAGTTCAGCCTGAAGCTCACCATAGGTTACCCCTGCCTCAAACAAGACCCACCTGTTTCTCACATCTACTTTACGGATCTTCTTCATACCGCTCATGTCAATCACGATACCGCCCTGCTCCGGTATTCCGGCTCCATAAAAACCAACCTTAGAACTTCGCGGAGTAACAGGCAGGTTGTGTTCATTTGCCAGCTTAACCACGGCCTGAACTTCTTTTGTTGAAAGGGCCTTAACCACAATATCGGGTTTTCTGGCTGAACAAAGACTTGTATCCCGGCTAAACGATTTCAGCACATCAGGATCGGTGATTACCCGATCCGCATCAACAGCTTTTTCAAGAAGCGCGGCTACATCATTAATGGTTGTTATTTGATTTGTCATACCTCCTCCAATATTTACATTTTAGTAATTATTCGTTTCTGTTTTATTCTTTAGGCGCTTCCTCCAGAACATATGGCGCATTGACTGGACAGACCTTAACACATATTTTGCAGTCCACACACTTTTCAATGTTTATATTAACCTTGTCATCAATCATCCGAATCGCGGCAACCGGACAAAGCTCGATACACCCGCCGCACGCCACACATATATCATTATTGATTACAGCCATTGCTATCCTCCTGACAAAAATTAGTCTTTTTTACCGACGATGTACTCTCCTTCAAAGAAAATCGATTCCACATGTATCCCCTTCACCCCGGCATATCCCGGATAAATTTCCCCATATACTTCCACTTCCCGTCCAAGAAGCGGCGGCGGAGTTGACCAGGTAAAAAGCCCCGCCTCTTTCTGTGCCTGTGTCATAACCCTGGGAATACGGTGGGACTGTTCACTCTGTGTTACCTTTTCTCCTTTTTTAGGACAGGGAAAATACAGATTGCCGTCTTCTGATAGAAACATTATCTTGCTGTTCCTTTCAGCACTCTGCTTGGCCGCATGAAGTTCATCTTTCGTGTAGGGCTCTCCGAAAGGTTTTTCCTGGGGCTGAGTTGTCCCGTTAAAGAACGAGTTGCCTTCAATAAAAACCCCCTTAACTGTTTTGCCTTCTTTTGAAGCAGCCCAGAAGGTATCTTCCATCGCCTTTATCTTTTCTGCATATTTTTGTTTATTCGTTTTTTTATTATTATCTTCTGCCGGGGCAGCAACAGCAACAGCAATACTTATTAATACTAAAAGCATAATTTTAAAATTTTTCATAACAGCCTCCTTATAATAGTGAACAGATATGTGTCCTGTCGAGGTTTTAAACAACATCAGAGGACTCGATCATGCCCTGTTTTTTGCCCCGCAGATCTCTCACAATCAGCCAAGTTGAAACAACAAACCCCGCAATAATCACCGACATGATCGGCCAGTTAATATGCACCCAGGGCTCTTTCAGCATGCCCCATTTTGCCAAAATTTCAACATCATTCCACAGGATGGTCACCGTTGGGATTGCATAGCGAAGGTTGGCACCGAAACGGCCATAGCCTAAAAGTTTATAGCACAGATAAAAGAACACAGAAAAAGAGGCCAAAAACAGCATATAGGTAAACCAGGAGTACGGCCCGAAAAGTTCCGGATCATATGCGATCATTAGCAGCACATAAAAAGTCCAGGTCACCATAATATATTCAAACGCTGTCCTCGGCCCATAGTTGCCGATTTTCCCGGTGGCAATGGCCTTGGTACGCATCAGCTTAAGTGTCCGCCGCAAAAAGAAAATAAAGTTACACCGAACACTTTCCTGGTAAAGCAGATAAGTAAACACCATTAAAAGCATCATGAAAGTCCATTTCATAATACGGTATTCTGGGTAGCTGCCGTTCCAGGTATAACAGACCCCCATACGTTCACCCCCATACATCAGGCTGTACTCAAAGGAGAACCACAGGCCCAGCCCGCCCAGAGTGCCCCAGAAACTCTGCCAACCGTCTGTCTTCATCCAGCGGGTCAAATAGATAATCACGAATCCGGCAATGGCCATCTGCCAGGCAAAGGTAAATTTATAAGCTGGATTATATTTCTCGATCAAAACCATCGCGATATGGCCGATGGCTGACAAACCGAATATCCAGACCAGTGATATTATTGTGTAGAAAATAGATTTCAGCGTGAAAATCTTTTTACCAGCCATAACTGTTCCTCCTTAAAACATGAATAATGTATTCTGTTTATAAGCTATAAAAAACATGACAAACCTTTCTTCGCACTAGGCTCCTGCCCGAATATTTTCCCGTGCCCGGCTTAAAAAATGGGCTGCGTCATTCATTGCCCGGCTAAAACGCTTCACCTCATTCTCATCAAGGCTATACAGAAAATTTTCCAGGACCTCTCTTCTGGCAGTCACCAGACGGGTCATCACTTTTTTCCCTCTTGAGGTTAAACTCACCAGAACGATCCGCCTGTCATTTCGATCCTGGTCCCGCTTAAGCATATTGTTTTGAATCATACGATCAACCATACTTGTCATGGTGGATACTGATACCGAATATAGCGCGCTGAGTTCCCCCATTGAAAACTTTTTCTCGTCTTCAAACAGAAGCAGGACCTTCATCTGGGAAGTGGTTAGACTCATTTTCGCCAAAAAAGACGGATTAATCCCCTGCGAAACCAGGTTATAATCTTTCACAATATGGTCTACAATCTCGGGCCGGGTTTTTCCCTTTTTCTTTTTGTTATCTCTGCCCATAATCTTTTTCACACTGCCGCACTTCCTGAATTAAACGATCTATATTATTATAAAATATAACTATTTGAAATTCGAAATATTAATCCGCAATAGTCCTTCTTATGAATTTAAATTCACTCCTTTTAAGCAGACTTAATTGTTTGTGACAAAAGATCCGAAGGGAAAAATGACATATTCCCGGCAAGCAGCTGCAGCACGTCAGGACGCTCAGACATAATCTTCGGGAAAAGTCCCTGCATCCTCTGCGCCAGAAGTTTTACCGCAGTATAAGGGTTAAAGGTCGGCGGAAACGGTTCCGCCATCAATCCAAACATATAATCCACTACCTCCGCTTTTGAAAAGACATATGCAATACCAAAAACCGACAAATAATCTTGATAATCATACTGTTTAATATAGGTATTCAGCCACCAGTCTTCATAACCGCTTATTGCCCGAGGTGCCATACTCAGCTGCTGTTCTTTTAAGGCGCCTGCCATGGCAAGGCCTGCTTTCCAACCGGAAATCATAGCGCCCAGACATTCCAGTTCCTGACAGGACCCGGCATCACCCGTTATCATCACATTGTTCCTGAACGGTTTGACAACCGGAGAATAGATCGTTTCAACAGCCGCAAATTCTCGTCCGGTTTCAGCCTCTTTAAACCAAGGAGCAAATCCGGAATCCTTCATTACCGTAACCATGGCCGAATCAAGGTCAATTGACGGTTCAAAGGTCAACACCAGAAAATTCCAGTCGCCGCCTTCAGGTCTTGGTAAAAGAAAAACATAAACTGGGCCATTTTCAAGAAAATGTATTCCGGTAATGATCGAATCTCCTGCAGAAGGGTTAAACCCTTTCACAAAACAGGACTTCACATACAGATTTGCGATTCTTCTTCGGTTGGTATTATATCCAAGCTTTTCAACCACCCGGGAGTTGGTGCCGTCTGCAGCAACAACATAGCTGCCGCAAAAACTCTGGTCTCCAGCCTGCACCATAACACAGTCCCCCTGAAAAACCATATCTGTAAATTCAGTATCCGGAAAGATATCAACCTGATCGCTTTTTATCTCATCCAGCATACACTTCAGCATGACTTCCTTATCATAAGATAAAGCAATGGGAGCCGGACCGACGCTTTCCCCGCCGCCGAACTGCATCTTTTTCATACCTGGGGAAAACATGTTCCAAGTATAAAGATTTTTCACAGCTCCGGTATACGGAACGCTAAGCCCCACATCCGGGAAACAAAGTTTTTGTCCAGCCTCGTTATAATGAAATAGATTTCCAAAAAAGTATTCATTGGGCGGCAGAAGGGATTGACCACAGGTCCTGCCAAGAATATTCAGCTTTGTCTTACGGTCAATAACCGCGACCGTAAGACCATTGTCGCAAAGCGCTTTTGCTGACAAAAGTCCTGCCGGCCCACCCCCCACAACAATAACATCATATTTTTCTCTCATCTGAATACTCCTTAGAAATCAGGATTAATAAATTACTCCAGTTCTTTAATCGGCTGACAGGCCATCGTTGTCTCGGCAAGGACCTCTTCCATGGGCTTTGCCATTTTTGCCAGCTTCGGCAGAATGTCCGGTCTTTCCTTTTGAATCGTCGGAACAATTCCCTGCATAAACTGCCCTAAATGACTGATAGCCGCATAAGGGTTCCAGCACGGAGGAAGCGGTTCTTTCGCCAGGCTGCAGATGTAGTCAAAATCCGCTCCCTGGTCAATCACATACGGCAATGCAAAATTCATAATATAATCTTCATGCCTGTAACCGTTCACGTAAACATCCTGCCACCACTTCACATAATCAGTTATGCCGCGACTGTATATACCGATATTGTCTTCCTTAACCGCCGCAGCAATTGCGTTTCCTGCTTTAAATCCGCTGATCATGGCTCCGGTATTCTCAAGCTCCTGGCACGAGCCCGTATCTCCGGCTAAAAGTATCCTGTTCTTATACGGATCCGGAACCGGTGAAAAAACATACTGAGCCGAAGCTGACTCTTTAATCACTTTTGCCCCCTTAAACCATGACGCATAAAAGGGATTTTGCTTCATAAAGTAATCCCCAACCTGCGAAAGATCCACCCTCGGATCAAGAGTCAGAAAAGCAACATTTGCTTCATCCGCGTACGGTCTGGGAAAAATAAACATGTACCCCGGAGCAATGGTATCAAAACAAATGCTTGAGATCAGGATATTATCCGCCGGCAAATTAAGGCCCTGCATGCAAAAGCCCCGGCTCAGGAGATAGCAGTACAATTGCCGACCCTCATTAAAACCGGTAAGACGCGAGATCCTTGAGTTTGTACCATCCGCAGCAATCAAATATTTGCCGCTAAAAAAGCTGTCTTTGCCCGCTGCAGTTACACCGCCGGCATCCTGCTGTATTGAAGAAACATCTATCCCTTCGACAATCTCTACCCCGGATGCTTTTACTTCTTCAAGCAGACAAGACAGTAAGATCTCTTTATCATAGGCAAGACCTACCGCACCATGTTCCCCCTTTTTTGAGGTTTCCTCGGGAAGCCCAAAAGGCAGACAATTTCCCTTGGGCGAAAAGATCTGCCATGCCATACAGTTTTTAATGGGGCCGTCATAATTAAACGAGAACCCGTTATTTAAAAAACCGATCCTTTTCCCTTCCCGATTATAGTTCACTAGGTCATCAAAGTAGTAGTCATTGGCAGAAACCAGGGTCTGTCCACACATCCGGTCAAGGCGGGTAATATCTGATTTTCTTTCAAGCAAAACAGTTTGCAGGCCAGCACGCCCTGCTGACCGGGCTGCCAACAGACCGGCAGGCCCCGAACCAACCACTATCACATCATACTTTATCATTTAAAACCCCTAGTTAGGAAAACCCGACTTTATAATATCCTTCATCTGCTCCTCCACTGGCATTCCGCCCATCGCCTGCATTTTTGCAATAATATCCGGTCTTTCTTTCTGGATCTGAGGCATCTTTTTCATGATGGCCGCATTCATATTATTAAACAGGTTATACGGGTTGAGTGAACAGGGCAGAATTTCATCAACCAGCTTATGAAGATAAGTTACTGCATCTTCACCTACCAGACCACCACTTAAAACGGTTAAAAACTCCCTGTAATCCATGGAACCCGGAAAATGTTTTTTCCACCATGAAATATAGTTTTGAACGCCTTCCTTGTTCGGCTTGTTATTACGCATTGCTTCTGAAATAGCGTGGGCTGCTTTAAGCCCCGACATCATGGAGCCGGTACATTCGGCCTCAACCGTCCAGCCGGCATCACCGGTGATTAATACATTATCTTTAAAAGGCATGGGAGAAGGAGACCAGATATTTGCCACATGGCCATGCTCACGAATAATTTCCGCATTCTTAAACCAGCCTGAAAAGGGGCTGTCCTGGATACAGCGGTCAAGCTCATCCTTGTAATTGAGGTCCGGATAGGTGGGCCCGCCTGAATACACCCAGTATTCGTCTTCACCATAAGGGCTGGGCTCTACCCAGATCATCACCGGGTACCCGCTGGGCTTATGGAAAAGCTGGGGAAAGTTAATTGCTTCCGGATATTCAGGAACAACACCGGTCATATAGTAACCTGCGCCCTGGAGGGTTCCGTAAAAAATCCGCTCTTTATTCAGATCCAGAAGTTTCATCAGCCGGGAATTGATACCGTCAGCAGCAATGGTAAAGGTGCCGGAAAACTTACGTCCTTCAGCAGTGATAACCGTATTCAGCCCACTATCACGTTTTAGCCCCACCACATTCGTGCCGGTAAAAACATTCACCCCGTTGGCCTCGGCATCAGAAAGTAACCCTTTCAGGAGTGCCTGTTTACTGTAGGTCACGGATAAACGCCCTTTACTTCCCTTGGCCTGGTTCACATCATAATCACCCAGTTTTATACTGTGTTTTCCATCAGAGGTATATACATTCCAGGTATAAAAATTACGGTACGGACCCTCATAGGGTATTGAAAATCCTGTTACCGGAAAAACAAGCCTTTTTTGCTCTTCATTAAAATACATGCGCTCGCCGAAATAAGACTCGTCTTCAATGGCAAACATGGTGGCACAGCTTCGCTGAATAGACGTAATACTCTCCTTGCGTTCAAGAAGCGCGACCTTCAAACCATTTTCACCGGCTATTTTTGCAGCCATCAGTCCTGCCGGTCCGGCACCCACAATCACCGCATCAAACTGTTCTGACATTTGTTTTTACTCCTTTTGCTTAAATATATTTTTTTTGTTCTCACGCTTTTCCAATCTGCCCGTTCAGACAAGTTTAAACCCCCATTTCAAACGCTTCTCAAGATCCGGCTCCATATTCTCACGAAAAACCATCATACGGTCCATGGTGTCCGGACGTTCTTCATATATCTGAGTCATCAGTTCACCGTAATATTCCCCGATAAAGTTCACCGCTTTTATAATATCCAATGTGGGCGGCAGTTTGTCCTTGCACAAACCCACAAGATAATCAATATCCTCATATGTAAGATACTCGTTGAAATTCCTTCCTCCCTGCTTTCTCACCCCCCAGGGAATAAAATAGTATTTATCATACCAGTCCAGATATTCCGGAATCCCCTCTTCATTTTCATTACTGCTACTCAGCGCTGCCGCAATACACTTTCCGGCCTTCCACCCGGAATTCATCGACCCCACATTGCTCATCTCCCTGCGCCAGCACGCATCACCCACAAACAGAACATTATCCTTAAACGGTTTCTTTATGGGGCTCATTAACGTAACCACACAGGCAGTTCTTTCCTGCTCAATTATTTCCGAATCCCTGTACCATTGAGAAAATGGCGGATCCTCTTTTAAAAAATAGTCCAGCATTTCAACCGGTTTCTCATCCCGGCGAAAAGTAGAGGCATAGACATGATAATACCCTTCTTCAGCTAGAGGAATCATTGAAAAGATGCTCTTTTTAGTAGTCATAAAAAGAAAGCCTTCTGAAGCGGGGCAGGCACAACCCTTGATCTCGATAGATGTGTCTCGGGTGGTACCGTAAAACTCACGCTCTTTATTCATACCCATTACCCGTGCCAAGCGGGAATTAATACCGTCGGCAGCGATAACAAATGTCCCTGTAAATGTGCGTTTGTCCTCGCATTCCATCACAACACCGGCCTGCTCTTTTCTAACCGATACCACATTTGTATTGGGAAAGAGCTCAACCCCGGCTGCAATGATCTCATCAAGCATAATCTGAATCAGACGGCCTTTTTTTAGGGCGATCCCAAGCCTGTTTTTTTCAGGATCTTTTTTAAGCTCTGCAAAATCACCGAATTCTATTCGGCCCCCTCCCGGCGCGTACAGACAGAATCCGAACAGATCCTGATAGGGACCATCATAACGGATAGTTGTACCTGAATTGACAAATTTGAGATCGCCTGTTCCCTGATCAAAATGAACAACCTCGCCAAATGTATCCTCATTAATATTAAGAACCCCGCCGCAGGATCGGTGGATCTTGGAAATTTCTTTTTTTCTTTCCAGGATCGCAATTTTAAGACCCTCTTTTACTGCGGCGCTTGCAGCCATAAGACCTGCAGGCCCTGCTCCGACAATCACAAGATCATATTTTACATTCATGGCCTAACCCTTCTCTAACAAGGTTTTATCCAGAATCCTGCACACACTGGCAAGAGATGACAACAGCTCTTCCTTATCCTCTCTCTTGAGCTTTACAAACATCTCTTTTGCAAAGCTCTGTCTTCTCTCGAGAAAAATGTCACGCACTTTCCTGCCTTTTGATGTCAGTCCGACCACAACTTTCCGCCGGTCATGATTGTCCCTCATCCGATTTACCATCCCAGCCCTTTCCATCTCATCTATCATCATGGTCATATTCGGAAGTTTCACCCCTGCACGTTCTGCCAGCTCCTTCATGGAGAAATTGTCCTGATCTCTAAAAGCATAAATAGCCTTTACCTGAGACTGCTTCAGATCTGCAACCCCTGAATCATCATCCATGATGCGCTGGGTATAAATGCGCCCAAAATCCCTCAATAGCTGCAGATATTCTAAAAGTTCTTTTTCCACAATTACCTGTCAGTCAACATAAAGCGTTTTGGGATATTTCAAACACGTTAAGCACGCTAAAAAGTTAAAACGCTTTTTTTCCGTTCGTCCTTCGTTTTGCTCCGGCCGGCTCTGTTCAATAAAATCCATCAAGCTTGTTCCAAAAGTCTCACTTGTCATTTAGTGTTTGAATAGTTCTGCCTTCAAAAAACTATCTGTAAGCAGGGAACCCCGCTCTTGTGACCGGTTTCATTAACTGCTCAGCTGCGCTTGGTGTAAATTTTTCCAGTTTTTTTGCCAGTTCAGGACAATCCTTTTTAACTCTTTCCATATGCGGTTTTATCCCCCGCTGTATATGACCATACAGATTAAAAGGATTTAAGGACCAGAAAAGTTTACCGGTTATTATCCTGTGAAGATAGTTCAGTTCCTCTTCTGTGAAAATATTAAAAAATACCGCATAACACAAAAAGTCCCTGTAATCATGAGTTTCCGGCCAGTTTTTCTTCCACCAATCAAGATAACCCATAACCCCCTGCCGATCAGGGTTGCCTTTGTGCAGAGCCTCACATACGGCGTTAGCCGCCTTGTGCCCGGAAAGAAGCGCGCCGGTGTTTTCCGCTTCTGCAAACCAGCAGCTGTCACCCACAAATAGAATATTATCCTTAAACGGCTCCCTTGCGGGACTCCAGGCATTAATAACAGCACAGCGCTTATGCGTGATCTCAACATTATTGAACCACTTCTTAAACCTGCTTTTTTGGGTCAGAAAATTAAGTTTTTCATCACCCTTAATATACAGCCAATATTCATCTTCCCGGTATACGCTGGGGAGCATACAGAAGTGGACCGTACCAAGACCGCCCTCATCATAGGCGTTTCCC
>JAHEEI010000237.1 GCA_024640785.1 Pseudomonadota bacterium
CGAGGAAGGACAGCATGGTACATGCTTTAAATTCCTGAGACCACGAGATTAAAAAAGCAGTTCGAAAAGGCAAGTCCGACAGAAAATATATTAAGAATAAAATCATATCATATGAAAACCACGACAGAAAAGCCCGAGAATATTTTCAAGGAAGGAAAGACGGTCTTCTTATTCTCTGCTAGGAAAACTGTGCTGTTTTTTAGAACTGCCCATGCCGGACGTAAAGCTTCCCAGACCAAATAAAGGAAAAGACTTTAAAAAAATCAACTGGCTTGCAAATAAACTTACTTTTATAGAAAAACTTCATCTTTAATAATTCACATCAATAAAAGACTCGCAATTAAAAACAATAATTAAAGAATTCAATTTCTTCTTTATAAAATTCTGCGATAAGATCTCTGGACTCATTATCGATCCTAGCCTTATAATTACTGCTGCTTCCTTTTATTTTGTTCGGCAAAACAACTGATCCGACCCCCATTAGCCGGCAGACATTATCAAAATCATCTTGTAGATTCTCAAAACGGCAGATATAATCAAAAGGCATTTTGTTCCTAAAGTCTTTCAACCAGTAAATCTGTGAACGCATCATTTCTTTGCCCATGAACTGACGCAAAAATTCATTAAATGTTATGGGTTCTTTTATTCCCCAAGACAGTTTATGTAATCCATCTCTCATTACATTTTCATAGCTTGAATATGCCCTGTCCCAGGGGTCCCTTACAACAGAAAACTTGAAGTAACTGTTATACTGGTCCCTTGACACAGTAATAGCATTGTTGGGATTTTTATGCTCCCAAAAACCATAGCGCAAAGATGTTATAAAAATACGGAAATTTTCTATTGAGTAAAAAATACCTGTGTTCAGCCTGGGTGCAATCATCCTAATAGACCTGTGATCCTGCCCTTCCCGTCCTGTATGGCCATCAAGATGCCCAAAAGCACTTTCAATGCTAGTCCCTGCTGTCTTCGGGATGTGGATAAATATACATTTATATTTATGTGATATCATATTCACAACAACACTAATAAGAGGCTTAAAACCCTTCCAGCCGAGACAAGAAAAACCTCTCATATGACCGCGTCATAATCCTTGAATCAAATTTTTCAAAAGCCATTTTTTTTGAAATCCCTTTTATCCTATTTCTAAGATCTTCATCGACCATAAGGGATTCCATCGCACTTGACAAACCTTTTAATTCACCCTTTTTAACAAGAAGACCCGATTTACCGTTATCTATTAATTCAGAAACCCCTCCCACATCAGTGCTTATTACCGGTAGTCCCGATGCCATTGCCTCCATTACACAAAGCGGATTACCTTCAAACTCAGATGTAAGAACAAAAACATCTGATGCTCCCAAAAGTGCCTGCACATTATTCCTCACCCCTAAGAAATATACTCTTTCCGAGACATTGTGGTCTTTTGCAGTTTTCTTGAGCCTTCCTAAACATTCTCCATCACCTGCTATTAAAAGAACTGCATTTTTACCCTTGCTGACTGTTTCTGCAAAAGCCCGGATCAACAACTGTTGATTTTTTTGTTTGCAAAGGCGGCCAATATTAACAAACACAAAGGCATTACCTTCAATCCCCTCGCGCCTGCGCCATTCCTCTCTTCGAGCTAAGGGCTTTGCATATTCTTCAACCGGAATACCGTTAGGGATACTACAACAATCCTGTATTCCATAAAATTCTTTAATTGATTTTTTCACCTCATCTGCGATGGCAACAGGACAAACACCTGCTTTAAAGGCCAGTTTATTTAGCATCGGATATTCTGTTTCATGTCTTGCCAAGTTATGAAGCGTATGCACCTTTAATTTCACTTTTCTTAAAAGCATGGAAGGTAAAGAATATTTTAATACCCCCAAATGGGTATGTACCACATCTGGATTAAAACTCTTTATTAACCGGTCTATTTTAAAAAAAATAATTGGATCAAATCCTTTTTTTTTGTTTAAAAAATGAACAGAATAGCCTTCTTCAAAAAGAATTTTTGCAAGGGGTGTTTCTTTGGTTGAAAAAAGACAAACAACACTTACATCGAATTTATTTCTATCCATTGCTCTAACAAGATGTGTCACCATCCCCTGAGCGCCAGCAAGGTTAAGATGGTCAATAATCTCAAGAACTCTTATTTTTTTCATATTTATACGTTGACAGGCCTTTATTTAAATTACAGACTAATCTGGGAAAATTTTACCTGATGAAAGTCGCTTTTTAAAAATTCATACCTTTGCAGACAATCACATCAAACCCGATTAATCTAACCTTTCGCAAGAGATATATCAATTAAAATATAATATCAAAATCTTGTAGTTATAGCTTTAAAAACAAAACCCTATCAGCACAAAAAACTTTTTTAACCTTTAATAAATTATGATGATTTAATATGTTGACTTTAATACTTCAAAATTAATAAAATTAATTAGTTAATAACCCTAGCAGAGAATAGTCGCATATGTTAAAGATAACAGAACATGTCACCCCTTAAATTGATATGTTCGCGAACAGCTGTAACAAGCCTGCTGTACTAATTATTTTTCAGAAAGTATTATTTACAACTTCCAAAAGGCATTCAGGTAAGTTTGTCCATCATTGATTAATAACAATACTATATTACATATGAGAATTGTCTTTGTCATATCATCGCTGAGTGCTGGCGGAGCTCAGAGGGTCATAAGCCTAATGACAAATTACTGGTCAGATCTAGATCATCAGATATCCATACTAAGCTTATCCCGCAGCAATTCCTTCTATGACCTAAATTCAAAAATAAAAGTCACCCGACTGGACCTTGAACGTAAGCCGGGGTCAATTCTCTCGGGACTTAAAGCAAACATCACAAGGATCAATGCCATTCGAACCGAGTTAAAATCAATTAACCCTGATATTGTTATCAGTTTTTTATCTCAAACCAACATTGCTGCAATTATCGCCGGCAAAAGTCTCGGCATTCCTGTTATTGTTTCTGAAAGAAATGACCCTTCTAAAGATATTATCCCGACGATCTGGAAAACAGTACGATATATCACTTACCGGTTCGCCAATCTCCTTGTTGTACAAACAAAACAGGCAAAAAAGTTCTTCAATCACTACAGCATAAGAACAGTGATCATTCCAAATCCGATAAGGGCTGTAACCACTACGAAAGCGAAAAAAGAAAAAATTATTCTAGCGGCAGGTCGTCTCACCCCTCAGAAAGGCTTCGACTTACTTATAGGCGCTTTTACTGAAGTCCCTTCTAAAGAATGGCGACTAGTCATCTTGGGAGAA
>JAHEEI010000238.1 GCA_024640785.1 Pseudomonadota bacterium
CTTCGGAGAAATCTATTTAAAATTAATTATTTCTGAACTAAATTCGCACCCTGTAAAAACAAAAAACCTGTAGCTATTTAAAGCTACAGGCATTTTTTATAACATGGTGCCGAAGGCCGGACTCGAACCGGCACGAGTTTCCCCACTGCGCCCTCAACACAGCGTGTCTACCAGTTCCACCACTCCGGCACTATTAATTATTTTCTTCAGGGACTGATTCCTCTTTGGGAACAACAGCGCTAGGCTGTACATTCCCAGGTTCTTCAACAGGCACAGTTGCCTGAATTGGAGCAACAGTTTTTACACCTTTCATGATCGATCCGCCGGTTGGATTGGCTGAAAGATATGCAAGGCTGAGAGATGTTACCATAAAAATAACGGCTGAAAATGTTGTGATCTTTCCAAGTAAAGGAGCCGGTCCTGATCCGCCAAAGACTGTTTGTGCGGCTCCACCGAAAGCTGCGCCCATTTCAGCGCCTTTTCCTGACTGTATGAGTACAATAAGAATGAGTGTCATTGATACGAATACATGTACTGTAATTAAAAATGTTTCCATATATTTTTTAATCCTCTTCTTTAAACAGCCTTAGAATAAAAGATATAAATATACTCTATTTGAGGGCAGATATCAAGCCCTATTTAAAAGCAGATCTTTTTTGGTCAAACTTTACCAGACGAACAAAAGAATCTACCTTAAGTGCCGCTCCACCCACAAGTGCTCCGTCAATATTCGGCTGAGCCATGAGATCATCTACATTTTCAGGTTTTACGCTGCCACCGTAAAGGATACGCGTTCCGTCCGCAATCGATGCGTCAGAAATGTCCGCGACAACACTTCTGATTTGCTTATGAACCTCTTCTGCCATATCTGGGGTCGCTGTCTTTCCCGTTCCTATTGCCCATACCGGTTCATAAGCAATGATGATCTTTGCTATATCTTCTGCTGAAAGTTCTACCAGCCCTCCTTTAACCTGGACATCAACCACAGCAATGGTCTTGCCTGAATCTCTCTCCTCCAGGGTCTCGCCAACGCATACTATAGGGATCAGCCCAACAGAAAGAGCTGCTTTTACTCTTTTATTTACGGTTTGATCGGTCTCGCCGAAATACTGGCGCCGCTCTGAATGGCCAATTATCGCGTGAGTACACCCGGCATCCGTTATCATGTTCGGAGCAACCTCTCCGGTAAAAGCACCTTTTTCTTCCCAGAAAATATTCTGGGAGGCAACATTTATGTTTGACCCTTTCAGTTCAGCTGCAACCGAAGCAAGTGCGGTATAAACCGGCGAAACAATTATCTCCACATCCGTTACACCTTCAACCTGTGGCTTGACCCCTCGAACAAGATCCAGTGCCTCTGAAATGGTATTGTGCATCTTCCAGTTACCCGCAATAACAGGTTTTCTCATATGATTACTCCATATAACTGTTAAATTTTGATGTTTATTTTTGTCCTTATTTATCCAGCGCTGCGATGCCGGGAAGGGTCTTGCCTTCCATCAGTTCCATAAACGCACCGCCCGCCGTTGAAACAAAGGAAATTTTGTCCTGATTCCCAGACTTTTTTAACGCAGAAACAGAATCTCCGCCCCCGACAATACTCATACAGTCCGTATCACAGATACAGTCTGAAATAGCATTGGTTCCCTTACAAAACTCTTCAATCTCGAAGACACCCATGGGGCCGTTCCAGACAACTGTCTTTGCTTCTTTAATGGCCTTATTAAATATCTTGACAGTTTCCGGCCCTACATCAAGGCCCATCCAGCCGGAAGGAATACAGTCAGATGAAACTGTCTGAGTAGGAACACCGCCCTTGACTTCTTCAGCAACAACACAGTCCACAGGTAAAAGAAGTTTTACTCCCTTTTCTTCCGCTTTTTTCATTATGGCTTTGGCTGTATCGATTAAGTCCGCCTCAACCAGAGAGTTCCCAACCTCTTTGCCCTGCGCCTTGAGAAATGTAAAAGCCATGCCTCCGCCAACAATGATGATGTCCACTTTCTGAATCAGGTTCTCCAGAACTTCAAGCTTCCCAGATACTTTAGCGCCCCCTATTACTGCCACAAGGGGACGTTTAGGGCTTGTCATGGCATTTTCAAAACTCTGGATTTCCTTTTTCATCAAAAATCCGGCGGCACAGATGGGCACAACCCTGGTTATGGCTTCAACAGAAGCATGGGCACGGTGAGACACAGCGAACGCATCACTGATGAATACATCAGCAGCAGCTCCGAGTTTTTTGGCAAATTCCGCATCATTTTTTTCCTCTTCCGCGTAAAACCGAAGATTCTCAAGAAGCAGAATCTCGCCTGGATTAAGTGCCTTACCGGTTTCAATAGCTTCATCACTGATACAGTCATCAACAAACTTAACATCAGTACCGAGAAGTTCAGAAAGACGGTCCGCAACTGGCTTAAGGCTCAACGCCTTAACGCGTTTTCCTTTGGGACGGCCAAGGTGCGAAGCACAGATAACCGCCCCGCCATTATCCAGCACATATTTAATGGTGGGGATGGTTTCTGTTATCCGGTTGTCATTGGTAATGTTCTGATTTTCATCAAGCGGCACATTAAAGTCCGCCCGAATAAAAACTTTTTTTCCATTTACATCAATATCGTCAATATATTTAATTGCCATAACTTTCACCTCATAAAAAAACAGGTGGAGATAAATAACCTGAGCAGTAAATTGTCAGTGGCCAACAGCTAAAATAAACCGCTACCCACAAACCGTGGACAATTTGTTTACTTTACCGTATCCATATGAAGGATCAGGTCACATACTTTGTAGGAGTAACCCATCTCATTATCATACCAGGATACGACTTTTACAAAGGTATCGCTAAGTGCGATTCCTGCGTCAGCATCAAAAATAGAGGTTCGTGAATCCCCCAGGAAATCAGTTGAGACCACAGCATCTTCAGTATATCCGAGAATGCCTTTAAGCTCACCCTCAGCTGCCGCTTTCATGGCAGCCTTAATCTCATCATAGCTTGCACCTTTTTCCAGCCGGACTGTTAAATCAACAGCTGACACATCAGGTGTCGGAACACGGAAAGCCATGCCGGTCAGTTTTCCGTTGAGCTCAGGAATAACCTTGCCAACCGCTTTCGCAGCGCCGGTAGATGAAGGGATAATGTTCTGAGCTGCGCCGCGACCGCCTCTCCAGTCTTTCATGGAAGGCGCGTCAACGGTCTTCTGAGTTGCGGTAACCGCATGAACAGTTGTCATGAGGCCTTCTGCGATTCCCCAGTTATCATTTAAAACTTTA
>JAHEEI010000239.1 GCA_024640785.1 Pseudomonadota bacterium
ACGATTGTCCTGAAACCGAGTAAGAACCAGATTCAGAGATTTAAATCAAAGCACTATAGAAGTGTAAGGCAGAAGTTAGTGCCTATGCCAAATGCTGTATTCGACCACCCGTTATTTGGAAATAAAATAAACCTTAAGGTCCATGATATTTCCGGTTCAGGGTTTTCTGTTGAAGAAGATACTGAAAACTCTACCCTCATACCTGGTATGATAATACCTCATGTGTCTATTGAGCTTATGAATAATGTTGAACTCATCTGTCAGTCACAGGTGGTTTACCGCAGTGACGATGAGGTTGGGAATATACAGTGTGGTTTTGCATTTCTTGACATGGACCTGAAAGATCAGGTCAGCTTATCTTCTTTACTGCATCAGGCATGGAATAAAAAAGCTTATGTGTGCACAAAAGTTGATGTTGATCAACTGTGGGATTTCTTTTTTGACACAGATTTCATCTATCCTGAAAAGTATTCTTTTATTTATGAAAACAAAGCAGAATTTAAAAAAGTATACAAAAAATTATATGAAAACAATCCTGAATTTGCCATAAACTTTATCTGTAAGGATAGGGGAGCATTGTATGCCCATATGTCCATGTTCCGTTTTTATGATAAAACATGGATAATCAACCATCATGCCGCTAACAGCAGTAGAAATAACCGGGGCGGCCTTCTCGTATTGCAACAAGTCAGTAGATACATCAATGAATTTCACCAGTTTAATTCAGCGGTAATGAACTATGTGGCCTGCTATTTCAGGCCGGAAAACAAATTTCCAAACCTCGTTTTTGGAGGAGTTGCAAAAAATGCTGCAGATATAACAAGTTGTTCAATTGATAAATTTGCCTACCTGTCAATTAACAAAAAATACCTGGATGGCAAGCTAACTAGAAAATGGAGCCTGACAGAAACACAGCAAAATGATATTAAAATCCTGCAATTCTATTATGAGGACATATCAGGAGGATTAAGCCTGCAGGCATTGGACTTGCTCACGGAGAAGTTGGGTGCTGAGGAAGGTCTTAATGAAATTTACAGAGAATGCGGTTTTAAAAGAAGGAAACTTCTGTTTTCTTTAAAGGAAAAAGAAGACTTAATTGCAATTTTTATGCTCAATATATCAGATATTGGTTTAAATCTATCTGATTTGACGAATTGTATTCATGTTTTTATATTAGAACCGCATAATTTGCCGAGTGATATGCTGCATGGAGCTTTAAGTAAAATTGCATCCTATTATGACCATGATAATATTCCAGTTCTTATTTTTCCATCTTCTTACACCGACAATAATTCAATATCAATAAACAAGAAATATAATTTCTGGGTATTGGATGTTCACAAGATTGGTGACCGGTATTATAGTTATTTAGATAGATTAATTCGATTATCAAAATAATTATATAATAAAAATTTTGAACAAGTAGATGAAACCTGCAGAATTACTAGATGAGCCGCTGTATAACAGCCGAATTGTTAATAACTATATAAAGTTAATTAAGAGCCAGTATAGTTATATAAATATCGAAGAGTTACTCATTCAGGCCGGGATGGAGCTTTACCAGGTTGAAGACGAAGGGCACTGGTTCACCCAGAATCAAATAAATAAATTTCATCAAAGATTAAAAGAACTAACAGCCAATAAGGATATTGCTAGGGAAGCAGGAAGGTTCGCAGCAATTCCTGGAACTCTTGGAATTATGAGGCACCATCTTCTTGGCTTGGTTGGTCCCCAATATGCTTATGAATTAATAGGTAATTATGCATCAAAATTTACTAAGTCTAGTGATTTTAAATCAAAAAAACTTGGTTCTAATAAAGTTGAAATCATAGTGACACCTAAGAGCGGCGTTCAAGAGGGGGCGTATCAATGTGAAAACAGACTAGGTTTATGGGAAGCTGTAGCAACAGCATTTAATTATGATCTTCCAAAGATTGAGCATCCGGAATGTGTATTTAAAGGAGGCAAATCATGCCGATACATAATATCCTGGCAAGAATCTTACTCAGTTTTGTGGAAAAGGATTCGTAATCTTACTGGTTTAGCATTAATTTTTGCATTTATAAGCAGTTTCGGATTTTTTCCTTCATGGCATATTTCAGTTGCAGCTCTTGCATTATCGGTATCAATATTTCTCGGGATAAATTTATTTGTAATCTATATTGAGAATAAAGACCTGCTAAAAGCAGTTTCTAGCTTACAGGAGTCTTCAAATAATTCAATTGAGCTTATTAACAAGAATTATGAACATGCATTGTTGATTAATGAAGTAAGCCAGGCATTGAGTAAAGAGCTTGAGTTAAATAATATCATATCAAATGTCGTAAATATTCTGGAGAAACGACTCGATTATGATCGGGGTATAATATTATTGGCAAATAAGGAGAGGACCCGTCTTATTTCCAAAACCGGATTTGGTTATAATCCAGCTGAGCTGAATAAGTTCATGCATGGCAGTGGTTTTCGTTTAGACAGAGAAGGCTCAAAAGGTGTATTTGTCGTTAGTTTCCACCAGAAAAAACCCTTTTTAATAAATGATATAGGTGAAATAAAAGATTCTCTTACTTCCAGGAGTTTAGAATTTGCCAAGAAGATAGGGGCAAAATCGTTTATATGCTGCCCGATTATATATGAGGACGAATCAATAGGGGTTTTGGCAGTTGATAATATACAAACCAAAAAGCCCTTACTTCAAAGTGATATTAACATATTAATGGGTATTACCGGCCAGATAGGCATAAGCATACACAATGCAAAATTGATTGAAGCAAGATTCAGGCAATTTCAGTCCATATTGCAGGTTCTTGCGGCTACAACTGATGCAAGAGACCCCATCACGGCAGGACATTCTACGCAAGTCACAGAATATGCGGTTGGTATTTGCAATGAGTTAGGTTTATCCTATAATTATACTGAGATGATAAGAGTCGCATCACTTTTACATGATTATGGCAAAATCGGTGTGGATGATGCTATTCTGAAAAAACCAGGCAGGTTGACGTCAGAGGAATATGAACATATTAAAACACATGCGCCCAAAACAAAAAACATTCTTGATCAGGTTAATTTTGAAGGAATATACACTGAAGTTCCCGAGATTGCTGGAGCACATCATGAAAAGCTGGACGGGACAGGATATCCAAATGGTTTGAAAGGCGACCAAATACATTTTGGTGCAAAAATCATTGCTTGTGCGGATGTTTTTGAAGCTTTAACATCCAAAAGGCATTATCGGGATCCCATGCCATTAGATGATGCATTTAATTATCTA
>JAHEEI010000081.1:0-9524 GCA_024640785.1 Pseudomonadota bacterium
GTTGAAAGACTGCATAGTAAAAAATACGTGCCGGACTCTGTAGAAGACTGTCCTTTTGTCTTTGAAATCAATTTTATCTCTGCCAGAGTGGCGGAATTAACAGACCCGCTGATTTACCTGTTGTTTTTTCGGACTCATGCGTAGTGCTTCGACTTAATCACTCAACAAATTTATCAATAAGCAAAAACAGTATGACCGAATTGCGAGGATCTTGGTTTTTAAGTGAGCTCTAGCATTTAATGATTCTTGCTCAAGACCTGAAAATATTTAACATTGGGCTTGACATTGTTGCATAATATATTACAATTATACTCTTAAAAACATATATTGCTAAAAATTACGTCAACTGCTTTAATTTCAAACAAAAGAACTTATTCGCTAAGGATTAAAGATCGTGCAAGAAAAGGATATTCTTACCATCAAAGATATAGCAGAGCGTCTCCAGGTCTCAGAGAGAACGGTTTCGGACTGGGCTCAAAAAGGGGAGATTCCTTGCGGAAAGCTTGGAAACAGCTGGCGTTTCAAACGAATAGAGGTCGAGCGTTGGCTGGACAAAAAACTTGTGGGCAACAAGAGAGAATCCGAAAAACTCGCGATTTCAGTAGCGGAGGTATTGACAAAGGAGCGCGTTCTTTTCTTGGATGTATCCATAAAAAGGGAGGTTTTAAATTTGCTTATTGACTGCCTGGCCCAAGTTCCAGAGATCGTAGATCGAGAAGAATTGGCATACGAGATTTTTCAACGTGAGGAACTGATGAGCACCGGCATCGGACTGGGGGTAGCTATCCCCCACGTACGATTACCTTCGCTTAACAAGATGATCATGTCGGCCGCCTTGATACAAACCGGCATGGACGACTACAACGCTCTGGATGGTCAGCCCGTCCAATTGGTCTTCATGATCGCGGCAGGTCATCATCAGCATGCCGAGTATCTCAAACTGCTCTCCAGTCTGGCAAACCTTGTTAAAGAAGAAAATGTCCGCCAACAGCTCATCAACTCAATTTCTCCGGAGAATTTCTTTAAAACGCTAATTCATCAGCACTGACTACTGGTTCACACAATATTCCAGACAAAACTCGTTAATTCTTGAAGACATCATGCGCAATACGGAAAAGCGCACATCCATAAGGCCCCATGAGACAAAGCACCGAAAACAACAGACCCAACGTCAATAGTAAAAAAAATACCAAATTGCCTCGGTTACTCTTTCTTTGCGTAATCGTTGGAATCGTGGCGGGCCTTGGAGCCACAGCATTTTTTGTATTGCTGGAAGTGGTCCGTTTTGCTTTCCTGGATCAGCTGGCGGGTTTTCATCCCCCGGGCCCTTCTGGAGAGGGACCGCTCTTTTTGCCCTCTAATACTCCTTTTCATCGTTGGATCTTTTTTTTGCTCCCATCGGTGGGCGGCCTGCTCTGTGGCGCTATTGTCTTTCGTTTTGCGCCTGAAACCGCTGGCCATGGTACGGACGCTGCTATTGAGGCCTATCATTTTCATGACGGCAAGGTTCGTGCCCGAGTACCTTTCGTTAAAGCCATTTCAGCAGCCATCACCCTTGGTACGGGAGGTTCTGCCGGCAGGGAGGGGCCAATTGCTCAGATTGGTTCTGGCTTTGCCTCTATCCTTGGTGCTCGACTGGGGTTGAGCAGTCATGACCGGCGCACCCTGATGGCGGCCGGGATGGCCTCAGGGATTGGTGCAATTTTTCATGCCCCGCTGGCAGGGGCCCTTTTCGCTGCAGAAGTCCTCTATAAAGGCATGGACATGGAACATGAAGTTCTTGTCCCGGCCTTCATCTCTTCCATCACAGCCTATAGCATCTTCTGCGCATTTTTTGGGTGGGAACCCATCTTTGTCACTCCAAATTTTGTTTTTGATCATCCAATCCAGCTTCTGCCCTACACCGCACTAGCTATCGTTCTGGCCGCATGCGCCAGCATTTATGTGCGCTTTTTCTACGCCGTTCATAACAGGTTTACCCACTTAAAAACACCAAACTTTGTCAAGCCGGCCATTGGGGGGTTGTTGGTTGGCTTAATTGGATTATTTGCCCCGAGAGCATTGGGCGCCGGATACGGTATCGTTCAACAAGCCATTAATCACGAATTAAGCATTTCCTTTCTCCTTGTGTTGGCGTTTTGCAAAATTGCTACCACCTCATTTTCCGTAGGATCCGGTGGCAGTGGCGGTGTCTTTGGGCCGGCAATCGTTATCGGTGGAGCTTTCGGTGGCGTAGTGGGTCTAATCGCAGAACAGCTTATGCCAGGTGCGGGCCTGCATGCCGGGGCATTTGTGATCGTGGGAATGGCAGGTTTCTTCGCTGCGGCCGCTAACTGTCCCATTTCAACCATTATCATGGTGAGCGAAATGACAGGAAACTTTCATCTCCTCGTCCCCTCCATGCTCGTTTGCATATTATCCTACTTGCTTGCCAGCAAGTATTCACTCTACGAAAAACAGCTCCCATCCCGTTTAGAAGCGCCCAGCAAAATAGGGAACATGTTAAGCGCTGTTTTGCGCACAATCCCCGTGCATAAAGCCCTTGGCCTGTCGTCAGATTCAAGTCAGGATAAACACTTGCTGACCGTGCCAAAGGACATGCCCTTGGCCTATCTCATTGACCGTTTTTCAAAGAGCGACCAATCGTCTTTCCCTGTTGTCGATAACGAGAATAAACTGATCGGCATGATTACTAGCGAAGACATTCGACTCACTGTGGCAGATGGGGGTCTCCTTGGCCTTATTCTTGCCCATGACATAACTAAACCGACGCTGACCATTTTTTCTAAAGACACGCTGTTAACGGCTGTCACCAAAATGACCGAGAACAATTCCAACACCCTCGTTGTTGTGGAGTCGAGCGACCCCTTCCGGCCACTCGCGGTCTTGAGCTATGATAAGGTCATCCAAGCATACAGTCAGGAAATCTTCGAATCGAAGTAACAGCGCTGTCTAGAGCTCGAGTATTGGACAGCCTTGCCATAATCAAAGTTACTCCTTACAGACACAGCATTTTAGAAGCTAGAAAAAGGGCGGGTTAGGAGATAAGAAACTCATGAATTGAATTAGGGGGTTGATATATAAACTCTAAAAAATTATTTTCGACTCTTTTAGACGGCCCATATTTTTTTGAAAATGTTTACATCAGGCGAGAAATTAAAACACCCAGTTTTTTTATTTAACATAATCATCAGTAATCTTGAAAACTCCAAAGTCCATATTACGTGCCATAATCTTAACTTTATTTTTTCTGAAATGATTATATATAACTTCTGATAATCCGGAGTATTTTTCAAGTAAAATATTTAAATAAGGCTAACGTTTATCTGAAAAGGAGTAAACAATAGGTGGTCTGTGAAAAATGCGGTAAGGATATCGATTCGGGGAACGAGATGAATTACAAGGGGAAGACGATGTGTGAAGACTGTTATATTGATACGTTGTCACCTACACGCACCTGTGATCCCTGGGCGGTGTACACTGCGAAATCGTTTTCCGGGAAAGATGCTGTTTTTAACGAAGCCCAAAGAAAAATTCTGAAGATACTGGAAGAAACAGGAGGCGTAGAGTTTGAGGTTCTGGTGAAAATGCTCCAAATGGAGCCTGGTGAGGTCAAAAAAGAATTTGCCACGTTGCGGCACATGGAAAAAGCACGAGGTGAAATGAGGAACGGTAAGACAGTGTTATGCCTCTGGTGAGGGAATAGTTTAATTTCACATAACTATTAGTAACCTTCACAAACCCCGGAGTCAACAATTTGTGCCATTAACTTGAGTAATTCCGGTGTTCGTTTTGCTTATAATAATATAAATTTTTTAATTTTATGAATGGATGCATAGAATAATAACTTGATGTCAGATGGGGTTTGGGCCCTTATGTAAAGCCTGTGAGATCAAGTCTATACTTATACAGATAAAATGAAAATTCTTCTTATCCAGCCGCCGGTGCGAGACTTTTACCAGACACCCATCAGGACACAGCCTATTGGTCTTTCCAGTCTTGCTGCGGGTCTGTTAAAAAAAAATCATGAGGTTGAAATACTGGACGGTCAGGTAAGAGGGCGGAGAAAAAAAATTCCTCTTCCGGAAAACTTTTCATATATTAAAGAGTTTTTCCCGGAAGGAGACCTTAGCCCTTTCAGGCTCTATTCAGGCTTTTACCATTTCGGTCTTTCCTTTGATGAAATTTCCTCACAAATAAAAAAAACAGCCCCTGACCTGGTTGGGATTTCCTGCCAGTTTACACCGTATGTTTCAGAATCAATAAGCACTGCAGCGGCTGTTAAAGCTGTGAATCCTGAGATTCCGGTGGTGTTTGGTGGTGCGCACGCAAGTGTATTGCCAAAAGAAGTGCTTAAAAGCCCCAATGTTGATTACGTAGTTATTGGAGAAGGTGAAAGAACACTTGTCGGTCTGGTGGAGGCAATTTCAGAAGAAAAAAGTATTTCTGAACTGGAAGGTGTGGGGTACAGGGAAGACGGCAGCATTAAGATCAATCCTTTAAAAAACTATATTTCAGATATTGACAGCCTTTCTTTTCCAGCGAGAAATTTACTGGATATACAAGCTTACAAAATCAGGCAGAAAAAGTACACCATGCTGTTAACCAGCCGGGGGTGCCCCCAGGGCTGTTCCTATTGCTCGGTTGCCGGCACGATGGGATCAGCTTTTAGAGCGCGTTCTCCTCAAAACGTAATAGCAGAAATGAAGTCATGTGTTAAGGCCTATGATATTAAAGCCTTTGACATAGAAGATGACAATTTCACGCTTGACGCTTCCCGTGCGGAAAAGGTCCTTGATCTGATAATTGAAGAGTTCGGAGAGCAGTCAATTGATCTTTACGCGATGAACGGCTTATCGATCTTTTCAATTACAGAAAATCTGCTTTTTAAAATGAAAAGAGCTGGCTTTAAACATCTGGACCTTGCTCTTGGCAGTAGCTCTAAAAATTTAAACAGGCAAATGAACAGACCCATAGACCTTTTTCAGGCAGAAACTGTTCTAAAAAAGGCTGCAGGCCTTGGTTTTCCGGTTAATACCTATATTATTCTGGGGATACCCGGCCATAGCCTTGAAGACATGGTTTCTTCGGTTTTGTATCTGGCGGGGAAAGGCACTTTTATCGGCCCAAGCATATTTTACCCTAGTCCCGGAACAGACGTTTATCGAGAGATGGAGGAAAACGGTTATGCCCTTAGTGCGGATTTTTCCATGCTCCGTTCAAGTCTTTTTCCGGTGGAGACCGCCGGGTTTAAAAGGCTTGATCTGGTGACGCTTTTAAGACTTGTCAGGTGGATAAACTTTATCAAACAGCTTATGCTTCCGGACATGGAGCTTGACCGGCTCAAAAAAACCGTTGTTTCGGACTGGCAGCCCAGGGATTTCCCCCTATGCTGGGAAAATGATCCGGAGACCTGCTGTTTTACCGCAAAAGGGCCGCTTCTGATGAAAGAAGCCGGAAAGATTCTCACTGTATTGTTCCTTCAGAGGAAAACATTTTTCGGGATTCGGCGGATCAAATCAGCCAATAAAGGTCTTTACACTTACCAGGTATTCCCGTATAAGACTTCTCAGGAGGTAATGGCTTTTTTATTCAAAAACAAAGACTTTTTTATCAGACAGGCGCTGTCAATAACATAAGGAGCGGTTTATTAAATGTATTTAGTTGAACCCATACTGAACCGATTTTACCGGAAGAGAATGCGGGCTGCCATCGAGTTTGACCAGACCGGATTATTTGATGTTCCTGCAATCCAAACAGACGATTGTGATGATTATCTTCTTTATGTTCACATTCCTTTTTGTGAAACGCTATGTCCTTACTGTTCCTTCCATCGCTATGAGTACCGCGAAAAAACGGCGGACAGATATTTTGACGCGCTTCACAAAGAGCTGAAGATGTACAAGGGCCATGGATATGATTTTAGAGGTATGTACATAGGCGGCGGAACACCCACTATTGCCATTGACCGGCTGATTGAGACTGTGGGTCTGGCGAAAAGCTTTTTTAACATTAAAGAGGTCTCTGTTGAGACCAATCCGAACCACCTGACTGCTGAAAAGATGGGCCGTCTGGTGAATGCCGGAGTTAACCGGCTGAGCGTGGGGGTTCAGACCTTTGATGACAGAATTCTAAAACATATTGGGCGGTACGAGAAATACGGGAGCGGAGAGGAGATTAAAGAAAAAATAAAAAGCGCTGTGGGCAGGTTTGATACCTTAAATGTGGATTTGATTTTTAATATTCCGCTGCAGACAGAAGACCACCTAAGAAAAGATCTTGATATTGTTGAAGAGCTTTTGCCTGAACAGGTGACTTTTTATCCGTTAATGGCGGCAACCTCGGTTGAGAATGTTTTGAAAAATAGTGTGGGCCGGGTTGATTACAAAAAGGAAAAAAAGTTTTATTTTACTATCCTTGACAGGATGCGTGCAACCTATACCGGCTCCACGGCATGGTGCTTCTCCCGGAAAAAATCCATGATCGATGAATATATTATATCATATGACAAGTATGTCGGGGCTGGAAGCGGGGCGTTCGGATATTTTAATGACAGTATTTATTCAAACAGTTTCTCCATTGATGAATATATCGGGAGAATAGAACAGGGAAAGTTCCCAGTGGCAGGCATAAAAAAATTTTCAAAACAGGAAAGTATGCATTATTATTTTTTAATGAAGCTGTTCGGGCTTTCAATGGATAAAAGTGCTTTTGAGAAAAAATTCGGAATAAGCCTTGAAAGAGCAATGCCCCTTGAAAAGATGATGCTTAAGCTGTCATCCTCTGTTAAAGAAACTGAAAATACGCTTTCACTGACGGAAAAGGGAATGTACTACTGGATTATGGCCATGCGGGAATTTTTTATTGCCACCGACAACTTGAGGGATCACTGCAGAAGTCTGGTGAAGGGTCCGGCCTGAACCTGCTGTAGCAAAAAGACAGGGTGCCGGGTCTGAAAATCAAACACCTTTTCTTTTATAGGTCTAAGGGCTTGCCAGAGATATTGTTTTTCAGATGTTGCCTAGGATCCCGTATTTTTATTATATTTTTTTCAGACAGTTGTTTAGTTTATAATCCGTGAAAAAACATGTTTTGGAAGATTTTTTTTAGGCTGTTTATAGGGGGAGGAGGATATCTTTTCTCCACCTCATATTGTGAAGTGTCTGTGATTTCAAAAAAACATATTATCTGAGAATGCTTTGTACAAGAAAGACTGGATTAGAAAAACAGCAGGAATTATAATTGTTTTGACAAAAAGACATGTTCTGGTATAATTTTTATTTACGTGTCGAGGGTCTTATCCTAAGATGTTTTATTTTTAAAGTATTTTAGACACTTAACTTACTATAAGTAATCTATTCCTAGGGGCTGTAGCTCAGCTGGGAGAGCGCTTGACTGGCAGTCAAGAGGTCGACGGTTCGATCCCGTTCAGCTCCACCAAGTAATTTCAAGCACTTAGCTTTGTTTTAAGTGCTTTTTTTATGTCTAAAAAACCACTTGGTTGCGGATAGGTTGCGGATGGTTGCGTCAGATCGTCCAATTTGTCTACCGCCTTTCTGTTTGCTCCTGGAACCAAGTGGCCGTAGGTATCCACCGTTACCTTGACTAGTTATTATCGCTACTGTTAACTTTTAACCACCCCTGAATTTTTGAGGATACCAGCAGTAATCTTAACTTTTTCAACCTTCTAAATTTTTCTTTCACAAACCATTCTGCCATCCTTATCCTTTTATGAAGGTAGACCTCTAGACCCATCTAGGTGTCTACCTATAGACCAATATAGGTGTATACTCCCAGAAAATATGATGTGATTACCCTATATACATTAATATCCGGTTTTTTTATACCTCTTATAATGTGAAAATTAATTTTATGACCTAATCGCACATTAGATCTTATGTAGAATAATTTTTTTTATTGATAATATAGTTTAATTGTCATATTTATGGATAACCTTCGATTAAAATAATTAATAATATAGATAATTGTCTTTTAAGGTTATGAATGATTTTAAAGAAATATTAGCTATTTTAAGAAGGGAGGTATTGTTTCTAGTTTATAAACAAAGTGTATTTTAGAACTAGAATTATTTTTATAACAGAAACCATGAAAATTCTTTTTAATTGATTTTATTATTAAGGGGGAGGCATGAGTAAATTAATTAAGTTGAAAAAAATCGTATGTATTATAGCTATTCTTATTATTTCTATGTTTCTAACGGGGGCAGCCGAGTCTGCAAATGAAAAGGTGGGGGTATTGATTGTCAGCTCCGGTGAAACTGAGAACTATGATCCGCGTTTTTCGCACGGATATTTCGAGCATCTTTTCCCCTTTTTCCCCCCCGGATTTATGGCCGGCCGTACCGGTTGGGAAGGGGATACCTGTTACTCAGCGATCCATTTTGCTGATGAGGTTGAGGCGGTTATCTGCGGCGTCTCAGAAGGTGATGCCATTGATATTTTCTGTAATGTGCATCCCGAGTATGAGGGCGTTGACAGTGGGACGGGTGATTCTATTGTACACGGCATCTTTCGTCATTCGACCATAGGCTTCTTTGGAGGGGATGACACTTTTCGCACGAATTGTTTTGATGACGGAGTCAGCAATGATCCGGCCGTTCTGTTTACGCTGCTTGGAAGTGAAACCTTGAATCCATACGGCACCCTTCCGATGGGAGGTGATAACTTAGGGCCCCATGTCGATGATCCAAACGGGCCGGGTATCGGTATTGCTGATTTTGTCGAAGTGGGAGCTTTTAACAGAATGCGTACCCATTATTATACATTTAATAGTCTTGACTACAAGGATCCCTATGATGCTCAGGTTAAGGAATGGTATTACGGAGCTGGTGGATCAACCAATATTCAGGCGGAGCTTCAGGCTGCTCTTCTGAGTGATCCCATGATCAATCCTGACACGGAAGTCGTTTTCAGGCATACTTCTGAAGCCTTTGTGGAAAACAAGGACATCTACGGACAGGATTATGTCTATACCGAGAGTGTGGAAACAGCAATGGATGAGCTGATAAATGATGAAGGCGTTGACCGTATCATTGTTTTCAGTCTGAGCTCAGAATACACGAACATTATCAATTACGGTCCTTTCTGGCGCGATGAATACGGCAATGGTATCAGTGTCATTCCCGGAAAAACCTATCAGGAATGTATTGAAGATATTAATGACGGTTATGGTCCTGAAACTGTAGAAGACCGCGATCAGCTGATAGCTGATAAACCCTGGGATATGTATAAGGTCATCATGCAGGAGGTCACGGACGTAAATAATGACATTAATAACGGAAGCACGCCGCTCTCTTTTACCAAGGATTACGGTACTTCATCACACTATGAGCAGGCCAACCTGGCCATGCTGGAATACACGGTTACCAAATACAGTATCCCGGATACTGCCTCACTGAAGGTTGTTTTAACTTCTCATGGTTATGACGGAGGCTATCTTGGCGGCGCAGAATGTGACGTTTATTTCCGCAAGGCTCCAGAAACCACCAACAGGGTAATCAGCTT
>JAHEEI010000081.1:9534-11906 GCA_024640785.1 Pseudomonadota bacterium
CTATTGTAGCGGGAGATGTGGAATACGCGCAGCCCGGAGAAGGATCCAACTATGACCCACCCAGCCCGGGCAAGCCTTTCGGTGATAAACTCAGTGCTGGCGAACAGATCGACATGGCTATTAAAGGAAAATATATCAATGAACTGGGCGAAATTATTGATAACGGCTTGGTGGATAACGCGACCAACGAGGTCTATGACTATGTCATCCTGATTCCCAACACCTTTGATGCTGAATCCAGCGATACCCTGGGGCATGCGCGAGCATGTGTTTTTGGTAACCATATGGCGGAAACGCTCGAAGGAACGATTGACACCTGGGTTCGTGACGAGGTCGATCAGAATGGCCTGGAATTTGGTGACCCTGCCGGAACATCACCGCATTATCCATTTCATGACAGCGAAAACTTTACCGTACGCGTAATGGACGCATCCGGCTGGTGCACCGACACGGATGATGCTACTCCGGTCACGGTTTGCAAAGGTACTTCTGCTATTAATGACCCTACCACAGTTATTATGAGCGGAACGGTCCTTTCCTATCCGGATGGCACAGCCCGTCAGGAGATAACCCGTGCCGCGGTCGAAGTCATTATGGATGCTATTAAAAGTGGGGATATTTATGATCAGCCGCCGGAAATAACCGGCGGACCGGTTCGTTTAAGTGATTCGTTTCCGATCTCAACTGACCCCGAGGCTCCCACCCTTATAGACAGTATTGGTCAGACGATTGTCTGGATGTTTGATGATGATAAGGTAGATTGCAGCGGACCGTTCACTCATACCTGGTCATACCGTACTGACAGCTCTGCAGAGTGGATTGATGTTGAGGCTGGAACCTATTTGTGGTGGGTATGGACAGAAGATATGGGCGCTGTCACTGGTGGAGGAGTTTTCGAATTTAAAGTTGCAGTTACCGACTGCACCGGTCAAACCACAGAATCAGATACAGGCTATATTGTAATAGACATTCCTCCCCAGATAACCGGTGGACCGGTTCGTGTTAGTGATTCGTTTCCGATTTCAACTGACCCCGAGGCTCCCACCCTTATTGACAGTATTGGTCAGACGATTGTCTGGATGTTTGATGATGATAATACACTATGCAGCGGACCGTTCACTCATACCTGGTCATACCGTGCTGACAGCTCTGCAGAGTGGATTGATGTTGAGGCTGGAACCTATTTGCGGTGGGTATGGACAGAAGATATGGGTGCTGTCACTGGTGGAGGTGATTTTGAGTTTAAGGTGTCTGTCACCGACTGTACCGGACAAACTACTGAATCATATACCCATTATATCTCCGTTGATAACCCTTAGGCTTTTATTTTACTGCCGGCTAGTTCAGATATTGTATGCCGAGAGTATTACCTGATCCGAAGGAAAGCGGAGTCCGTTGTGACTCCGCTTTCCTTTATTTTTTAAATTCCAGGTTACCACAAGTAACCTTAACAAAGCCAAAAGTCACCATAACGTGCCATACTCTTGATTCTGGCAAAAGTTAACAGTACCCATGGTAATCTTAACTTTTTAAAGTCCGTCCATCGATCCAAACTTCACCTATCTGTGTGAGCAAGTCGCCAAAACCCTTATGAAAAAACGATCATGCTATTGAAAATATAATTTTTATTATATATAATAATTATGCAATCAATGATGCATTTAAATAAGGGAAAAATCATGAGAAAAATATTATTGGGCTTACTAATAGTATTAACTGGAATATTTTTAATATACACATCATTTGTATACGCTTGTGAGAATGGGCATGGATCACAAGGACATATTTCCTTTGATCCTGCCGATGAGAATATTTGGTCGAGAAAATAAAAATATCAGGTAGTACTGAATCTATTATGAACATTGTCTTGAAGGATTGGACGCTAGTAAAAAAATCCAAAGGGCGTCCGTCAGGTTTTAGTATGATAAGCCTAGATTAAAGACCCAATGTTTTATATATAATGATGATTCAAAAGACCGTATAACTTATTCATATTATGAGGAATTTAGAAGAATAAAAAGGCATAGCAAAAAAGAATTTGAAAATACGAAAAGACAGGTCAGACACTCAAGGAAATAATGGATACCGCTGAAAAACTTATTGATCGTGATCAGGTTACGGTTAATGATACTACTGTAACTGTAATGGAGCGAAATATCACTTCTGAAGCATTTAATAGTTTTTGATAGGAAGCAAGGATTACGGAATCCCTTCCTGTGAAACGGGATGCTGAGTTTATTTTTAAGCAATTAACATATGAAATACGTCATTGATAAATTAGCTGATTTAGAAATCATTAAAGTTACTGTTTCGGGGACACTGAATCAAGATATAAGGAAAGAATTCCATCCGAAAATAGTATCTGAACTTAA
>JAHEEI010000240.1 GCA_024640785.1 Pseudomonadota bacterium
GGGTCAGGTCACATCACGATCCTTGTTTGGTTAAGCTTATTTTAGGTCACTCAATACCTCTCTTTCATCTCCTTTCTAAAAAAATTATTAATTTATTTTAACAATAAAAAAACGCTTTCAAATATTTCTATCTGAAAGCGTTAGGTTTAATCAGCAGATGGAAATAAAAATTATCCTTATGAAGTATCCCACCAAATCAGTCCCCTTGAATGTTTACGACCCAACATATATTTCACCCTGTAATTGTACTACTGAGTAGTATATAATTTAGGATAAGTCAACAAGAATTAAATTTATTTACTTGTTTTAAAATGATTTAATATTTAAGTATATATAATAAATGGAATATTGATTTTTTAATAGTATTTAATACTATTAATTAATGATAAAAATGAGTTTTTGGGTTGCCATGGGAGAAGGGTGTTTATTGCTCTACCAAAGTCAACATTACTTCAGCTATTTTTAAAAATTCAAAATCTAACAGTAGCAATAACAATCTTAACTTTTTCGAACACAAAAAATCTATATTACTTTTAGTAACAAGAAAAGCGGATATTTTTTGATTTTATGAAAATGGTTTTGCTGAGCAGGTTAGCGGGATTCTGCTTGCGATGGGAACTAGTCATCAATCTTTAAGTACATAAGGCTGAAACAGGAAGCGCTTATGCTTGATAAACAAAAACCAGGGGCCCTGTTTCCCCTAGCAGGGTTACCGTCTTCAATTGATTTTACTGTCATTAGGTCGTTCAACAGATCTTCATATTGTTTCAAGTGTCTCTCTTTCCGAAAGTAGAGACGACAGGCTATTAAACAATCAAAGCATAAAAGTCCTAAGAAGATATAGAAAAATATAAGCATCTGTCTTTTCCCTTAACTATGATTGCCGCGTGTACTTTGTTTTGTTATCGGTAATTAGTCCGGATGTCATTAATAAATATATCTTTATTCTAAATTTTATCATAAATCACAATGTTTACCTAGCAATCATTCATTATCTATATTTAAAATAAGAACTATCAACGTATATATTCGTACATAAATTTTAAAAAAATATAATTTACATAGGTACATACACCTATATAAACCTGGGGGTATGCACCTATATGAGCCTGGGAGCAGGGTGGTTTTTAAAAGAGAAATACCGGGACGGGCGAATATTTAGTTAGGATTATTCTGGATATCCTTAACTATTAAGAGCAGTCAAGGTTTTATACCAGCGATAAGAACATGAACTATTGAACCTGCCTGCGCATAAACCGTCTCTTGATCTCAACAGGGTCAAGATCAATGATTGGAACCGATTCATTGCCGGGTACTGCTTCAGCAATGATAATAAGGTCTTTTTGATTGAACTTCTTCAGTGCAGATACCAGCTCATTCTTTGTTTTAACGCGGATCACTTCGCTGTTGCCTGCCCCCCGTGCCACAAATTCAAGATCAGTCCTTCCTGCCGTGTAGGTTTTTTGATTGCCCGTACTGCCGTAAACATTATTGTCAACAATGACCAGGCAAAGGTTATTCGTTTGATTATTGGCAATCGTTGAAAGCATCCCCAGATTCATTAATATCGAACCGTCTCCGTCAATGACGTAAACCTTTTCATTCTGGCTCATTGCAAGGCCAAACCCTAATGAACTTGCCAGCCCCATTGAACCCAGCATATAAAAGTTCTCAGGCCTGTCAGCTTTATTATAAAGCTCTCTTGAAGGAAAACCGAGGTTACAGACAATCAGCCCCCCGCATTTTGAGACTTCCTTTATGATATCAATTCGCTTCATGCCATAGTTCGCGTTTTAATAAGACAGCAAATATTTTATTTTGTTCAAAAGTTTCTTTTATATCAACATCAAGAGTGTCCAGATCTTCAGAGACTGAAATACTTTTATACCCTATCTTCATGGTATCCAGAAGAGAAGGTACAATAGCGCCCATGGGCTTTTGAGCAGATATCTGTTCGCCCTCTCCTCCCCTGTGACTCATCAGGATTAAAAGCGGCATTTCATAGAGAGCGGTTAATGACATCAGGGCATTAATACAGTTTCCCAACCCGGAATTCTGCATCAGGATCATCGGTCTTTTCCCTGCCAGGACCACACCTGCGGCAATACCTATCCCCTCCTCTTCCCTGCATAACGGCACGTGTTTAATTTCACGGCTATTGATCTCCGCCATTATCCCGGACAACAGATTACAGGGAAGGCTTAAGACCACATCAATACCTGCTGACTCAATAATATTAACGATCCTTTCATCTATCTTCATTAGCCCTCACGATCTTTTTTCCATCAAATACAGGCACTATATCGAATATACTGGTCCTTGAAATATAATCAACATCCCCTTGATACCCAATTTCAGCAAGATGTTTCGCAGCGGCTGATTCTCTGGTAAAACAGGAAACCCTACCCTCCATAAATTCAGGATGTGTCATTTTATAACCCAGAGCAAAGGCAACACCCAGGTCTTCAGCATATCCGTAATTACCTCCGGCTGGAATAATACAGGCTTTTTTATTTTTGAGATATTTTGCTGCAGCGTTCAGGTTTAGACTTGAACATATCACCGCATGCGGAAAAGTCAGTAAAAGGGGTATTAGATTGGTTGTTTTTATAAAAAGTGTTTTATACTGTGATTTTTTACAGATTGTTTCGATTTCTACCGGTGAATTTCCTATGTCATAATCTTTGAGTTTTACGCCGCCGGACTCACCTGAGGTTAATACCTGGTCATCTTTTAATTCAAAAACCTTTTTATCATCTGTTATCGGGATTACTGCCTCTATCCCCATGGCAAGAGCAGTGACAATGGTGCTTGAAGCCCTGAGATTATCGATGAGTACAATCGTTTCTCCGGACTGAATATCGGTTAACTGTATGTCAGGGTCAACTACTCTATAATTTTCCAAAGGTGTCGCCTCTAATCCCTCTTCTAAGGGTTTCAAGCGGTATCACATCCTCGGGTCTGATATTTCCCAAGTTTACATCAGCACCGAACAATAATATCAAACGTGCCTGCTGACTCTTTTCAGGCGCCTCGAACATGATATTTTCAAAACCTATCTCATTCATCAGGTTTTTTGCCATATCTTCCTTAAGACCACCTTTATCATCATATACCCCGATATCTTTTCCGCCCTCTCTGGCTTCGATGATCACATAATGTGCTCCGGCAGAAAGATCGTTCTTTGCTTCTTTGACCCTGTCAGTCAATGACAGCTTCCTATCCTCAGCAGGATCTTTT
>JAHEEI010000241.1 GCA_024640785.1 Pseudomonadota bacterium
TGATGCTTTTAAAACATATTGAACAAATTCAACAAAAGAATACAACTCGTCTTTCTGCAGAAGTACGTTCGTGGTATAATCTAGCGGCTGAGGCTCTAAAGGAATACGGAGAGTTTGAACACAGGACATGGGGCTCATGGAAAAAGGACTAGCCAATTGTTGATTCTTTAAAAAACGATCCCCCAGAAGTTCGGGCGACAGTATATGCGAAACGTTATTCTTTTAATGGCTGTTTTTTTCTGCTTTGCTAGCTGCAAAGGCAAAGAAGCATCGCCAGCCCTTTTTAAACTGCCTGCAAAGGCAGGAACTCTTCACCTGGTTAATATAGTTAAGGGAACAGCCGCAAACAAACTAATGTACCGGATGCACGGAAAAATGACCGGCACCCAGGCAAGCATCATTGGTTATTACGGGAACAGTGACAACAAAAATGTCCTGTATATAAGCTCTTTTGAAAGCATTGAAAGCGCAGAAAAAGCTCTCATTAAAATGGTCTCTAAAATCATAAAAGGATCCGCCGGGTTCACTCCCGTAACAGCAGAGCCGATCAAAGGACTCCGGGTTTATCAAACCAGCGGCATGGGGCTGAAACATTTCTTTTACCAGTCAGGCCGGTGCCTGATCTGGTGGCAGTCTGAACCGGACAAAGCCGACAAAACATTTCAGGACATCCACACTTTCAAATTTGGAGAATAATCATGTCTATTATTACACCCGAAGAAGCATTAAAAATGTCTAAAGACGGAGCACTCTTAGTCGATGTAAGAACCCCTGCTGAATACCGAGCTATTCATGCCGAAGGCGCACTTTGTTTTCCTTTAGATAAGCTGCAAAAAAATGCCGGGGAGATAACACCTATTATTAAAGATCACAAACATATCCTCCTGATCTGCAAGTCCGGCGGGCGTACTAAAATTGCCTATGATGTTCTAGCTAAACAGTTTGATCAAACATTTTTTATTGTTGAAGGCGGTACGGATGCCTGGGCTGAAAAGGCTCTACCCCTTATTACGGGCGCGGAAACCATCAGCCTTGAACGTCAGGTAAGGATCTGCACAGGAGCTATTATTCTTATCGGCTGTCTGCTTTCCCTTACCTTTACAAAATGGTTTCTTATCATTCCAATTATTGTGGGCACCGGCCTTGTTAATGCGGGTATCACAGAGTGGTGTGGCATGGGTCTGTTCCTGGCAAAAATGCCCTGGAATAAATAGTTTTCATCTAAACCATGATAAATAAAGACATCCTCTTTTTTCACACGTGCCTCTGTCAGATAACACAGATGCAGCAGTATTTTTTTCTGACTACCACATCAAGCTCAACAAAGCTTTATTAAAAAAAGCCAAAAGCATGCTCTCCAGGATAAGCAAAGAGAACGGAAAAACGCTGGACAGGATCATAGATTATCCGGAAACAACCTTATGCAACAGATAGCACCCTTCGCATTTAGAACGGGCTCTATAGAGAAACACATATAGACGGCCGCTTTGATACAATACTTTATTTGACATATTATATAAAATATAATTTAATAGTTTCATATAATTAAAAGATATTTCCTTAAATAATCTAAATACTACGGAGTTTTAAACAAAAATGCTAAATACGAAATCAGTAGGCTGTCTCAATAAAATCCTATCCGCTTTAATCCTTCCTGTTGCCTTAGGATGGATCTTGCTTTTTCCGGTACAAGGCCTTGGCCAGCCTTACAGAAAGGCACCGTCAGGCCCTGTTTTTAATATGACAGATTATCTTGGCAAGAAACTGATTCTTTTTCTTTATGATACAAGCTCTCCAAACTCTGTTTTTGTAGCAAAAAAAATTAATGACCTTTACAGAATCAGAAATGAATATAATTTTAATGTTGCAGGAATATGCCTGAACACCGACAGAGAAGAGGTTGCAGACAGGTTTAAAGAAGAAAACAATATATCTTTTGATGTCTTTCTTGACCAAAACAGAACAATCGCTAAAAAGCTTAGAATGAGTTGGGGTGTCGGCCTCTACATCTTTGACAAAAATGGAAAATTCCTTTCAAGAGAACTTATAAACATCACTTCGGACCATACAAGCATTTTAAATTCCATAAATCTATTTACAAGCAGATATCTGAATATTGGGTATATCCCTGAGGATATGCCGATTCTCGGGATCAAACCTTCTGTTCCGATTTTCAAAGCGAAGGCTTTTGACAACAGCACGATTAATATGAAAGACATTTTTGAAGAAAAGCCTGTTGTTCTGACTATCTTTTCTCCCACCTGCAGCCACTGCAAAGAAGAGTTGGAGTTTCTTACCGGTCTCTATAATGACAAGGCCCTGAAAGATAAATTTGAAATTATCGCCGTCAGCGTAAACAAGGATGAAAAGCTTAATAAGCTGTTAAAAGAAAAAAAGTATCCCTTTACTGTAATTGCGGATCCTTTTAAAAAAATTACCTCACGCTTTCCCTCTTATACCGGAACGGTCCCTCTAAGTTTTGTAATTGACAGGAAGGGCCGAATTAATTTTTTCCATAGAGGTTTTTCTGAAAACATGAAAAAACTGTACCCCATGGAACTGAAAAAACTTCTTAAACAGCCCAACCCCCCGCTTTTAAATGAAGCCGGTTATTCAGGAGACCGGTCATGCCAGATATGCCATGAAGCGCAACATAACCAGTGGAAGCTGACACCGCATTCAAATGCTTTCCACTCGCTTATCCGCAAGGGCAAAGAAGATGATGACAAATGTGTCTCCTGCCATGTAACCGGATTTGGCAAACCGGGCGGATATAGCCTTGAAAACAAAAAGCAGTCGGAATATTTTAAAAATGTACAATGCGAATCCTGCCATGGCCCGGGTTACGAATCATGTTCAGCCTTCACCAGCAAAAAGCCAGAAAAGATTAAATTATCTAAATGGAAAACGGTCTGCCTTGACTGTCATACCGAGAAAGAATCCTTAAACTTTAATTTTTCCAAAAGGCTAAAGAAAATCCGTCATTCAAATGCTCCGGATCTTTCTTCGATGACAAGAGATGAACGCTTAAGACTGGCAAGAACACTCACGGAACAGCAGACTGTTTTTGACAATCCTGCAGAATATGTAGGTAAAGATACCTGCGTTGAATGCCATGAAAAAGAATTCCGTCATTGGCAGACAACAGAACATGCTCAAGCGCATAAGTCTGAACGCGCAAAAAAAGCAAAGGCTGAAAAAGTTTTTCGCTATAACACCGGACCGGACAGCCTG
>JAHEEI010000082.1 GCA_024640785.1 Pseudomonadota bacterium
GAAAATTCGCTTAAAATACCGCAAACTTTTTTTTCATTTATATAAAGATCATTGGGCCATTTTATTTTGGCATCAACCTTACAAATTCTTCTAATCGCCCTTACAGCTGCTATTGAGGCAAGCATGGTTATCCTGAATACCAGGTCTGTACCTATCTTGGGGTAAAAAATTACGGAGAAAAGGATATTTTCCCCCGGTAAAGACAGCCATGAACGCTTCATCCTGCCCTTCCCTTTTGTCTGGTTCTCAGCAACAACAACTGTTCCATCAGGAACTCCTTTTAAAGCAAGATGTTTTGCAGCAACGTTTGTAGAATCGATGCTCTCATAATATTTAATTCTTTTCCCAACCACTTCAGTTCTAAGATTCTGTCGGATAAGTTCTGGTAAAAGTCTATCTGGAACATGACTAAGCATGTAACCGCTTTTTGTTCCGGCCTTTATATTAAACCCCTCATTTCTAAGTGAAGCAATATGCTTCCAGACCGCTGAACGTGATATACCGGAAACCTCGGCAAGAACCTTACCGGACACATATTTCCCAAAATTATCCATCAACAACTTGAGGGTAGAATTCTTCTTCCGGATATTCTCAGATTCTTTAAGAATAGCCATAATTATTTTTGAATTTTAGGATTAAAAAATTGTGCCCCAGCAAAAAGACTTTTTTAAATATCATTATCAACCTTCACTGTCAGTAATTTTTTTTAGATAAACCATAAGTATTGAAACTGCTGCAGGAGTAATCCCTGAAATTCTTGATGCCTGCCCGAGAGAAACAGGTCTTATTTCTTTAAACTTTTCTTTTGTTTCTGTGCTGAGGCCGGGGATATCATCATAGTCTAGATCCTGAGATATTTTTGTTTTCTCAAGTTTTCTAAATTTCTCCACAAGCAGGTTCTGCCTGTTAATATAACCATCATATTTGATTTGGATGTCGACCTGTTCTATCACTTCAGAAGACACTCCGTCGGGTAGCATATTCAGCTCGGAAAAAGACGCGTAGCTGACCTCAGGTCTTTTAATAAGCTCTTTTAACATAACAGGATTTTTAAGGGGGGTCGTCCCGTTTTTTTTCAGCCACTTCTGAACCTCTTCTGTGGGTTGTACTTTAGTCGTTGAGACTCTTAAAAGATCCGCTTTTGTATTTTCTATTTTTTCTTTTACTTTTTCATAGTCATCTTTTCCACAAAGACCCAGCCGGTACCCTTTTTCTATTAGCCTGATATCGGCATTATCCTCTCTTAAGACCAGCCTGTATTCAGCCCTTGAGGTAAACATCCTGTAAGGTTCTTTTGTTCCTTTAGTAACAAGGTCATCTATTAATACACCAATATATGCCTCCGACCGGTCAAGGATAAAAGGTTTTTCACCCCTTACGTTAAGAGCAGCATTAATCCCCGCCATAAGGCCCTGAGCACCGGCCTCTTCATAGCCTGATGTTCCATTGATCTGACCCGCAAGGTAAAGACCCAAAATTCGTTTTGTTTCAAGAGTGGGCCTGATCTGAATAGGATTAACATAATCATATTCAATAGCATAGCCCGGACGCATTATCTCTGTTTCTTCAAGTCCTTTGATGCTTCTTACCATCCTTATTTGGATATCAAGCGGCAGGCTGGTGGGTATTCCCGAAGGATAGACTTCCGTTGTATTATATCCTTCAGGTTCAATAAAAAGCTGGTGTCTGTTTTTTTCCGGAAACCGTCTGATCTTGTCTTCAATAGATGGACAATACCTTGCACCAATGCCGGTAATAATCCCGGCATACATAGGTGATCGGTCAAACCCCTCCCTTATGATTTCATGGGTTTTCTCATTTGTATAAGTTATATGACAGGGAACCTGTTTTTGACGAACTTCTTTTGTAGAAAAAGAAAAAGGCCTTGGTGGGTAATCCCCGTCCTGAATTTCTAAAACATCATAATTAATACTTTGTGAATCCAGTCTTGGAGTTGTGCCTGTTTTAAGCCTGCCAAGATTAAAACCCAGTTCTTTAAGGCTATCTGATAATCCCTTTGAAGGAAGCTCCCCCAATCTTCCTGCAGGAAAATTTACCAGTCCAATGTGAACAAGCCCGTTTAAAAATGTTCCCGGAGCAAGTATAACGGTTCGAGAATTAAACCTTTCACCTATGGAAGTTTCAACACCGGTTACACAGCCGCCATCTACAATAATTTTTTCAACCAGTCCCTGTTTGACATCAAGGCCAGCAGCGTTTTCAACAGCACTTTTTATCCAGAGCCTATAGTTCTGTCTGTCGGCCTGTGCACGGGAAGACCTGACAGCTGGACCTTTTTTAGTATTCAAAGTCCTAAACTGAATAGCTGTATCATCAGTTGCCCTGCCCATTATACCGCCAAGGGCATCTATCTCTTTAACAAGCTGTCCCTTTGCCAACCCTCCGATAGCAGGATTGCACGACATGAGCCCTATGGTGTCAAGGTTTATTGTTAAAAGGAGTGTATGACATCCCATTTTTGAAGCAGCAATTGCTGCTTCATAACCGGCATGACCGCCACCTACCACAATGACATCATATTTCTCAGGATATACAAACATAAGCTTAATTACTCATTAATTTGACATATTTCTTATTTAGTTTTAATTTATTAAAGTACCATAAAAATAAAAAACAATAAAGTTTAATGGAATCATGCCTGAACTTTGGACACAGATTCACAAGTATCAATTAAAGAATAATCAATAAATAAAACACCCTGTTTTATTTTATCTTGCCTTAGTAAAACATTTAAAGTATTTATAATCAAAACTATTCAATAAAAGGATAAGCTATGACCGTACTGGTAGTCGGCGGAGCCGGATATATCGGTTCACACATGGTGAAAACATTAAAAAAAAATAATATTGAGACAGTCGTGTTTGACAATCTGGAAAAAGGCCATTTAGAAGCTATAAAGGACACACTTTTTCATAAAGGAGACCTGAGAAACAAAGATGAAGTCGAAAGTGTATTTCAAAACCACAAGATTACTGCAGTTATGCACTTTTCAGCCTACAGTCTTGTGGGTGAATCTATGGAAAAACCAGAGATATATTATGAAAACAATGTTTTCGGCACACTTAATCTGCTTAATGCCATGAAAAAAGCAGGCGTAAAACATTTTATTTTTTCTTCCACAGCAGCAATCTTCGGAGAACCTGTAAAATTACCGATAAATGAGGACCACCCTCAAAAACCAACCAATGTTTACGGAGAGACAAAGCTTGCGGTGGAAAAAATGCTCGACTGGTATGATAAAATATATGATATCAAAAACGTAAAACTTAGATATTTTAATGCTGCCGGAGCTGACCCCTCGGGAGAAATAGGTGAGTATCATGAAACAGAGACACACCTAATACCCCTCATACTTCAGGCTGCGCTGGGAGAGAGAAAACACATTACTATATACGGAAATGACTATGATACAAAAGATGGTACCTGCATAAGAGACTATATCCATATTAATGACCTTACTGATGCCCATCTTCTAGCCCTCAACTACCTTGAAATTGAAAAAAAATCAAATTTTTTCAATCTTGGGAACGGCTGCGGTCACAGCGTAAAAGAAATAATTGCTGTAGCAAAAAAAATAACCGGGAAAAATATCAAGGTCATCAACGGAAACAGAAGACCGGGTGATCCAGCCATTCTTATTGCAACCTCAAAAAAAGCAAAAGAGGTTCTCGATTGGAGTCCAAAACTAAATAATATCAATACTATCGTTGAAACAGCCTGGAAATGGCATAACGGGACAGCAAAAAAATGGAAGAAAAATTATGCTTAGACCGTTATCACAAGATAATGTTTAATAGCGCCATATGAAAATATTTATATTGATTTCAGCCGGAAGAAAATATCAATAACTATCTTAATTTCCCTATAGCCTTTTCATTCTTTGCCACACAAAAGCTTTTCAAGCATACAGGCCTTTTATTACGCAAGCACAACAAAATAGAAAACTAGTCCGAAAGCTTCTCATTATTTAAAACATCGTAGAAATTCTTAATCAACAATAATTAAAGTTTTTTACATTTCTTTAACTTTTAATTTTTATATTTTTAATCCAATATAAAGATACGCAACTATTAAACTGCTGAACAAAATTGATTCTATGGTTCGTTCATACACATATGGAAAAAATAAACCCAACTAGGCTTGATTCTCTTGATGTTTTCAGGGGAATCACAATTGCAGGAATGATCATTGTCAATACCCCAGGAAGCTGGCAGCATATTTATCCGGTCTTAAGACATTCAAAATGGAACGGGTGCACCCCTGCAGACATGGTCTTTCCTTTTTTTCTTTTTATTGTTGGAACATCAATGTCTTTCTCCTTTGCCGGATATATTTCAAAAGAAATTAATCCGAACTTGGGCACCTATACTAAAATAATACGTAGAAGCCTGATACTTTTTTCACTTGGACTTTTAATTAACTTTTCAGCTGTTCTGCTTAAATCTTTCTCGGAGTATTCTCTTTTCAGCCTTGAAGGATTAAGGATAATGGGCGTTCTGCAAAGGATAAGCATTGTTTACTTCGCAGCCTCATTAACCATAATACACCTAAAACCCTCAAAGCAGTGGGCTCTCTTTTTTTTAATACTTTTCGGATACTGGTTAATGTTAGAATTCCTCCCGCTTCCAGGTCACTCACCAGGCAAACTGACACAGGGACAAAGCCTCGTTTCATTTATTGACAGACTAATCCTGACCACACCTCATATGCTTAATCACGGGACTTTTGAACCGGAGGGACTTTTAAGCACTTTACCTGCTTACACAAGTGTGCTTGCAGGATATTTTACAGGCGTTTGGCTAAAGCAAAAATCTGCAAAAACTGTTACCAGTCTCAGATTAATTACCTTTGGACTTATTATTTCAGCAATGGGAATAATATTTGATAAGATTTTCCCAATAAATAAAAACCTCTGGACAAGTTCTTTTGTTATCTTAACCAGCGGATGTGCAATGGTTCTTTTTGGTCTCTGCTATGAAACTGTAGAAGTAAGAAAACAGCAAAAATATACTAATTTTTTCAGAATAATTGGACGAAATTCAATTTTAGCTTACATTGCAGCTGCCATGACAACCCGCATACTCCTAAATACAACCATTAAATACAACCATAAGACAGTTTCAGCCTATTCATGGATATATAAAAACGTATTCCTTTCCTTTTTGAATCAGACAAATGCATCATTTGTTTTTTCCATAACATTTCTAATGTTAATCTGGTTATTGCTTTACCTAATGAACAAAAAAAAATTATTTATTAAAATATAGGATTAACAAATTTGATAAAAATAATTTGACTTATATTTACCGTTCACATATATTTCGAATTCCACTTGAGAAGCATTAATAAAGGATGAATTCATCGGTATCATAAATAAGTTTTAGTTAAAAGTGAGCAAAAATGATATAATGTTTTGATAAGAGCAAGAAAAATAATCAAGGAGAAATGAAAATGAAATCATTACCAAGCAATCTCGATACAGTCAGCAAATCTATTGTTATACTCTCTTCAATACTGTTTTTGTGCATTACAGGCATAAGCAGTTTTGTATTAGCAGAAAACTTAAAAGCTGCTCAACCAGTAGTGACAGTAAATGGCAAAACAATGGACCAGGCTGAACTTGACATGCAAACCAACAAATTCCTTAATTCTATGAAGGACAGAATTCCTGATGAGCAGATAGACAAATTTAAAGCCTCCTTACAGGAAAAGGTAATTGATGAGTTTATTACCCGTACCCTTCTTGAAGCGGAATTCGATAAGCTCAAAATCGGAGTAACAAAAGATGAACTTAACGATAAGCTTAACGAATATATGAAACGCTTGCCAAAGAACACGGATCTTGACGCAATGCTTAAACAGGCTGGGGTGGAAAGGAAAGAATTAAATGATAATATCAGATTCAATATTCAGTTTCAAAAACTGGTAGCCTTAAAGACTAAAGACCAGCCGACTCCAACAGATTCAGAAATAAAGAAATATTTTGAAACAAACAGCAGACGGTTCAACATCCCTGCTCAAGTACATGCGCGCCACATACTAATTAAAACAGATCCACAGGATAATGAAACGATTAAAAAAGAGAAAAAAGATAAAATTACAAAGTTAAGAGAAAAACTACTTCAGGGTGCTGATTTTGCTGAACTTGCTAAAGACAATTCTGACTGCCCCAGCGGGAAAACACAAGGCGGAGACCTGGGTACATTCCCCCGCGGACGAATGGTAAAAGCCTTTGAAGACGCAGCCTTCAGCCAAAAAGTCAATGAAATTGGCCCGGTTATTGAAACAAGATTTGGTTTTCATGTCATTCAGGTTCTTGAAAAAAATGAGGCGAAGACAAAAAATCTTGAAGAATCTCGCGACGCAATAATAAATGACTTAAATTCAAGACAAAAATTCAAAATCACGGGAGAGATTATTGCCAAATTAAAAGAAAATGCAAAAATTGGTTATGCAGACGCATACAAACCGGCAGTAAAATAACCTGTTGATTTAGACGAAATCTCAGACCTGATTTTTAAGTTTCAATTCCAGAAAACAGTATGCATAATGACGAAGGCCTTACCCCCTTGAAACTGGCGGATAAATAATGGCTTATGATTGAAATTCTAAGTACTGTCTTAAAATGAATCCTGTTTTTATACCAAAGCATTAAAGGAAAAGAAAAAGGATGAAACAATTATTGTTACGAATAATAATCACTGCATTGATACTATTCCTCATTTCAGCATGCGCTGACAGTAAAGAAAATACCACTGGGGACAATACTGAAATATTGGGCACCAATAACACAGTTATATTGATTACAAATAAAGGAAATATCAAAATAAAGCTTTATCCTGAAAAGGCACCCATAACTGTTAAAAACTTCCTGTCCTATGTTGACTCAGGCTTTTACAACAATACAATATTTCATCGCATCATCCCTGGTTTTGTTATCCAGGGCGGTGGCTTTTCAAAAGAAATGAACAGAAAAAAAAACCTGCCGCCAATTAAAAATGAGGCTGACAACGGACTTAAAAATTTACGCGGAACTCTTTCAATGGCGCGAACCAATATTGTTAATAGCGCTACATCACAGTTTTTCATTAATCTTGCAGACAATGCTGCCCTTGATCATGGCACCCGAGACTTTGGGTATGCTGTCTTTGCTGAAATAATTGAGGGTATGGAAGTCGTTGATAAAATTGCCTCGGCTGAAACAACAAACAGTCCTATGCCAAACATACCAATTGAACAGGTAATAATAAAATCTGCAATACGAGGGAAAAATCAACAACCCTAGTCTAGGAAAATTCCTGCCCGCGTTGGCCTGGGCTCAAGACAAAAGACATCAACTATTCATGCTCATTGCTACTACCGGGTCAGCTGCCTGTACTTGATCCTATGGGGCTGGTCAGCAGCAGCACCCAGACGGAATTTTCTGTCAGATTCATACTCACTGTAGTTACCATCAAACCACACCACTTTGCTTTCACCCTCGAACGCGAGAATATGGGTAGCAATTCTATCAAGGAACCACCTGTCATGACTAATCAAAAGAGCGCAGCCTGCAAAATTCTCCAGTGCTTCTTCAAGGGCACGCATGGTATTTACATCAATATCATTTGTTGGCTCATCAAGAAGAAGAACATTTGCTTCTTCCTTCAGCATATTGGCAAGATGGACCCTATTCCTTTCTCCGCCTGAAAGCACATCAACTTTCTTTTGCTGGTCAGCGCCTGAGAAATTAAAGCGGGCAACATATGCACGGGAATTAACCTCAACACCGCCAAGGCATATTGTGTCCTGTCCCCCGGATATTACTTCCCAGATGCTCTTGCCAGGTTCAAGTGAATCACGGCCCTGATCAACATAAGCAAGTTTTACTGATTTACCTATCTTTATGGATCCCGAATCAGGGTTCTCCTGACCGGTTAACATCCTAAAGAGAGTAGTTTTCCCCGCACCATTTGGTCCTATTATGCCGACTATCCCACCGGCAGGCAAAAGAAAAGACATTCCGTCTATCAGCACACGGTCATCATACGCCTTTACAACACTATCAGCCTCTATCACCATCTCTCCGAGACGCGGTCCCGGCGGAATAAATATCTGTAAATCTTTTGCTTTTTTTACTCTCTCCTGTGACAGTAGAGACTCATAGGAACTTATACGTGCCTTAGATTTGGCATGACGGCCCTTTGGAGACATTCCGATCCATTCAAGCTCACGTTCCAGAGTTTTCTGTCTGTCGCTCTCTTCCTTTTCCTCCTGTTTAAGCCGGTTCTGTTTCTGCTGTAACCAAGATGAATAGTTACCCTTCCATGGAATTCCGTGCCCGCGGTCAAGCTCAAGAATCCAGCCTGCCACATTATCCAGGAAATATCTGTCATGGGTGACTGCAATGATAGTACCTTCATAACGCTGAAGATGATGTTCAAGCCAAGCAACCGATTCCGCATCAAGATGATTAGTCGGTTCATCAAGCAAAAGTATATCGGGTTTTTGTAAAAGGAGCCTGCACAACGCAACCCGACGCTTTTCACCGCCGGATAATATGTTTACAGGTGTATCACTTTCAGGACAGCGCAGCGCATCCATTGCCATATCAAGCCGTGAATCAAGGTCCCAGGCATTGAGAGTATCGAGCTTGTCCTGGACCTCGCCCTGTTTTTCAATAAGCTTATTCATCTCATCATCAGACATGGGTTCTGCAAACTGTTCATTGATTTCATTGAATTTATTTAAAAGATCAACCGTCTCCTGAACGCCTTCCTCTACGACCTCTTTCACAGTCTTGTCACTGTCAACCAAAGGTTCCTGTTCAAGATACCCGACTGTAAAACCCGGGGATATTGAGGTCTCACCTTCAAACTCTTCATCTATCCCTGCGAGGATTTTCAGAAGCGAACTTTTCCCGGAACCATTAAGGCCAAGCACACCGATCTTTGCTCCATAAAAATATGAGAGCCTGATATCTTTCAATATCTGTTTTTTGTTATAAAACTTGCTCACACCCATCATCGAGTAGATGATTTTATTCGACTCATTACTCATATTAAAAATCCTCTGTTTATCATTCAGACATTAATTCTCTAAGATATCTAAACAGTGCCCTTGAAGCTTTGGGCGACTGTTGCTTCTCTTTTTCTTTCACAGCATTGCGCACAAGCTGCCTTATGTGCTGTCTGTTTACACCCGGCAGTTCATTTAACACACAATCCATGACACCCTCTTTCCCGTTCACAAGGTCATCCCGCCACTTTTCAAGCTTATTAAAAGCGGTGGATTCATTTTTGCTGCCAAGCTTTATATTGTCGATGAAACGCCTTATCGGCTCAGTATCAACATTTCTCATAAGGGTACCGACATACTGCAGCTGCCGCCGCAGGGCTCCATGTTTTTTAAGTGTTCTTGCAAAAAGTATTGCTTCACGAAGCTCTTCCGGCATTTCAATTTTATTTATATGGTCCAGGGAAAGTTTTAAAATGTCCTCACCAAGCCTCTGTAAGTCGTGCATTTCTTGTTTAAGACGTGTCCTGCTTTTTCCTTCCATTACAAATTCAGACCGCTCATACTATCTTTTAGTAATTTATTTTTATGTATGACTTACTCTTAAGCCCTTCCATCCAGTTCTTGAAAGTCTCCTCATATTTTCTATTATAGAGAGTATTTTTAATATCCATTTCATAGTCCTGCCAAGACCTGTCCTTATCAGTAAGGTCTTTGTCAATGAGTTTTATAATATGAAAACCAAAAATGGTTCTTATCACAGGGCTTATTTCGCCTACATCCATTCCAAATGCTGCTTTTTCTATTTCAGGGAGCATTTCGCCCCGATAGAAATACCCAATATCCCCACCGGTTTTTGCAGCAGGTCCCTGAGAATATGTAAAAGCCATTTTCTCGAAAGGTTCCCCTTCTCGAAGCTTTTTATGTACCTCGGCAGCACTTTTTTCTATAACCGCAATATCTTCCGGTGAAACCTCTTTCTGTAAACCAAAAAGTATCTGCTGGATTCGGACCCTTGCACCGGCTTTTTCATCGGGTTTAATATTTTGGTTATAATATTCTTCAACCTCTTGATCAGTTATACTTATCTTTGCCTGAACCTTTTGTGAGATCAACTGAGACTGGATAAGTTCTGTCTTATAAAGATCCCGGTAATCATCAAATGATATGCCGGTCTGGGTTACCATCTCTTTGAATTTCTCCAAAGTCGTATTATTTTTAAGAACGATATCATCAACGGCTTTTTGAAGCTGTATGTCCGTAATCTCAATTTCAAGAACTTTTGCTTCCTGAAGCATTATTTTTTTTTCCACCATCTGATTTAGCAACTGCATGTCAGCCTGCAGACCGGACGGCTTTTGTTCAGCCTCCGCATACAGAATATTTTTGTACTTATCAAAGTCAGCCTGGGTAATGATCTCATCATTGACGACAGCCACAATCCGGTCCAGCACAACTGTTTCTGCCCTCACCTCAATAAAAAAAACATTGCAGGTAAAGATCACCGCAAGAAGTATCAGATAAATCCTCATTTTTTCCCTTTCAAAATTGATGACTACCTTAAAAATATACTAATTTCGGAAGCCTATGAAAAATTTGATTTAAAGTGCGTCAAACCTTTAAAAACTACTTTAAAATCCTTTTTATTTCAAGAATTATATCACGGTTAAAGTCAAAACCGGCAATCAGCCTGTTATCTTTGGTAAACCTGAATCTTTTCTGATCTGATGAAACGATAGTAAGAACCTTGTCCAGCTGGGTTTCAGCCTTCTCATGAAAAGCCAGTATTATTTCCTTTTTATTAGAATCTACAGATATTATCATATTTTCTCTAAGAATATTTTTGAGCCCGGCTATTTTAATCAGATTTTCAACCTCAACCGGTATCTGCCCGAAACGATCCAAAAGCTCTTCTTCAATGTCAATAATTTCCTCGTCAGAAACGACTGTTGAAAAGCGGCGATATATGCGCAGCCGCTGGTTAACATCAGGAACATATTCCTCTGGGATAAACGCAGGTATGTTTAAATTAATTTCTGGCTCGATTCTCGGAATAAACTTCTCCCCTTTTCGCTCTTTAATCGTGTCATTTAAAATCTCAAGATACATGTCAATCCCGACTGAAGCGATCCGGCCTGACTGAGAATGCCCCAAAATATTTCCGGCACCCCTTATCTGTAGGTCTCGTGCAGCAAGCCGGTATCCGGAGCCAAGCTCGGTAAACTCAGAAACAGCTTCAAGACGCTTCGCCGCATCCCTGTTCAAGATGTTTGTTCCCGGGATCAAAAGATAGGCATACGCCCTTACCTTTCCCCGGCCGACCCTTCCCCTGAGCTGGTACATTTGCGCAAGCCCCAGACGGTGGGCATTATTTATAATAATTGTATTTGCTGTTGGAAAATCAAGACCCGATTCAATGATTGTCGTACATAATAGAACATTCACCTCTTTTTTAATAAACTGCATCATGGAGTTTTCTAGTTCCTTTTCATTCATCTGTCCATGAGCAATCCCCAATCTCATCTCAGGCACAAGTTTTTTCAAGAATTGTCCCATGGCTGAAATAGAATGCACACGGTCATGGACAAAGAATACCTGCCCGCCCCGTTTAAGCTCACGCGAAATCGCATCTTTTATTACATCATCTTCAAAGTGAGTCATGACTGTCCGGATAGCAAGTCTGTCTTCTGGGG
>JAHEEI010000242.1 GCA_024640785.1 Pseudomonadota bacterium
ACTGGAGGTCATTGCACGGATAGCATTTGTGATTTTGCCCGGCTTTGAGAAGATGCGGGCAGGGCTTAGCGGAGAATTGGCCGGAACTGCCCAGTTTCAGAATTCGATTGGTCAAGCCTATTTACTCTACGCACCGGCTCCGAATTACCAAAACAAAAATGGCATTCAGCACAACGCCCATGGGTATCGTGGTCCCATGGTACCGATAAAGAAACAGCCCGGTGTAAAGCGCATACTTTTTCTCGGAGGCTCCACGACCTATGGGTGGAAGGTTGCCAGCCCGGAAGAGACATATCCGGCCCAACTCGGCAGCCTGCTTAACCAGAACCTTCCTGAGGATGTAAAGGGGGTTGAAATTATTAATGGGGGCATTCCCTGGGGGACTTCCGCAGAGATGCTCACCCATTATATTTTCAAGTATCACTACTACAAACCGGAACTTGTGGTCATTAATACCGGCGTTAATGATGCCGTTGGTATGACGCAGCCATATTATCAGCCCGATTATAATCACTGGAGACAACCGCTCCTTAACATTCCCACACTTTCACGCTTTGGCTGTTTCCTTCTTAAATCAAGATTGCTCAGTATGATGATTGTTCCTATTTATTCCGGAATTTTTCCTGACAGCTTATCTATTGTCCGTGAAGGGAAACCGCTTATTCAGTGGTACCGGTTCGAGGGCAGCCCGGAGGAGATACCGGATGGTATGAACGCCTTCCGCCAAAACCTTTTGCGGCTTGTTGACATGATTGAAGACGACGGGGGGCGAGTTCTTTTGGTACCCTGGCGGGGCAAGCCCAATACGCATCCAAAATATCAAGCGATGATAGAAAAAAATGAGGCGGTTCTCCTGGAGATTGCTTCAGAAAAAAAAGTGACACTTGCTCCGTTTCCCGTGTCAATTATTAGTCATGATAACTGGGCAGACCGTGGACATTTAAACAGGAACGGATGTCTCGAAAAAGCAACCCATATTCTTCCTTATGTCCAGAAAGTCCTCTTTGATGATGAGCAGCCATAAAGTAAAACAGATCCCCGGCACGGCCAGCTCCTTTCTGAACGCACTTCAATGTTTTATTACGACAGCCAGATTCCATACTACAGTTTTTAAATTGACATAACACCGCATAGAACTTATACTTCTTATGTTATAAGATAGGTTTTTATCAATCAATTTCTGTTTTTTTGTGAACTGGAAAAGACCGAGATTAGAAACGATTTATGAATGTCAGTATTTTTCTGACAGCCATTATCTTAATGTTGATCATAAAACATATTTTATAATAATTTTACTGCTATCCACGATAGTAAATTCTATAAAGACAATCCTCCTTTAATGTATTGAGAAATGAAGATCTTTGCTATCACGACGAGTATGAACACGTCTGTCCCAGATCCGGGTGTAACGGTTCTCTGTATTTACGCTTTTCTTTTGTTGCTCATTTTCTTATCAATTAAAAAAACAGAAGAAAAGAGAAACTTCCTTGATTTTACTGAGACCCAGCAGTTAAAAGGGCTTTCAGTCCTTTTGGTGGTGTTAGAGCATCTTAGAGATTATGTGGTTGAATTTCCAAGTTATATGCCGCGTGTTGGTCCGTGGGGATTTGCAGTTTTTGTTGTTCTTTCAGGGTTTGGTCTCGAGCGTTCTCACAAGATCAAAAAATTAAATTTAGGGCAATTTGTCAGGAAAAGGCTTAACCGAGTATTTGTTCCATACTGGTTTGCTGGAACTTTATTTATTGTTCTTGATTACTTTATTCTTTCTAAAATATATTCCCTGTCATTTCTTGTGAGAACCTTTATGGGGATTAATTTTGATGTTCCAGCGAATCCTTTGTTTGGTGGGATCAGATGGTTTATAATGTTCATTCTGTTTTATTATGTTGTTTTCTTTATATCAACCGGCTTTCAGAAAAAAATAACGCGAATTTTAATTTTATTCATGATTCCTACATTAGTTTGTTTTCTGGACCCTGTTTATAAAAGTTTGGGATTCGAGCCTGCTCACCAAAACAGATTTTATTCTTTTTTTTGTCTGTTTCCGTATAAATACTATATCCCCTGGAAATATTTTTTTTTGCTGTTCCCGGTGGGGTGTGTGCTTGGAATGAACTTTGAAAGCATAGTGAAAGCTTGTGAAAAAATTATAAAAAGTAAAATCAAAATAGCATTTTTAATAATATTGTCAATTTTAGTATACATATTTTTTAGCGGAATATCAGCTTATTTAATTCATAGTTATTATTTGAATTTTAAAATACCAATTTATTATAAATTAATTGTTTCAATTGTAATTAATTTACAATGGATATTTAGCGCTATTACTATGATTCTAATCTTTAATTTTTTGAGGCTGTTTTCACTGCATTCTCGATTTCTCTCCTTGACAGGGTTACTTTCTTATGAATTATTTTTGATACATTCAGTTTTTATGAATAAATATGATTTTATTTTCTTTAGATTACCGGCCAAATATGCCTTCATTGTCTTTTTAATCGTCATGTGTTTTCTTGCCTTCTGTTTGAAACAAGCCTCCGGCTTTACTATAAATACAGTTTCATCGTTGAACCGGAAGCGATTGTGATCTGATGCGGGTTGTCAATGTGCAACAACTCAACCCATGATAATATCTAAATTTAAGGAACCGTTTAATTTAGATATGCCTGTAAAAAGGGTGCGGAAACATAAAACTTTTTTTGTCGACATCCTTTAGCTTGTGGCTATGATAATAGGGTTCTGGAATATCCGTCAGAGTTTCTGGCGGACGAGATTCGGAGTATTCAGACCTATGCGTGTTAAAGTACTTGTGGCAGCTTTTCAGAAGCCTCGGTTATTTTTTAATAACCATATTATTTATTCCCTGTTTTGCAAAGTTTTCATAAGCCTGCTGAAGGCCCATAGACTTGCCGCCCGGCTACTGGCGCTGCTGATTGGAGTCCTGTGGGGCAGGGCAAAGAGTTCTAGCGGTAGGGTTTTTAATTAATTTGCCAGAATTTAATCTGCATAGTTCCTGCGTCCTGTTTACCCCTTAATTTAATGATCTTTGCCTGCTTTGTTTTGACGGGATTTGGTAGAAACTTTCATATTGTTCGATATGGCTTCTTCTATCAGCTTCACTGCAATGGTCCACCATTTATAATTATTTTTTGTTATGTCAATATGTAGTCCGTCCCCTCGATCATAGGCTTTGAAAAAAACATCCGGATCTGGATA
>JAHEEI010000083.1:0-7500 GCA_024640785.1 Pseudomonadota bacterium
AAAGGAGCCCAAAAATGTAAAGCCTGTCATTCAGAAATTCATGCAGTTTGGCTAAAAACAAAACATGCAACGGCCTTTGATTTGTTAGGTCCTGAAGACCGCAAAAACGCACAATGTGTGAGTTGTCATACAACCGGAAGTGATCCAAAATTCCCCGGCGTGCAATGTGAAGCATGTCACGGAGCCGGAGGCTGTCTCTCAAGTTCGGTTTTTACAAACCAGAATTATAGACATATGACTTCAGAACAGCAGTGGGAGTTAAAAATTGAAACAGGGCTCATAACCGGTGAGCATAATTGCAGGCGATGCCACAACAAGACAAGCCCGCATTATAAAGAATTTGACTTCAAAACACGTTATAATGAGATAAAGCACAGAATGCCGAAAAAATAATGTAACGGATTGTTTCACAAAGAAAGATAAGGGAAGCTCTATCTTTCTTCTCTGACAAGCCGGTAGGTCACCTGGTTAAACGGATCGGGACAGCACCCGTGAAGGATGTGCGGTTCTGCTTCCCAGGGTGCGCAGCCTCCGGAAAGCAGGAGGTTGACATACTGGTATATTTCCCAGTACATAAAACCGCAGACTTTTCCAATATTAAAGTTGTCCAGCTCTATCCTGTGTCCATCCTTATGACCCCAGGTGCAGTTATTGGCAACACTGAGTACTTCCAGAAAAATTTTGTACCTGTCGTTTCCTGAAAAACCTTTTCCAGTCATGTTAACCATCCTGTTCTCAGTTTTGAAAGGCGTTGGTTTTTCAAGTTCGATTCGTTTCACCTCTACGGTTACCCGGTGTTCCGGGCAGACTCCTTTAAAGCTATCTGATTCTTTTTCCCAGGGAAGTGTTCCTCCATAATGAATTGTTGTCAAATTTGGGTGGATAGCCTGGTAAAGAGAACCGCACAAGGAGTCGGAATTCATGTTGGATACCTTAAACACCTCTCCTTTTTCATGCCCATAGGGGCATTTTTCTTTGATCTCCGTGATCGTAACCTCTTCATAGTAACGGTACGCCTCTTTTCTTATCCTTTCAAGATAATCATCAACATTTTCCCTGTTTTCCTTGTCCAGGTCATCCATAAAATTATTACTCATAATTATTTCTCTTGTGATGTTTAGCTGTATTGGTAAAATGAAAACATATGCTGTTTTTCCTCTCGATATAAACAGATAAATTTAATTACTTTATCCGCTCAGAAACACAACGGCTGATGTGCTAGAGTTTTGATTAACATCTACCTTTATAAAACTGATACTTTTTAAACCGTAAAAGAATTTCTTATTAATAAACACTATCAATCTTCTTCTTTTTCTTCTTCGCCCACTTTTTTTCTGCCAAAGATCTTTGCGATGATGATGCTGAGTTCGTAAAGAAAGAGTAGCGGTATCGCCATCAGCACCTGGCTGACCATATCAGGCGGAGTTAAAAAGGCAGCAATAATAAAAACCGCTAGTATGACTATCTTTCTGTTTGCCCTAAGCTGGGTATCATTTATGATTCCAAGTTTGGCCAGAAAGAGCACGAATACCGGAAGTTCAAAGATAATGCCAAAGGCCAGCAGGAATTTGCAGGTGAAGGAAAGGTAGTCTTTTATGGAGAGTTTCATCTGGATATAGTCGCTGGAAAATTCCGAAAAGAATTTACAGGCAATCGGAAAAACGCAGAAGTAGCAGAAAGAAACGCCTCCCATGAAAAAGAAGGTTGAAAGAATTACAAACGGTAGAGCGTATCTTTGCTCTTTTTTGTAAAGTCCCGGTGCAATAAAGCACCATACCTGGTAGATGATTACAGGTGTTGAGAGAATGAAGCCTGAAAAAATAGAAAGTTTAAAATAGGTAAAAAAAGCCTCAGTAAGGCCGGTAAAAATAAATGCATTACCATCTTTTAAAAAGGGTTTAATGGGAAGGGCTATCAGGGCATAGATCTGTTCTGAAAAACCATAAGACGCTGCAAATCCCACGGCTATAGCTATCAGTGAAATAATAATACGTTTCCTGAGTTCCTCAAGATGTCCGGTCAGGGGTATTTTCTCTTCTTCCATATTTTTTATCTGAAAAATACAGGGGAGCCTTAAAAGGCAGTTTGTTTTGATTTATGGATTGTTAGTTTTGTCTTCCGCCTCAATCTCCGCATCGGTTTCAATGGCTGAGTCTTCTTCTTTGTCTGTTTCTTTGACAGTTTTATCATTATTTTCAGGAACTGTTTCTGCGGGTTCCTTTGCCGGGGTTTCATGAACCGTCTTTATATTTGACCTGGGTGTAAGTTCGCGAGGTTCTATTTCGAGGTTTTGCTTGAAATCGTCTGCTGCTCCCTTGAACTCTCTTAATGCTTTCCCAAGAGACCGTGCAAGGTCAGGTAGTTTTTTTGGGCCTATAATTAAAAGGGCCACTACAAGTATTATGATAACTTCCTGAATTCCGAGACCAAACATAGCAGTTAATCCTTTATTTTTTTGGGTTTTACAAAACATTATTTAGTTGTTTGTATAATCTTTTTGCTATAATGTCAACTGTATCTTAAGTTGCCAGAGGGTTAATAGTTTGGGAAAAACATTCTGATCAAACCAAGGATAAGAATTATAATAGAAGAGGTTTGAAATGAGTAAAACAATAATATTAAAAGATGAAAGATGTATTGATCATATTACGACTCCGGGACATCCTGAAAGTCCTCTGAGGCTAAAATCCATATATGGTATGCTTAAGAAAAATGATATGAAGGGACGATTTGAAGAGGTAGCACCTCGCGTGGCCACCAAAGAGGAGATCTCCTTGAATCATGAACTGAAATATATTGATATGATAGAAAATACAGCCGGGAGGTCTTTTACCCGCCTTGATGGTGACACGAATACTTCATCCGGATCATGGGATGCGGCTTTACTTGCTGTCGGTGCTGTTCTTGATGGAGTTGATATGATTATGAAACAGAAAGCGGATAACGGGTTTGCCCTGGTGCGCCCTCCAGGCCATCATGCTGAAGCTTCAAGGGCAATGGGATTCTGCCTTTTTAATAATATTGCGGTGGGGACACACTATTTATTAAAAAAACACGGCATAAAAAAGGTTTTTATTGTTGACTGGGATATTCATCACGGCAATGGTACACAGAACTCATTTTATTCAAACCCGGATGTTTTCTATTTTTCAATCCATCAGTATCCCTATTATCCGGGTACCGGCGCTGAGGATGAAAACGGAATAGGTGAAGGGGCCGGCTATACCCTTAATGTCCCTTTGTCAGGAGGCCAGGGTGATGATGATTATTTAAATATTTTTGAGAAGGTTCTTGGGCCTGCAATAAGTAAGTTCAGTCCGGAGTTTATACTTGTATCAGCTGGATATGATACCTATGTTCATGATCCTCTCGGAACCATGAAAGTAACTGAAAACGGGTTTTACAGGATGATGGAATTTCTTAAAAAAATAGCCATAGGCCATTGTAATGGCAGGATTTTTCTTGCACTTGAAGGCGGATATCATATTGACGGGATAACTGAGTCTGTTAAGCAGACAATACTTGCACTTTCTGCATCTTGATCATTAGTTTTAAGCATTTATTTTGTCTTAACTTTTATATTTAATTTTTAAATATATATTTTTTTGTTTAAAATTGCTTTATTTTATAACCTTCAATTTTTTAACTAAATTATTTTTAAAGCTTATCCTGTGGGTACAGGAGGTTTTTTAATATGAGAAATTTCTTGACATTATTACTAGTAACTGTATAAATTATCTAAAATATTTTTAGCTATATACTGGATAGAAAAGGCTGTATAATGAGTTTTGATAAACTTGAAAATAAGATTGAAGCAATGGTTCAGCGCTATGAGGAGATGAAGCATAGCCATGAAAGTTTTGAGACTCAGATGAAGCAAAAAGAAAAGGAGACGCTTAACGTAAGAAAAGAACTCACAAAAGCATTAAAAGAAAGGGATATGATTAAACAAAAGTTAGGGAATATAATATCAAAGATAGATGATTTAGGTTTAATCTAGAAGGTATAAAGTTTATGGGTGAATCGGTATCAATAGAAATAATGGGCCAGAAGTTTTTCATAAAAGATACTCACGACAGGGAGTATATTGACAGGGTGGAAAAGTACATCAATGAAAAGATTGATGAGGTTAGAAATTCAGGAAATTCATCAATGAGCACATATAACATGATGGTACTTGTAGCACTTAACCTTGTTGATGATTGTTTTAATATAGAGAGAGAGCTTAAGCAGTTGCAAGAAAAAATTGAAAAACGTTCTAAAAATCTTATTGAATTTATTGATGCTAAAATGTAATATACTTTTTAGATGGTAAAACTATCAAAAAAACGATTCAAAATTTATTTTTGGGAGATATTAAATAAAGAAGATATAATTATTAATTAAAATTAAAAGCATAAATAAGTATAATTCACGGGATTTTAATTGAAATTATTAGTGTGAAAAGAAATATATTATCTATATTGTTATGTTGCAAAGAGATTTAATACTTACAACAATTTTCTTTTAAAAGGTTTTTTAATAAATGGTTCGAACAAGATATATCAACAAGAATTTCAGCTGGGGGAATACCCTGTTTGGATCATTTTAAATAATACCTGCCTTTTTTACACACATTAGTAAATTTCCAGCAACAAATCTTATCCCGTCGTTTTAACTTTTAAGATTTAAAATCCAAAATTATAATGGTTGGATACGTTAGAACCAAAATTCAGTATGATATTTTGCAGTTTTTAATTAAGCCGACCGTAAATAGATAAGGAGGTTTCATTGGATCCGATATTAACATTTGTTATTATTATTATTGGAGCAGTTACCGGTATTGTAGTGGGATTTTTCTTAAGGAAGAAACTAGTTGAAAGTAAGTTGGCGACTGCTGATGAGGCTGCAAAAAAGATATTTTCAGACGCAAAAAAAGAAGCAGACAACCTTAAAAAGGAGGCCAGACTTCAGGCTAAAGAAGAGCTTTACAAGTTAAAAGCTGAATTTGAAAAGGAGTCAAAAAATAAAAAATATGAGATTCAGAAGATGGAAAAGCGTCTCAATCAAAAAGAGGAGAACCTTGAAAAGAGGGTTAATCTGCTTGATCAGAAGGATATTTCTGTTGCAAAACGTGAAAAAGCGCTTGAGCCTCAGGAAATGAGAGTTAAGGAGATGGAAGAAAAATATACAGCCGCACTTGATGAACAGAAAAATCTTCTTGAAAAAATTTCTGGCATGACTTCTTCTGAGGCTAAAAAACTGCTTATGCAGAATATTGAAAACGAAGCAAAACTTGATTCTGCAAGAACTGTAAGACGAATAGAAGAAGAGACAAAAGAGAATGCTGACAAGATTTCACGCAATATTATTGCCATGGCAATACAGAGGTACAGTGCGGATTATGTAGCTGAAAAGACTGTTTCACTGGTAAATCTTCCAAATGATGAGATGAAGGGAAGAATAATCGGCCGCGAAGGAAGAAATATTAGAACAATAGAACAGCTTACAGGTGTTGATCTGATAATTGATGATACCCCTGAAGCCATTTTGATATCATCCTTTGATTCTATTAAGAGAGAGGTTGCAAGGATATCTCTTGAGAAGCTTATAACTGATGGAAGGATACATCCTGCCAGAATCGAGGAAATAGTTGAAAAGGTTAAACAGGAAATGGAGATTACTTTAAGAGAGGCTGGCGAGCGGGTAACCTTTGATGTCGGTATCCATAAAATAAACCCTGAGGTTATAAGACTTCTAGGAAGGCTTAAATACAGAACCAGTTATGATCAGAATGTACTGCAGCATTCTCTTGAGGTGTCCTATCTTTGCGGTATGATGGCATCGGAACTGGGGATAAATGTGAAGTCGGCAAAAAGAGCTGGTCTTCTGCATGATATTGGAAAGGCTGTTGATCATGAGGTTGAAGGATCCCATGCTCTTATCGGTTCTGACCTGGTTAAGAAATATGGTGAGAACGATGATATTGTACATGCGATTTCTGCGCACCATGATGATATAAAACCCCAGACTGTTCTGGCTGTACTTGTGCAGGCAGCTGATGCGCTTTCTGCAGCCCGTCCCGGCGCACGCAGGGAAATGCTGATGACATATGTGAAACACCTTAAAGATCTTGAAAATATAGCTAATTCCTTTAACGGTGTAAATAAGGCATATGCTGTACAGGCAGGACGTGAGGTCAGGGTTATCGTAGAAAGTAAAGATATTTCCGATGACGCTTCAGTTGTTATGTCCAAGGATATTGCAAGAAAAGTTGAAGAGTCCTTAACCTATCCAGGGCAGATAAAAGTAACTGTGATCCGTGAAACAAGGTCAATAGAATACGCTAAATAGACTCTGCTGGATTTTACAGTAACGGAAAAGCATGAATAACTTATGAAGCTACTGTTTATAGGTGATATTGTAGGCAAGTCGGGGAGGAAAGCGGTAAAAGAGTTTCTTCCTTTACTTATGGCGGAGTACAAACCTGATATTGTAATTGCCAATGGTGAAAATGCAGCTAATGGATTTGGCATAACTGAAAAAATTGCTCAGGAACTCTTTGACCTTGGGATCGAAGTCCTAACCACGGGTAATCATGTCTGGGATAAAAAGGATGTATTGGAATATATCCAAAAAGAAAACAGGTTGATACGTCCGGCAAATTATCCTGACAATACACCCGGCAGGGGCTCTACGGTAGTTATGACAGGAAGCGGGCATAAGGTTGCAGTCCTTAACCTTTCAGGCAGGATTTTTATGGAGCCGCTCGACTGTCCGTTTAAGGTTGCGGATAAAGAGATCGAAGCACTTAGAGAAAAAACAAACTTAATATTTGTTGATTTCCACGCAGAGGCAACGGCTGAAAAAATAGCAGCAGGGTGGTGCTTTGACGGAAAGGTGACGGCTTTGTTAGGTAGTCACACTCATGTTCAAACTGCGGATGAAAGGGTACTTCCAAAGGGAACGGCATATATCTCTGATGCCGGCATGACGGGTTCTTTTGACTCTGTAATTGGTATGGATAAGGATATCTCAATAGAGAGATTCAGGACACAGATGCCTGTCAGTTACAGGGTTGCTAAGGGCGATCTGGCATTGAACGGTGTGTTTGTGGAGGCCGATGTTTCTTTAGGTAAGGCAATAAACATAAAAAGGGTTCAGCTTGGCAAATAAGGCTGGCCCCAATTAATAAGAATTTGGATGTGGCTATGTCGAATATATATGAGGTTTTGAAACAGCGTGGTTTTGTTGAACAAGTGACAGATGAAACTGCGATTATAGATGTGTTAAGGTCAGGCATAACCTGTTATGCAGGTTTTGATCCAACGGCATCCAGTCTTCATGTTGGGCATTTGCTGCCGATTATGGGTCTTGCCCAAATGCAGCGGGCTGGACACAGACCCATAGTTCTTGTGGGCGGGGGAACCGCAAGGATAGGTGACCCCAGTGGAAAAAATGAGATGCGAAAAATCCTTACCTTAGAGGAGATCACAAAGAATGTTGAGAAAATAAAAGAAC
>JAHEEI010000084.1 GCA_024640785.1 Pseudomonadota bacterium
GCATGCGGTGAAAGTTACGGTATCGGCAAAGGCAGCGGCCTTTCTGTTATCGTTGACGGCGTTCCCCCGGGGCTTCAGCTTTCAGACGCACTGATACAGGAAGAGATGGACAAGAGAAGGCCCGGTGTGGGCAAGCTTAATTCGCCCAGAAAAGAGACGGACCAGTGCCATATCTTTGCAGGTATGGGGCAGGATGGGGTAACCACAGGTGCGCCGGTTGGAATTATCATTTACAACGTTGACACCCAGGATGTTCATATTGATCAGTACGCCCAGTATAAAGACCTGTGCCGTCCGGGACACGCCACCTACAGTTTCTTCACCAAGTACGGCATTGCCCAGGATTGGTGCGGTGCCGGCCGTTCATCTGGACGGGAAACAGTAGGACGCGTGGCAGGCGGTGCGGTTGCGAAAGAAATTCTTAAAAAAGAAGGCATTGAACTGATTTGCTACACCACCCAGTGCATGGACATCAGGGCAAAACCCATGAGCTATGAGGAAGCAAAAACCAATTATCGGAAAAACGAAATCAACTGCCCTGATCTTGAGGCCGCTGAAAAAATGGAAAAACGCGTTCTGGAAATAAAAGACGAAGGTGAAACCGCAGGCGGGATTTTAGAACTTAGGATCAAAGGCGTTCCTTCCGGTCTGGGCGAACCGGTCTTTGACAAGATCAGCGCGCTTCTCGGACACGCACTCCTTTCAATTGGTGCGATAAAAGGTATCGAGTTTGGTGCCGGCTTTGAAGTCGGGAACATGAAGGGATCGGAATGCAATGATGAATTCATTAAGAAAAACGGAAAAATCGGATTCAAGACGAACAATGCCGGCGGAATCCTGGGCGGTATCTCAACCGGTGACGAGATCGTTATACGCCTTGCGGTAAAACCCACTCCTACAATCAGTGTAAAACAGGACAGCATTAACATGAAAAAGATGGAGATCGAAGTGCTTGAGCCGATCACCCGGCGCGACCCCACCCTGCTTGGCCGAATCTACGCAGTTGCTGAAGCCATGGCCGCCATAACCATAGTTGACGCCTTGATGATGGCACGCGGTTATGACAGTGTCTGCACAGCAGATAATAAATGGAGAGAAATATAAAAAAGGGTTCGACGATTCAAGTGCAGCAAACCCTGATTACAAAAAAGGCCTGCTATTTAGCAGGCCTTTTTTGTCCAAATCGCATCAATTATTTTTTGTGTTTTATCTCTTCATAACGCGCTTTAAAATCAAAAGGTTTAAAAGTAGGGCTCTTCTCATTATGACAGGTCCTGCACTTGGCTTCATCCGGAGCAATCACCAGCCCGGCTTCAAGGGCAAGCTTTCTCTGCTTATCCGGATCTGCTTTCCATTTCTTCTTGTTCATGATAGTGGGCTGGGTGTAGCCTTTACCCGGAGCATGACAGGCTTCACACTGAACACCCGGACGCGTAACATCATTTCCGGTTGTATGACATTCGATACATGATGCGTCAGCAGTATAATCTTTTTGCGGATCTAAGTTCGCCTTCTTTTTGACTTCAGGTTTTACTCCCGGCTTTAATGATTCAAACGCCGTGGAATGTCCCAATGTCAGCCATTTTTTATGAATTTTAATATGGCACGCTTTGCATTTCTTATCTCCGACATATTCTTCAGCAGTATATGCGATGAAGGGCAGTCCAAAAAGTGCCAGTGCCAGTGTTGCGTAAAGTATCAGTTTTCTCAATTTAACCTCCTTTAATAATTATTTTCCAACAATTTTTAACTTTTGATTTTAACAGAAAGCATACCTCTGTGTCAACAGGTTATAATTTAAAACTTATAGATCTTACTATTTTGTTGCATTAACCAGCGTCTCTTGTTATAATTTGAATCTTATTATCGTCAGAAAAAACTAAAAAATTACTTTTAAATTAGAAAAATACTATGACTGCTCAAAAAAAACAGGGTATATTCTATAGCATGTGGAGTTTTATTATTTCGATAAGACTTACCATTTCTCTACTTCTGGTGCTCTCTGCTGTATGTATTATCGGAACAGTCGTACCTCAAAATGAGTCTCCGGCCAACTACCAAAAAATCTATAAAGAGTCGACCTATAACCTGCTGAAAAGCACGGGATGCACTGACCTTTATCATTCCTGGTGGTTTCTCGCCATCATGGGTGTTTTCAGTCTTAACCTCACGGCCTGCACCCTGCACAGGATACCCCGGACAAAAAAACTTCTAAAACGGTCAGACCCGGTAATGACTGAAGAACGGGGAAAAGATCTGCTCTGCTGTAAAAAATTCACCTTTGATGAATTATCTTCTAAAAAAGAGCTCTTATTTAGTGAGACACTTGAAAAACACCTTGTTAAACCCTTGGTCACAAGAAAAGACAACAAGCTCAGTCTTTTTTCTGAAAAAGGGCGCTTCTCCCCCCTTGCCTTCTACCTTACCCATGCAGGCATACTTATCATAATCATCGGGGTTCTGCTTGGAACTTTTGGATACAAAGGATACATGCAGATTTTTGAGGGTGAAAAAAAAGACGAAGTCATGATAAGGGATTCCCGAAAAAGTGCAAAGATCCCCTTTGAATTACGCTGCGATAAGTTCGAATTGCACTACTATGACGATGCTAAGGGCTATGAAAGGATGCCCAAAGACTATAAAAGCACACTCACCGTGCTGGAAGGCGGTAAAGAGATCTTCACAAAAGTAATAGAAGTAAATGACCCTCTGTTCTACAAGGGAATCCGTTTTTACCAGTCCAGCTATGGAACAGGAAACAATTCAAATTCTGACGTACTGCTGAGCATCCATCCGCTGGATAAAAAAGGTGAGGTTCAATACAGAGCTTCAATTGGAGAAACTTTTACCCTTAAAGGCACAAAAGACACGGTCAAGGTTGAGAGACTGATTCCAGATTTCGGTATGGATGATAAAGGCCGCTATTTTTCCAAGTCCAACCAGCTGAATAACCCCGCAGTTCTGTTAACCTTTTCTCGTGAAAACATGAAACCCTATCAGGTCTGGACCTTTGCAAAATTCCCTGATACTCATAAAAATGAGAATCAGATATATGACGTTCACTTTGTAAATATTTTTCCAGTATACTACACGGGCCTTCAGGTGGCAAAAGATCCGGGAGTCATCACCGTATGGATAGGCTGTTTACTTATGACCATCGGGATATACCTGGCTTTTTTCTCCTCACATCGCCGCATATGGCTCACTTTCACAATAAGCCAGGACTCTGTTCAGGCAGTCTTTGCAGGAACCAGTACTAAAAACAAAGAGACCTTTTCTGAAACATTCAATGATCTTTTTGAAAAACTTAAAACAACGGGAAAATTGAAATAACACCCCGCTAAAAAAGGATAATTTCAGCGCTCCCAAAATATTTCAGCCCCTAAAGACAAAATTGCGGAATTCTTCCGAGGGAGTGTGAAAACTTTACAAATAAAAGTCGCCAACTTAACCAACAACCTTCGCCTGAAGGCAAGGGAATTAAACCCCGAAGGAGACAAACAAAATGATGAGTTCTACTTTTTTAGGAATCACAACATTTATATATCTGTTATGTATGGCTCTCTATTTCAGCTATCTTTTTTTTAGAAATGAGAAATATTCAAAGGTCATCTCAGCAGTTGCTATCCTTGGTCTTCTGTTTAACACAGCCGGCCTGGGACTGCGGTGGTATGAGTCATACAAAATCGGTTATGGACATATTCCACTTTCAAATATGTACGAATCCCTGGTATCGCTTGCCTGGACCACAGTTCTTTTATATCTAATTCTTGAATTTCGTTATAAAGTGAAAGCACTTGGAGCCTTGGTTTTCCCCATTGTTTCAATTGCTATGGCATATGCTTCCCTTTCAGATGACGTGGCCACTGAGATTCAGCCGCTTGTCCCGGCACTTCAGAGTAACTGGCTCACATACCATGTAATGACATGTTTTATCGCTTATTCTGCTTTTGCGGTATCTTTTGGTTCGAGTATTGTCTACCTGATAAAATCATGGACACCCTCTAATGAAAAAAATACAAAAGAGGAGTTATTGCCCTCATTAAAAATCCTTGATGAGATTATCTATAAAACAATAGCCATCGGTTTTCTGCTTTTAGGGGTGGGAATAATAACCGGCGCCGTATGGGCCAATTATGCCTGGGGAACCTACTGGAGCTGGGACCCGAAAGAGACCTGGTCCCTGATCACCTGGTTTATCTACGCAGCTTTTATCCACGCGCGCTTAACCCGTGGCTGGAGAGGTAAAAAAGCAGCTATTATTTCAATTATTGGATTCAGCTGTGTGCTTTTCACCTTCCTGGGCGTAAACTATCTCCTGTCAGGTCTTCACAGCTATGCATCATAAAAAAAGTCCGACCTGTCTTGCAGGCCGGACTTTAAGAAAACCTCTTTAAGTAGACCGACTACTTCCCGGCAGCTTTTCTCTTTGAAGCCTTAAGCGCATTGATAACCTGCTCTTTCTTGACTTCCCGCTTAATATGGGTAGCAAGGTTACAGTCTCCCAGATTCCATTTCAGGTCAGGCTGGGGAGCAAGCAGACAATATTTTTTTCCCTTAATCTCCATTATTTTTTCACAGCCTTCGCACTTTTCAATAACTTCAAGGCATGTCCCGCCGTTATAGCTGCACCCGCTTTTGCTCATAAAAAAGCATTCGGTTCCTTTTTTTGTGGTTTCACAAATCATCTTAAAAAATCTCCTTTCATTACAATTATTTGTAAAACATCAGACTGTTTGTTAGGCTTCAGCCTGTCATTTTCTAATCAACTGACTGTAAACAAAAAATTATAACATCAAATTTTTTATTATACAATACTTATTTTAAATTTCAATTTGAACAAGGACTTAAATTACTAGGGGTGTCTTTCAGAGGTTATAAACAGATTTTACTTATTTAAAAAAATTAAAAATAGGTTCCAGCAATTCTCATCACTTTACTGGCATATCTTGGTGACCCGCTCTTCTTTCCGCTGTTGTATGCACTCAGACCACCTTTAAGACCATGTTTTTTCACATAATAACTTAATATTGAAGAACCGGCCTCAATATTTTTATAGGGGTTTTTAAGTGTTTTTTTATCATACTTCCAGATCTTGGGCATTACCTGGGTAAGCCCAAGAGCTCCTTTGGAACTTACTGCTTCATAATCAGCACTCGACTCAACCACAATAAGTGCTGTTAAAATCTCTGGGGACACATGCTCATCACTGCATTGAAAGATTTTATATGCATATCTGACGGTTGTCAGATCGTCAAGCTTTGGATTATACTTTTTCAGCAATTTTGCCGATTTTTTCAACTCAGGATAAAGTTTTTTGCGCAGATTTATTTCTGTTTCAAGCTTCTCTTTAAGGTCACGGATATCGACTTCAATTTTCTTAAAAGATTTCCTGTTCTGATTCATCCATACTATCAAAATACCCGAAATAACTGTATTGAAGATAATGGCTGCAGAAACTAATATAAGAACTGTATTTTTAAATATTTCCTTGTTCATCATATTAACCTTAGATGAATATTAAAAGTTATTTTATATATCTTAAAATATTAGAATCGTTAAAAAATACAGCTAGTTAAGTGTGAAGTTTTTTACATTGAAAACCTTAAATTACCCTTTTTTTTCAATTATTAATCTTTTGTTAATTGTCTGATTATAATAAAAAACCGGACTGCCCCTTTTGCTTAGGCAGTCCGGCAATCTCTTGTCATTCATAAGACCCGTGACTTTCCGCACCAGACTTACGTCCGGGTTGGCTTTTTCTTAGCAAGATACTTAAAACTTAAAATATTCCTTTTATATATTATTAGCATAAAAAAACATCAATGTCAATATAATTCGAAATAAACATAAAAAATCGAAACATATCATTGGTTAAAAATTTTTCTGATTAACTGAAGAGGAAAGATAAGGATAGTGGGAAAAGATATAGACCAAGAATCTGCAGAATATCACTATGCCTGCGCCATCTTCGGATTTTCTGTCATAAAATTTAACTTTAAAAAAACTTAAATATATTTGAAGGGAAAGATGTTTAACGGGACTGTATTTTATCTTTTTCAGCCAGTGGACGCCCGGAAACTTCAACCGCGGGCTTCTCTGATATCATCTGGCACTTTCCTTCAAAAAGAACACCTTCTGCTATTATAAGGCTTCCTGTTTTTATATCGCCTTTTAGTTTGCCATTTGTTGTTATTTCAAGCTTTGTCTTCGCAACGATATGACCGTTTACCATACCGTTTAATATTACTGAATCAGCAGCAATATCCGCTTCGACCCTTCCTTTTTCACCAACAACCACACTTCCTTCACAAATTATTTTACCTCTGACCGTTCCTTCAACACAAATACTTTCCTTAGAGGTTATAGACCCTTCACATATTGTGCCGGGCCCGACAATCGTATCCAACCTGTTCGCATCAGCACCTTTTTTGAAAACACCCATAAAAAATCTCCTTTAAATAAAACATTTAAGACCGCAATGAAAAACAGGGTCATTCATTATCTTCATTTATTTTAATATCTTCAAGACCCAAAAGTTCTCGAACAGATTCCTGCTTCTCCTCAATCCCCTTTAAATTCCTCACAACAACTTCAAGCTGTTCCTTTTCAGCATCAAGCAGGAGATATTTTTTTTTCAATTCAAGATTCTCTCTATATTTATAAAGACCAAAAGCACCCACAAAAAAACACATTACAAGTACAAATAGTACCCCATAAAGAAGATATCTGTTTATGGAATATCTGCGCTGTTCTCCGGTTACGGATGATACAACAAGTAATGATAAATTGTTTTCCATTTAAGCCCTTATATTTTTAAGCTACTTAGCAATTGTACAGTTCCAAGTCATTAATGTTTTTCATTTAACTCATAAAAGAAAATGTTGTCAAGAACAATATATATCAGCTATTGAATTCTGCCCTTTAATAATGCTATAAAGATAAATATACGACAAAACAAGGAGGAAAATAAAATGAAAGCAGGTGTTCTTCTTTCCGGCTCAGGAGTAATGGACGGAAGCGAAATACATGAATCAGTCCTAACCCTACTTCACCTTGATAAAAAAGGACTCGATATCATATGCATGGCGCCAAATTACAACCAGGCACGGGTTGTCAATCACAGTTCAAATGAAATTATAAAAACCGATACAAGAAACATGCTGGTTGAATCTGCAAGAATAGCCAGAGGAGAGATTAAGGACATATCCGACGTAGACAGTGAAGACATAGATATGCTGCTCCTGCCAGGTGGATTCGGCGCTGCGGTAAACCTCTGTTCCTTTGCGGAAGAGGGCCCTTCATGCTCAGTCAACCCTGAGGTTGAAAAACTTATTGTTGAAATGATCGATAAGAATAAACCCATCGGGGCTCTCTGCATAGCACCAGCGCTAGTAGCAAGGATATTTGGAAAAAGGAAAATAAAGGTAAAATTAACCATAGGCAATAACCCGGACACTGCTGACGCCATTAACAAAATGGGGGCTGAACATATTGACTGTCCGGTGAACCAGGCGGTCATTGACAGAGAAGCTAGGGTCGTTACCGCCCCGGCATATATGCTGGCAAAAAGCATAAAAGATGTTGAAGAAAGCGTTAAGGCAATGATTGATGGAATTTTCGAGCTTCTGTAAAAAAATACAATAAATTTTCTCCCCAAAGACTAAAAGCTCTTCGGACTAAACCTTGAAAAACCTGGTTTAAAGGCAGATACAGATAATCAGGTCTAAAACTGCACCCACGAAAAAAGCGTCAAAAAAGCAACCAGCCTGTATTAAAACTCCTATATTTCCACCAGATTTAAACATATAACATACTGTATTTTCTTTATAATTAAAAGTGGCATCTCTTTTGCTTATTAGATAGTCAAAAAATAAAAAAGGAAAAAAATGAAAGATGCCATTAAAAAGCTACTAAACAAGACACAAACAGCTTTTCAGTTCCTATCCACTTTAATCAGGGGAATAGACAACCAGATCATAAACCAGTACATTCTCAAAATAAGCCAGGCACAGGATATCGACAACATTGTATACAACGCATACAACTGCTTTAACGATATGTTTGAATGTGAATTCTTTGCTTTTGCAATATACGACAAAGAATATAACGGCAGCTTGGATGTCTGGATGGAACCTAAACTGAATGACACAGCTGTTATTGAACACCTCAAAAAAGACTTTCATACGGAAAGCGCATACTGCAACATAAGATCCTTTGAAAATCCGCTCTATCCCTCAGACAAACAAAAATCAATCATTAATACATCCCAGATTGTTTCTCTCAAGATTCTGGATAAACAGTCAAAGGCAATGTTATATATTCTTCCCAAGAGAAAAATACTTACGTATCACGAAGACCTGTTCTCCATGATATGTAAAATAATTGCCGCATCACTTATCAGTTTTTTAAACATAAAAAAACTTGAAACTGCTGCTCTCTCTGATCCCCTGACCCACTGCTATAACAGAAGAGCCTTAAACACCTCTCTTGACCGTGATGTTGCGAAAGCAGAACGCTATGGAACTGACATTTCAGTGATTATGTTTGACATTGACTATTTTAAAAAAATAAATGACACCTATGGTCACAAAACCGGCGATGAGGTTTTGCACTCATTTTCAAAAATCATAAAAGCTACAATTAGAAATAGTGATTATCTTGCAAGATACGGCGGTGAAGAGTTCGTTCTTGTGCTGCCTGAAACCAAGCTGGATAAAGCGCTAGAACTGGCTGAACGTTTAAGAAAAATAACAGAAAACCTTGAGTTTAAATTCGACGAAAAGATAATCAAAGTAACAACCAGTGCGGGGGTTGCCTCCTATAAAAAAGGCCAGCACAAAGAGGGACTCATTCAAAAGGCGGATGAACTGTTGTATGAAGCTAAAAAACAGGGTAGAAACAGGATTAAACCCGGTCTGCGCCTCTGCCGAAGGAATGCAGGCACTCTATAGTTAAAAATTAAAAACATTGAAACACCAAAATAATATGTCGGTATTTTTGTGTTTCATTATAATATGTTATTATCCCAGTCTCTCTTCAAGCGCTTTTAGCTCATCCCACATCTCCTGCGGCAAGCGGTCCGCAAACCTTTTAAAATGGTCTCTAATCCCCTGCAGTTCAGCTTTCCACTGATCGGGATCCACTTTCAAAATTTCAGTCATCTCCTCTTCTGAAATGCCCATTCCTGACACATCAATAGCACCTTCTTTTGGCAGATAGCCGATAGGTGTTTCAACCGCTTCGCCTTTTTCTGATACTCTTTCAAATATCCACTTCAAAACCCTGCTGTTTTCACCGTATCCGGGCCACAGAAATTTCCCCTGATCATCTTTTCTAAACCAGTTCACATAAAATATTTTAGGCAGATCAGCACCATCTTTTTCCCCGGTTTTAAGCCAGTGCGAAAAATAATCCGCCATGTTATATCCGCAGAAAGGAAGCATGGCAAAAGGATCTCTCCTGAGCTCACCGACTTTGCCCGCAGCTGCAGCTGTTTTTTCAGAAGCCATGGTGGCCCCCAGAAAAACACCATGCTGCCAGTTAAAAGCTTCGTTTACAAGAGGAACTACTGAAGAACGCCTGCCGCCAAACAAAAAAGCAGCAATAGGAACACCCTTAGGATCATCCCAGGAAGCATCCGCAATCGGACACTGTGACAGGGGAGCGGTAAAACGGGCATTCGGATGAGAAGCTTTTTTCCCGCAGCCCGGAGTCCACTCTTCGTTGATCCAGCTGGTCAGCTTTTCAGGTTCATCATCTGTCATTTCCTCCCACCACACATCGCCATCCGGAGTCAAAGCAACATTTGTAAAAATTGAATTTTTCTTAAGCGAATGAATTGCATTTTCATTTGAAGCCATGGATGTTCCCGGAGCAACACCGAAAAATCCGGCTTCAGGGTTGATCGCGTAAAGCCTGCCGTCATCCCCGAATTTCATCCAGGCTATATCATCACCCACACACTCAACCTTCCATCCCGGCATACTGGGAATCAACATGGCAAGATTGGTCTTTCCGCAGGCGCTTGGAAAAGCAGCCGCAATATATTTTTTCTCGCCTTCAGGAGAAGTGAGTCCCATAATCAGCATGTGTTCCGCAAGCCAGCCCTGGTCCCTTGCCATAACGGATGCAATCCGAAGCGCAAAGCATTTTTTACCCAAAAGCGCGTTTCCGCCGTAACCGGACCCGAAAGACCAGATCGCCCTTTCATCAGGAAAATGGACAATATACTTGTTGTCCGGATTACAGGGCCATGGAACATCTTTTTGGCTCTCAGCAAGCGGCGCGCCCACCGAATGGAGACACGGAATAAAATCACCGTCAGCAAGTTCATCCAGAACTGCTTTTCCCATACGGGTCATTATTCTCATGTTACAGACAACGTAGGGAGAATCCGTAATTTCTATACCAATATGAGATATCTCTGAACCCAAAGGTCCCATACAGAAAGGAATGACATACATCGTTCTTCCCTTCATGGAACCGGCAAACAACCCTTTTAAAACTTCTTTCATCTCATCAGGGTCTCTCCAGTTATTGGTGGGTCCGGCTTCCCCCTCATTTTTGGAACAGATAAAAGTCCTGTCTTCAACTCGCGCCACATCATCGGGATCAGACCTGCACAGATAGCTGCCGGGCCTTTTGTCTTCATTGAGTTTTAAATATGTTCCGCTCTCAACCATCCTGGCGCTTAAGCGGTCATATTCTTCTTGGGAACCGTCACACACCTCTATTCTGTCAGGCTGACACATAGAAGCTGTTTCTGTAACCCATGCCTTTAGTTTTTCGTTCTTAATATCATCAGCTTTCAAAACATTTATCTCCTTCTAATTTAATTATTTAGCCTTCTTAGTAGTACGACCATGTATGTTTTGTCAAGACAAAACACTGCCTGAGCATCCTTCCAAAAATCATATTCTCCTTGCATGACTAACAAATTAATATTAAACTGTTTTTTTCTCTAAACATATCTAGGATCTATTTTTCAATTACCGCCAGTATAAACAAACCATTTACAAGTACAGGACCAAAGCAATATGAACAGGCATCTTTTCGGAGGGTTTCTCATAACCCTGTCAATGGCCATATTTTCAATGATCGGCCCCTTTATCCGAATTGTAGATCTGCAGCCGATTGGAATTATTTTTTACTCTGCATTCTTCACATCAATCATTCTATTTTCATATTTTTTATGCTCTAAAAAGCTTAAAAAACTTTTTGTGGGCAGACATATATTGTTGCTGGGGGTCTCATCTCTCTGCATTCTCGGCAACACTTATACCTATTTTACAGCCTACAAAATAACAACCCTTGCAAATTCTGTCCTTACCCATTATACCGCACCGATATTTACGGCCATGCTTGCACCGATTTTCTTAAAAGAAGAACTTGAAAAAACAACCGTGATCTCACTTGTCTTTGCCAGCATCGGGCTTTTCCTTATCGCTTCAAACGACCTAGCCATAAACAGTCAGCACATGACTGGCATTATCTACGGATCTTTATCCGGGTTTTTTTACGGTATTCTTATTCTGATCAGCAAGAAACTGGTCAGTTGTCTGGACCCCCTTGTAATTCTTTTTTATCAATGCGCAGTAACATTATTTGTTCTTTCCCCTTTTATCAGCCAGCCCTCTTTTTCAATAAACATTCATCA
>JAHEEI010000243.1 GCA_024640785.1 Pseudomonadota bacterium
CAAAATCACCCAGGCACCAAGCATGCTTAAATCAGTAAAAGAAAGCATTTCATTCTTACTGGAAAAAAGAGTTAAGTATGAATTTCGGTTTACAGTCCTTCCTTCTCATCACAAGAAAGAAGATATTTTAAAGCTGGCCATGGACTTGAATGGCGCTGACCAACTCCGGATTCAAAACTTCAATCCCTCAAAAGCAGTTCTTGATTCCCGCCTCCATAATTTAAAACCTTTCACTGAAACCGATATCGATTTTTTCCAGGAAAGAGTAAACGAACTTATTTCCAGGTAGTTTACTCCACGGCTGTTTTAACGCTCTGTTTTTAAATTCTCTTTATTCCACCAGTAAAATATGATAAATTTGTTATAACAGGTGAAGACGAGCCATTGGAAAAAGATAAACACTTCATGAAAGCTGCTCTCAAAGCAGCAAAAAAAGCTTGGGAAAACGGTGAAATACCAGTCGGAGCCGTTTTAGTAAAGAACGATGAGATCATCTCAACCGGTCAAAACAGCCCCATAACAAGCAATGATCCCACAGCTCACGCAGAGATCATAGCCCTGCGTGAAGGCGGTGAAAAGCTAAAAAACTATCGCTTGATAGATACAACACTTTATGTGACAATAGAACCTTGCACAATGTGCATGGGAGCAATAATACATGCAAGGATTAAAAAACTCGTATTTGGCACTTTTGATCCAAGAACAGGTGCAGCAGGATCACTCTTTGACTTTACCATAGAAAACAAATTCAATCATAAAGTTGAGGTAAAATCCGGCATTTTAGAATCTGAATGCCGAGAACTGTTACAGGATTTTTTTAAACAGAAAAGAAAATAAGGAGAGATGGCCGAGCTGGCTGAAGGTGCACGACTGGAAATCGTGTGTACGTCATAAGCGTACCGAGGGTTCGAATCCCTCTCTCTCCGCCAGTTGTAATACAGGCAACTGGTACAAGGCAATCTTAAGCCGGATCCCAGACAACAAAAGAGTTGCTAACTCCGCCAGGTCCGGAAGGAAGCAACGGGAGCAACAATTTCGTGTGTCTGGTGTATCCGGCTACTTAATTATTATTATTATTATTAATTACCAGAATAATGGCCTATAAAGTACTTGCTATTAAATGCAGGCCCCAGACTTTCGATGAAGTAATCGGCCAGAAGCATGTAACCCAAACCTTAAAAAATTCGATTAAAGAGAAAAGAATAGCACATGCCTTTCTGTTTATCGGTGAAAGAGGTGTTGGAAAAACTTCAATAGCAAGAATACTCGCAAAAGCACTCAACTGTCATGAAGGCCCGGCAGAACAGTCCTGCAACAAATGTCCATCCTGTATTGAAATCACCGATGGTGCTTCACTAGATGTCCATGAGATTGACGGTGCTTCACACACAGGCGTAGACGCAATTCGCATTCTGCGCGAAAACGCTAAGTATCTTCCCGCCAGAGACAAATATAAGATATATATCATTGACGAAGTTCACATGCTCTCGAACTCTGCGTTTAATGCACTTCTAAAAACACTTGAAGAACCGCCTGACCATATAATTTTCATGTTTGCGACAACCGAACCGAAGAAAATACCCGATACCATTATCTCAAGGTGCCTGAGATTTGACCTGAAGAGGATCTCATCAAACGAAATCATAAATCATTTATTAAATATTACCCGCAGAGAAAACATATCTATTAGCAGAAAAGGACTCTCCCTGATCGCCAGAGAAGCTGACGGCAGCATGAGAGACTCACAGACCATATTGGAGCGTGCAATCTCATACTGTGGCAGCAACATTGAAGACAGCTCCTTAGAAGAGCTTCTGGGCCATATCGACAGCCAGTTTATCTACCGTATCATGGGCGCAATTATTTCTGATGATTCACAGGCATGCATGGATACTGTGAATGATGTTTATGAATACGGCGTTGACTTTAAAAAGTTTTACTTTGCCATGCTTGAACACATCCGTGACCTTATCATGGTAAAAACGCTTAACAATCCAAGCAAATCACTCAACCATACCGACGAGGACATTAAGAGACTTCAAGACCTCGCCGCTGGCATTTCAATAGATGCCCTGCACAGGTGTTTTAGAATGTGGTTTTCCTCTGAAGGAGAAATAACCAGATCCGCCTTACCGAAAATAGCGCTAGAAGTAGCCTTACTCGAAATAATGCATATTAAAAAAGCCTTGCCCATTGATGACCTTATTTCAAAAATAGACAAGCTTCAGCATCAGGCCGGAACATCCGCGAAGAACGTTTACACTCCTGGAGAACCAAGGGAGCACCAGCCAAAAGCATCACAGGAAAGCAGCGATTATAAAAGCAACAACAAAAAAGAAGACCCCCCTGAATCAAAAAACTGTACAAATAAAGATGCCGAATCCTTTCTTAACTTTGTACGGCAAAAACATATGCAGCTAGTTCCTCTTCTTCAGCACGGAAACCTTTATTTAAATAACAGTGAATTTATAATTGAGCTGCCAACGGGATCTTTTCAGCTAGACATGCTAAAAGACCCTGAGAAAGAAAATAAGGTTAAAGAACTCTGCGATTCTTTTTTTAATAAGGACATAAAGCTTACAATCAGGGCAACTGATTTAAAAAAAAAGACTGACCCTCTAAAAACATCAAAGGACTTGAAAAAAAAAGAAGAAGATGACGTCCTTCACAATCCTGTAATCCAAAAAGTCGTGGAAACTTTTAGCGGCAGCAGAATACTTGAAATAAAAACAGATTTATAAAAAGGTACACCTATGGATTTAAAAAACATGATGAAACAGGTTCAGGACATTCAGGGCCGAATAAACAGCATGCAGGCTCAGCTTGCGGAAAAAACAGTTGAAACTTCTTCAGGCGGCGGGATGGTAACAGTAACAGCAAACGGCAAACAGGAAATCATCGCTATAAATATTTCACCTGAAATATTAGACTCTAATGACATCTCAATGTTGCAGGACCTGGTAACAGCTGCAGTAAATATGGCTCTTAAATCTTCAAAAGAAATGATGCAGGAGGAGCTCTCAAAGATAACCGGCGGCATTAAAATTCCAGGTCTAAATCTGTAAGCGGCATAAAGAAATTGAAAAACGAAAACCCAATAAACCAGCTCATAAAGTCACTTTCCGCACTCCCCGGAGTCGGTGAAAAAACAGCGACCCGCCTCGCGCTCCACATAATGACCATGCCGGAAAACAGCGCCGCAGAACTT
>JAHEEI010000244.1 GCA_024640785.1 Pseudomonadota bacterium
CTACCGAATCTCTTCCGGTTTCCTCAATTTCGGGTAGTGAAATACTAAATGAAACTTATGAAGGAACAAGAAAAGGAAAGGGGATTTGTGTTGGTCATCCTGTAACTGGTGTCACGGTTAAGATAATTAAAATAGTTGACGGAATTATTTCAAAACTTTCAGAAGATATTTTTGTTCCCACAGGGGAGGTGGGTGAGATTATTGTCAAGGGCCCATCCGTTACCAAGGCGTACTATTTAAAAGAAGAGGCCACTTGGAATTCAAAAATAATTGATGAGCGTGTTGTTTGGCACAGGATCGGTGATGTTGGTTATATAGATGTCTTGGGGCGTATCTGGTTTTGCGGACGAAAAGATCACAGGGTGATAACAGAAAAAGAGACTATTTTTACCATTCCGGTTGAAGCAGTATTTAACTGTCATAAAAATGTATTTCGTTCCGCCCTTGTTGGAACAGGCGAAAAAGGAAAACAGAAGGCTGTTATTATAATTGAACCTGAAAAAGGATATTTCCCTGTATCTGAACAGGCTAAAGATAAATTTAAAAGTGAACTTCTTAAATTGTCCTCAGATTATCCACACTGTCAAATGATCAGTGATGTACTTTTTTATAAATCATTTCCAGTAGATATCAGACATAATGCCAAGATATATCGTGAAAAACTTGCACAATGGGCAGCGGAGAGAGTTAAATGAAAGTGTTGATAACAGGCGGAAGTGGTTTTTTAGGAAGGGTAACTGCCCGGATAATGCGAAAAGCAGGGTATGATGTAACCATCCTGTGTCGGGGTAATCACAGGTTTTTGGCTGATGAAGGATTTTCTGTTATCCGCGGAGATATCTGTGATAAAACCTTTTTAATAAATGCGTTTAATGGATTTGATGAAGTTCATCATATTGCTTCCTTAACCAGCATCTCAATGGTCAAATCTCCTTTTTACAGGATAAATGTTGAAGGCACCAGAAATGTAATTGAGGCCTGCCTGAAAAACAGGGTTAGGAAAATGGTTTACACCTCATCGCCAAGTGTTGTTTTTGACGGTAAAAATGAGGAAATGACAGAAGAGTCGGCGTCGTATCCGGAAAAGTTTTTAAACCCTTATTCCGAGACAAAAGCGTTAGCAGAAAAGATGGTTCTTGATGCAAATTCTAATGGCAACCTTCTGACAGTCAGTCTTCGGCCTCACCTTATCTGGGGGCCTGAGGACACCAACCTTATCCCCAGGCTTCTCAAAAGGGCAGAAAAGGGAAGACTTTTTATAGTGGGTAATGGAAAAAATTATGCGGACCTGACTTATGTTGAAAATGCCGCGCTTGCACAGCTTAAGGCTTCTGAGTCGTTAACAGAAGGATCTTTAGTGTGTGGCAAGGCCTATTTTATTACCAATGATGAGCCTGTTTTATTGTGGGAGTTTATTAACTGTATCCTTGAAGGAATTGGCCTTGATAAGGTTGAAAGACGTCTTTCTTTTAAAACCGCTTATATTCTTGGCACAGGGATTGAAAGTGTTTATTCATTATTTATGATTAATAGGGAACCGGTTATGACACGGTTTTTAGCTTCACAGCTTTCCACAACTCATACCTATTCTGTTTCAAAGGCGAAAGAAGAGCTTGGCTATGTCCCAAAGGTCAGTATGGATGAAGGTTTGAATAAGCTTTTCTCATATTTAAATCAGCATAATTAATTTTTCTTGTTTTTTTAAAAGGTATTGTAAGATTTCCAGTTGACATATTTTAGAAAAACCCTCTAAACACTATATTTCAGGCACTTATGGGACCTGTTCATGTTACCAGTTGTTTGACTGGTATAGACTTTTAAAAACTCACTTAATAAGGAGTTTGAATGTTTGAAAGAAAAAGAATTGTAATAACAGGTGTCGGCCTAACCGCCCCGACTGGAAATAATCTTGATGAATTTAGGATGTCTCTTCTTGAGGGTAAGTCCGGAGTGAAAGACTTTGAAACAAGATATATGGGCAGGGTTGTTGCCGGTATCTGTGACTTTGAAATATTAAGATATCAGAAGAAAAAAGAGTTGAGAAAGGGAACTCGGGCTGGTTCAATATCTATTTATTGTGCTAATGAGGCTTTAAATGATGCGAGCCTTGACTGTGCTTTTGAAGACACCTCTCGAATTGGTGTATATATCGGTACCACTGAACACGGAAATGTTGAAACGGAAAATGAGATTTATAATATTTCACAGTATGGTTATGATACGCAGTTCTGGACCCACCATCATAACCCGAGAACTGTTTCAAATAATCCGGCAGGTGAGGTTACCCTAAACTTAAAAATTAAAGGACCTCATTACTGTATCGGTGCTGCGTGTGCTGCCGGAAATCTTGGTCTGGTTCAGGGATACCAGATGCTTCAATTGGAAGAGGTGGATTATGCTATTGCAGGTGGTGTTTCTGAAAGCATACATACTTTTGGTATTTTTGCGGGCTTTAAAAGTCAGGTAGCGCTCGGTACCCATGAAAATCCTGAAAAGGTGAGCAGACCCTTTGATAGGGACCGCAACGGAATTGTGGTGTCGGAGGGAGGATGTCTTTATGTCCTTGAAACACTTGAACATGCTTTAAACAGAGGGGCTGATAAAATATACGGAGAAATTGTTGGGTATGCAAACAATTCAGATGCGGTTGATTTTGTTCTTCCAGATGCGGACACTCAGGCCGTGTGCATGAGAAAGTCTCTTGATTTTGCAGGGATTCACCCTGAGGATATAGATATCCTCAATTCACATGCAACTTCTACTCCCATGGGAGATCAACAGGAAGCAAAAGCAATTAATGCAGTATTTTCTGGCTCTGATAGCACCTTTGTTAACAATACTAAAGGGTTTATCGGCCATGCTATGGGCGCAGCAGGGGCATTGGAGCTTGCCGGCAATTTGCCGGCTTTTGATGATAATATTATCCATCCTTTTTTAAATCTTGATAACCTTGATCCAGAATGTAAAATAAAGAATATTGTTGATAAAGAGCCTGTTGAGCGTGAAAACATAACTTATATTATGAATAACAGTTTTGGGATGCTGGGAATTAATTCATGTTTAATCGTAAAAAAATATCTGGAATAATATCCTCTGAGTAACCTGTCTTTTTCAAGTCTGGCTTGTCTGCGGAAGTGATTAACAGCCTTTGACTTAAAACTTCAACATAGATTCATTGATAATCCTCTATTTTTAAATGGATATTCG
>JAHEEI010000245.1 GCA_024640785.1 Pseudomonadota bacterium
GAAACTGCAGCATTCGGCAAAACTGCCCTCCTGGTATACGGCCAGAGCAGCATCAAGAATAACGGAATTTATGACCAGGTGACTAAATCACTCCAGGATGCAGGTGTTACAATAATTGAACACAACGGAGTCCAGTCCAACCCTGTTTTAAGTCACGTACACCAAGGCATTGCATTGGCCAAGGAAAACAACGTTGACGTGATAGTAGCTGTTGGGGGTGGCTCGGTTCTAGACAGTGCCAAAGCCATCTCAGCAGGTGCCCTGATCGAGCATGATGTCTGGAAATTCTTTACCGGCAGAAAAAGCCTCAAAGCTGCCTTGCCCCTTACCTGTGTGCTCACACTTGCAGCTTCCGGCTCTGAAATGAACTCGAGCATGGTAGTTACCAACGAGGTAACAAAGCAGAAATTCGGTTTTGCCAACAAGCATCTTTACCCTAAAGTATCTATTCTTGATCCCACAGCCACCTTTTCAGTATCACCAGAATACACAGCCTATGGTGCTGTTGATGCCATTGCCCATGTTCTCGAATATTACTTTACAAACCTGGAGCCCTATACCCCGGTGCAGGACCATTTGATGGAAGGTTTGGTCATCAGCTCCATGGACAGCTGCAATCGGGTCCTGCAGAACCTGGAAGATTATGATGCCCGGGCTGACCTCATGTGGGCTGCAACCCTGGCCTTAAACGGCCTGACAGGAGCAGGCCTTGGCAAGGTAGGATTCCCCATGCACATGATCGAGCATTCCCTGAGCGCCTTGTACAACGTGGCCCACGGTGCAGGTCTTTCCGTGGTCATTCCAGGATGGATGGCTTACCAGGCTCAACGAACCCTGGATAAATTAGCCCAGTTTGCAGAACGGGTTTTTGGTATAAACTCAGACAGCAAGGAAAAGAAAGCTGCAGAAGGAATCCAAGCCTTGCTCACATGGTTTGAGAAAGTCAAAGCCCCGACCAGCCTCACAGCCTTGCATATTCCTGAGCAGGATATAGCGATGATAGCTGAAAATGCTGTTGCCCTGGCAAAAGTCTGGGGCATGAAGGATTATACTCAAGACAAAATTGAGGATATTTTAAAACTATGCGCCTAAAGATTCTGACAGGGAATCGGTGCTTTCAGAATAAATAGGGAGCCTGATCTTAAAGGTTGTCCCTTTTCCCATTCCAGATTCACAGATAATTGTGCCTTTATGTTCCTGTATTATGCCATATACTATGGAAAGTCCTATGCCTGTTCCTTTCCCAACTTCCTTCGTAGTAAAAAATGGTTCAAATATTTTCTCCTGCATCTTTGGGTCTATACCTTTCCCTGTGTCCGAGTAAGTTATTAACACTTCATTATTATCTACTTGCGCTGACAAAATTATCTCACCCTTGCCCTGCTCTTCAAAGGCGTCCATTGAGTTTTGGATCAGATTAACAAAAATCTGTTCAAGTTTGACATGATTTCCATACAACATAGGTAAATTTTCGGCTAACAGGATATCAATAGTGATATTTTTAATTCTCAGTCTTTCATTCATAAGAATTAAAGTGTCATCCAAAACCATGGATAGTTTGACAGGATTGAAAGAGGTCACATCACTTCTGCCAAAAGTCCGCAAATGCGAAATAATGTTTGTTATTTTTCCAACCTGACGCAGCGACTCATTAAAATCCCCGGAAAGCTCTGCCCTGTCCAGTTTTTCATTCTCTATATCATTCAGTGTAGATTCAAGTATTATCTTGATATAGGATAGTGGCTGGTTGATCTCATGTGCCACCCCTGTGGCAATTTCCCCTAGCGAAGCAAGTTTGTCTTGTGTAAGAGCTCTCATTGCCATTTCTTGACGTTTTGCTTCTTCTTTGTGCCTTCTTGTAATATCACGGGCAACACCAATTCTGCCGATAATTTGACCCTTATTGTTTGTCAGGGAAGCTACATTTATTTCAACCGGAACAGCCTTATTATCCTTGCTGAGGATTTCTATCTCATATGTTGCAGTCTCCCCGGATTTAAGACCATCAGAAAATCTCTGCATCACTATGTCTTTATAGGGTGAAGTAATTATTTCAATAAAATCTCTGCCAAGCAATTCTTTATCAGTATACCCGGTAATGACTGCAATCATAGGACTTACATAGGTAAAGCGGCCGTCTAAATCTATTGTGTATACAATATCCCTGATAGTCTCAACAAAAGTACGATGTTTTTTCTCGCTTTCCTGCAATTTTTGAAAGGATCTGACATTCGCAATACTCAAGGCTGTCTGGGATGCAACTGCCATAAGTAGATTTATGTCGCCCTCCCTGAATTCCTTTTCGGATTTCAGACTGTCAACTGCTATAAGTCCTAATGATTCACTTTCATGCACAATCGGAACACATATCATGGAGTGCATTTTTAATTTCTTGGCTATTTCAAGATCATTTGAATCTAGAATATCATTACTTCTGCTCATATCCTCAATCAATATTGGTTCCTGTTTCTTAAAAACTCTTTGCCAGATACTTTCATTATTAGATTCGCCCCCTAACCAATTATTATTTATTATTGAAATTTCTTCATTGGTGAATCCGTAACTATTTGTGCATAACAATTTATTCTTATGACTATTTTTAAATAAAATTACACAACGCCAATAATCTAAGCGTTCCACCATGACTTTTAAAACTGAAGAGGCGATTTCTTTTTTGTTCTGAGCAACAGTATTTACACTACCAATTTCTTGCATTAATTTAGTCGTTCTATAACTTATATTTAATTCATGCCAGTGTTCTTCAGCTATTTTAGAGAGATTTTTAATGCGATTTTTTAATTTCCTTTTCTCTAGTAAATCTGCATAATGAAAAACTACAAATAATATAAAAATGAACATTAAAGAAATTAATAAAAAATATTGAAATGGAAGAAACCGATAAACAAAGAATGTACTAATTAAACTAATGATACTTAAATGAATTCTCATACGTAGCCATTTAAATAACTTACTTGTACCCTTAATTTTTACAATATATCTACATGCTTTCCCGCCTAAATGAATACATTCTCTGTGAATTATTTCGGGATATTCATGAGTAAAAAAATGAAAAATACCCTCTAAGGCACCAATTCTATTTTGACATTGAAAATATTCCTCTTTAACACCAGGTTCCGTTTTTATTATGACCTCATATATATTTTTACCTTTTTTCTTTGCTGAAGCTTTTGCGCCAATGCTTCCCT
>JAHEEI010000246.1 GCA_024640785.1 Pseudomonadota bacterium
GTGACATTTCAACCTTAAGATAGAGGCCCACTCTTGCCGTCGTTTGTGAAACGGTGGCAAGAGATACATCGTCGATTGGAACACTGGTAAATTTGCAGTTAACGTCTTTTTGATATGCAGGCGTCTCCCCTCTTAATGGGTTTAACTCGGGGGAAACATTTTATTAAAGATTCAAGATGAACGAACGATTCGGTATAATGTTCAGCACAATTTCAATAGCCACGAGCTTCAGGTCAGATAGATAAAGAAATGCAGAAGAAATAATATTCCTTACGACATTGCTGCATGATCGGTCAAGCATAATTTCAAATATTAACGAGAACGCTTTATGAAATGCAGCTTATTGCGGCAAGAACCAAAAAGTAATAAAATTAAAGAAAACGAAGAAAGGGAGCTTTTGGTAATATCGCTGTCATGTCATCGAGATCGGAAAAAATACCCAATTAAAACAATAGAAAACGAAAACTCACGTGTCAACCGGATGGGGGGATGATGCGTGTCGCCGCAATTTTTTACCCCTTCGAGCAGGGATTATTCGTCTTCAGGGTGGACACGATGACATTGCCCAATTTGTTGATCCGGGTGTCTACCAATTGTCTACCTTTTCCAGACGACAGCATGCGTAACTATGCAATATTATTAACCCCATGCACACTATGCACATTTAAAGATAAAAAACAGTGGCTCGTGAATGACTAATGATTAAGGGTGGTTATGATTGGTGGGTTCCGGCAGTTTACTTGAATGGGGTTCAAGGGGTTGGAGGTGTAAATCCTCTCGCTCGGTACGAAAATTAATCTAAATTTAATCTTGGGTACCCAATAGGTACCCTTTTCAGCCGACAGCATGCACAACTTATTGATATTATTCATGCCATGCGCAGCATGCACAGAGATTGGAAAAAATCAGATGGCTTCGAATACGTAATTATTTTAGGTGGTTATTTCGATTAATTGTAATTTTTCAATAAATTATGGTAGAAATGAAAAAAGTACGGGACAAAAGGAATTTATTGTGCTATGAAAAAAATAGATGAAAGCAATTTTAATTCCTCCAACAATTCCCGAAGATGAGAAGTCTCCGCTTGTTTTACAGCTACTGGCACTTATAGAACATCAAGGTACTATTATCCAGCAACAAGCAGAGCAAATTCAGCAACTCAAAGACGAAATTGCCCGGCTTAAGAATCAACCTCCCAGACCGAAGATTGAGCCCAGCAGTTTAGAAAAAAAGAAAAAAGGCAAATCAAAACGCCCTAAGGACAAACGGCCCGGTTCTAAAAAGCGGCATAAAACCGCCAAATTGAAGATTCATAAAGATAGGCCCATTGAGCCTGAACATATACCGGCTGGTTCTGAATTCAGATATTATAAACCCTTTGTGGTTCAAGATCTTAAACTCGAAGCATACAACACTCGCTACCGGCTCAAGGTATATCAAGCACCTGACGGTAGCTATGTTACCGGAAAACTACCGCTATTTCTAAACGACGGGCATTATGGTCCCACTCTTATCTGTTTTGCCTTATATCAATACTACCATTGCCACGTTACCCAGCCGTTATTGTTGGAGCAATTACATGAGTTTGGCATCGATATTTCCACTGGTAAACTCAACAATATTCTCATTGAAAACAAAGAGCGTTTTCACCAGGAAAAAGATCAAATTTTATCTGTCGGTCTTCAAGTATCCAGCTACGTCAATGTTGATGATACCGGTGCCCGGCATCAAGGCCAAAACGGCTATTGCACCCATATTGGCAATGAATCATTTTCTTGGTTTGAAAGCACCGAAAGCAAAAGTCGCATCAACTTTTTAAAATTGTTGCGTGCTGGGTACTCAGATTATTTGATCAATATGGATGCCATCGCATATATGGAAGTCAACAAGCTTCCAAAATATGTTTTATCCTCGATCACTGCTAATCTGGGGGCCATATTCGTCAATGATTGCCAGTGGAATCAATTTTTAACTGACTGCGGCATTGTAAAACACCGACACGTACAAATTGCCACAGAGGGTGCACTGATCGGCAGTGTTATCGAGCATGGTATCCCAAAACACTTGGTTATCTTAAGCGATGATGCCGGTCAGTTTAATGTGCTTTTGCATGCGCTGTGTTGGATTCATGCTAACCGAGCCATCGACAAAATTATTCCATATACCGATCATGCTAAAAAAGATCTGGATACCGTAAAAGATCAAGTATGGCTGCTATATAAGGGGTTAAAAAAGTACAAGCAAAACCCCAAGCTAAAAGAGAAAAAGCGTTTGGAGGCCATGTTTGACAAAATCTTTTCCAGAAAGACTGCCAGCGCCACATTAAACAGTATTTTGAAGCGAATTTACCAAAACAAATCTGAATTGTTGCTAGTTTTGGAACGTCCCGATATTCCTTTGCACAACAATGGTGCTGAAAGCGCGATCCGCGAGTATGTCAAAAAGCGTAAGATCAGCGGCTCTACTCGCAGTGAAAATGGACGTCGGTGCCGTGATACATTTACAAGCCTTAAAAAAACATGTCGTAAATTGGGAGTATCTTTTTGGCAATATCTCAAAGATCGAATCGAGAAGACCAATTTTATTCCGGATCTGTGTGAGCTGGTTCGAGAACATGCATTAAAACCCGGATAATGATATTTTGCTTCTTTTTTACCTATCAATTATCATCTAATGCTAATTGGATGACTGCAAGTTGCTGATGTGATTCAGTTTACTACCATCACTGATTGAGATGTTACTGAAGTTATCAGTTATATTTAACAATTGGAGTGAAGGGTGCGCGAGAAACATTGCCCAGAAAAGCAGCTCAAGCTATTCGAGACCCTCTCCCCCCCAGTTGTTAGGACTGTCTGTTCAGGAGCCAATTTACAAAACAAATTCTGCAGGTCCTTATTATGTTTCTACGCAATTGATCGTCCTCAAAACCGTCCATGCTTCCGAATGATCTCGGCTCTATTTCTCCAAGAAACAATTCACCTCTGTGCAGAATTTTAGACCTGTATTTATAAATTTTTTGTGCATATTTTTGAAACTCGGGAGTCGGCGATCCATATGTACCAAAAAAGTTTTTCTGGTTGTACCGGATTTAGGGGAGTTTGATATCTTCAAACACTATTTATTGTAGATGGCAGCCTGAAAACCCACAACATGTTGATATTACTGCAAATATTTTGCTAGACTTTTTGTTAAT
>JAHEEI010000247.1 GCA_024640785.1 Pseudomonadota bacterium
TTTGAAATGGCAGGCCCACTGGCTCCCGGAAGAGATGAAAAAGGAACTGAGGGTTACCCCTTGGCTGCAGATGTTCCAGAATGCTTACCAGTGGTGCAGGGAAACAGAATAAACCCGTTATTGCGGCTTACCGGTCATTTGCAAAGCAAAAAAAAGGAGTTAAGCCTTTTTTTGAGCTTAACTCCTATAATTTGGCGTCCCCAACGAGAGATGTTGACTATAAAGGCAGTAATGATTCCAGGCTAGGAGTTTGGATTTAAAAGAGGTAATATTAGAAGAAGATTAAATTTTATTTTTTAGTCTGAAAGCTGTTCATGTATCTGGCCAGGTTGTTTTGCGCAGGTTTGTAGGCCGGATTATATTTTAATGCTTCTTTAAAATAAAAAATTCCTTTATTGATATTGCCGGTTTTTATTGCAAGTAACCCCAAATTGTTGAGAGTTTCTGCATCTTGAGGGGAAAGTTCCAGAGCTCTTTCAAAGTTTATAGCTGCACTGGGAAAATCACCCTTTTGTGCAAATAGTATTGCCAGATTATTGAGTGCTTTCACTTCAGTGGGTTTAATAAGCAAAGCCTCTTCATAATGTTTAATTGCCTCAATGCTCTTTCTCTGCGTTTGATAAATAAAGGCCAGACGGTTATGTGCTTTTGCAGTGACCTCATCATCAGTATTCATTTCAATTATGATTTTATAATGTCTTTCCGCTTCGGCAACTTCACCTAAACGGTAGAGATTATTTGCCAGATTTAAATGAGAGTCCGGCAAGTCCGCTTTTATGTTAACGGCTTTTTGAAAATGTCCGGAAGCCTCTTTTGCCTTTCCTTGTTCTTCCAGCACCATTCCATAATTATTCTCAATGAGCCAATTATTATCCGTTACTGACAGGGTATGAGCATATAGGGTACTGCTGTCCCTCCAGTGACTGACCTGGAACCACGTCAAGGTGCTTAATACCGGCAAGACCATAAAAAATATGACAAAGGCAACTGCTCGTGGAGTTTTCAACACCTGTAAGAAATGCGGTACTCCCCAGGCTAAAATTATATATATCCCGATAAAAGGTATATATACAAATCTGTCAGCATGGGATTGGGCACCAGATTGAAACAAACCTATTACAGGTACTAAACTGATAACATACCAAAGCCAGCCAACGATCAGATACGGATGTTTCTTATGCACCTTCAGCATTAAAACTGTAATTGCTACAAATATCAAAAAGTTAACAAAAACTTCCAACAAAGAGAAACTTTGCTCATATGGGTAAACTACGGCAAGGTTTATTGGCAGCAACAGCTGTACCAGATAGGCAATATATGAAGTTACGGCATTTTCTATTCTGGTAATTATGTTGATACTTTCAAAATTTACCAGGGCCCCGGCATTTAATTGGGAAAAAATTGTTTTAAGGCCCACCAGTAAAGAAAAGTTCAGGAAAGGTATTTTCTCCAGGATAATTTTCAGGGTACTGGTTTTTTCAAAGCGGCCCAATGGCCAATAATCTAATAAAATAATGACTATTGGAACAGTCACCAGCATGGGCTTCGACATCAAACCCAAAAAGAAGAAAAACATTGCGATCAGGTACGTCTTAATATTTTCTTTTTGGGTATACTTCAGATAACTGTGCAAAAAAAGCATGAGAAAAAAGGTACTGAGCACATCTTTTCTTTCAGTTATCCAGGCTATGGATTCTACGTGGATTGGATGACAGGAGAATAAAGCGGCAACAAAAAAACTCTGCCATTTTTTCCCGGTAATTTTATAGAGGATTGAAAATAAAAGTAAGGTGTTGCATATATGAAGTATCACATTTGTTACGTGATAACCTCCAGGATTCATCCCATATATTTCATAATCCAGAAAAAAAGAAATCCAGGTAACGGGTATCCATAAAGCTGTTACATCATTTGAAAAAGCCCAGATTATATTTGTTATGCTCAAACCATTCTTCAGTTGAGGGGCGGTATAGATAAAACTGTCATCAAGACTGACAAAATCATACCCATATACCCGCCAATAAAGAGCTATTATTAGCAAAGAAAGAAATAGCAGAGAGGCGAAAATATCTATATTGGGATACTTATTCGTTATAGAACTTATTTTAGTTATTTTAGGCAATTTCATAAGTAATCAAGATTTTTGCATAAGAACATTTTGCCAACAACAATACCCGAGTCAACCAGAAGAAAAAATTTCCGGTTCAATAATATGTCTAAACGCTGGCTCAATGAATCCAGCAGCTTCGCGTCCCTGTCTCACAGCAGGTCTGATTTTTCATTAATTACAAAAAACTTTGTAATATCAGGATATTATTTGCAATATGCGAGCCATCACTCAAGAAAAAAACAATTCTTAATGATTACAGTCTATTACCAGAAAATAAACTTTGATTATTAATGACATTAATAAAGAAGACTTGGGCATATAGCTAAATCGGTTGGGCATATATCACAATGTGGCAGTTGGTGATAGGGGGCTTAAATTGCAGATGTCTTGCCACAATCTATAGTTTTGTCACACAGAATTTGACTCAATATATCCACTGGCAATCTTGATTTATGCCTCGGTCAAATTAGTAGGGAGATTAACCACTTGGTAAGGTACGCTCTGCCTTAATTCCACTCATAAAATTCCGCAGATTTTCTTCCCCGGTGACCGGCTCCCATTCAGCGCCTTGCACTATTGAAACTAAAGCCATAACAATCAATATGATGGTCATGGTTGTAAGTTTTAGCCGCATATTCACTCCTTTAAAGAACAAGCCTTACCCTGAACCCAAATGCCCAAAGACTGTTTTCATCCGGATTCAACGCCGGGTCTTTGATGTATTGAATAGACGGGGTAAAAGCCAGTTCTGTGGTCAGCTGATAGCGCCAGAACAACTCAGTGGTGTACTGATCATCCGCACCTGCAAACGAGGTCTGGTTGGGTCTGCCCCAGTTGAAGCCAAACCCGATAACCCCGCGCATGGGAACCGGCTGATAGCCGACTCCAACGGTTATTGATCGTTCCAGGAGGCTGCCGCTGTCTTCGGTATAGCCGCCCCGGATAAAAGGCAGCCATTTATCACCAATCCACCGCTGCCATGATGCATTGATTCCCCACCCGTCAGGGGTAGCGTTCAGGCGCTCATCTATATGCCAGAATGTGACATGCAGGTTATCAAAATAGATCTTT
>JAHEEI010000248.1 GCA_024640785.1 Pseudomonadota bacterium
TGAAAACGTGAGTAAAATAATAAACCCTAAATATAGTATGCTAGAGGTTAATTTACGGTATATCACCTGTTTCATATTGTTAGTTGAGTTATCGTCTAAACTTTGGTACGGTTTTTTCATTTATAAAAGCAAAAATCCGTTAAAAATATCACGCAAAAGTAATACTTATAGTCGATTTTAGAAATGTTAGATAACTCTTAATGCTAATTTATAAAGATTCTAAATAATATATTTGTACTTAATTAAGTTTAATAAATTTATCTTTACATTAAATTGAAAAAATGACACAAAAAATGATTCAAAAATTCTGTTTTATCTGTTTGATTTTATTTGGATATGCTTTCCAGGCTAATGCTCAAGAAGGCAAAGTCAATATTGATCAAGACAAAGATATTTCAACCCTATTAGAATATAAAAAAGATTTAAGCACAGTTGACTTATATAAAATTCAAGTATATCAAGGGGATAGATCAGGAGCTGTAGAAGCGAAAACTAAATTTGAGGGCGCTTATGATGAATGGCCAATTAGCATGGAATATGAAACTCCCAACTACAAAATCTGGGTTGGAAATTTTAGAAGTCGATTGGAAGCCGATAAAGCATTGATCAAAATCAAAAAAAATTATACCAATGCTTTTATTTTTAAACCTAAAAAAGCAAAAGAGACTACTAATTAAGATTTGATTTAAATAAAAAGGCCCCAATTGGGGCCTTTTTATTTTTGTTCTAAAATTATTTTAATTTCTTTTTTACCTCTACTTCTTGGAAAGCTTCAATAATATCATCTACTTGTATGTCGTTGTAATTTTTTACTTGCATACCACAATCGTAACCTTTTGAAACATCTTTGACGTCATCTTTGAAACGTTTTAAAGAAGCAAGTTCACCTGTATATATAACCACACCATCTCTAATTAAACGTATACCTGAATTTCTGTAAATCTTTCCGTTGGTAACCATACAACCTGCAATGGTACCAATTTTTGACACTTTAAAGATTTCTCTAATTTCAGCAGTACCCGTGATTTCTTCTTTTAGTTCTGGAGATAACATGCCTTCCATAGCATCTTTAAGATCATTGATAGCGTCATAAATAATAGAATACATTCTGATATCTATTTCTTCCTTATCAGCTATTTGTCTTGCATTACCCATTGGGCGTACATTAAAACCAATTATAATAGCATCTGAAGCTGTTGCCAATAAGACATCACTTTCTGTAATTGCCCCTACACCTTTATGAATAATGTTGACTTGGATTTCTTCAGTTGAAAGTTTTTGGAATGAATCCGTTAAAGCTTCAACAGAACCATCAACATCTCCCTTAAGTATGATATTCAATTCTTGGAAATCACCCAATGCAATTCGTCTACCTATTTCATCTAATGTAATATGACGCTGTGTTCGCACCGATTGTTCACGTTGCAATTGTGTTCGTTTAGCTGCAATTTGTTTTGCTTCACGCTCATCTTCAAATACACTAAACTTATCACCAGCTTGAGGCGCACCATCTAAACCTAATATGGACACAGGTGTGGACGGTCCCGCAACTTTTACAGTGTTGCCACGCTCATCTTGCATTGCTCTTACCTTACCGCTATTTTTACCTGCCAATACATAATCTCCTACTTTAAGTGTTCCGGCTTGAACCAAAATAGTAGATACATAACCTCTACCTTTATCCAAAAATGCTTCAACGACAGTTCCATTAGCCGGTTTATTTGGATTGGCTTTTAATTCCAATAATTCGGCTTCCAATAATACTTTTTCCAATAATTCCTTAACTCCCTGACCGGTTTTAGCTGAAATATCATGAGATTGAATTTTACCTCCCCAATCTTCAACCAATAAATTCATATTTGCTAAACCTTCTTTAACTTTTTCAGGGTTAGCATTAGGTTTATCAATTTTATTAATAGCAAAAATAATTGGGACATTTGCTGCTTGAGCATGTGATATAGCCTCCTTAGTTTGGGGCATGATAGCATCGTCTGCAGCAATAACAATAATAGCTAAATCGGTAACTTGAGCACCTCTAGCACGCATTGCCGTAAAAGCTTCATGACCAGGCGTATCTAAAAATGCGATTTTTTGACCATTATCCAATATCACGCCATAAGCTCCTATATGTTGTGTAATCCCTCCTGATTCTCCTGCAATAACATTTTCTTGTCGAATATAATCCAATAAAGACGTTTTTCCGTGATCGACATGCCCCATTACTGTAACTATTGGAGCTCGAGGTTTCAAATCTTGAGGTTTATCTTCAGTTTCGGCTAAATGTTCTTCAATATCGGCTGTAACAAATTCTACTTCGTATCCAAATTCATCAGCTACAACAGACAGTGTTTCAGCGTCCAAACGTTGGTTCATGGTTACCATCATTCCCAATGACATACAAGCTGAAATGATTTCAGTAACAGAAACATTCATCATCGTTGCAACCTCACTTGCGGTTACAAATTCGGTTACCTTAAGAATTTTACTTTCGGCCTGTTGTTGTTCAAAATCTTTTTCGGTTTGTTCCCTATGCGAATCTCTTTTTTCTCTACGATATTTTGCGCCTTTGCCTTTATGAGATTTCCCCTGTAGTTTTTCTAAGGTTTCTCTTATTTGTTTTTGAACTTCTGCTTCGCTTGGTTCTTCTCTAACTGCACTAGTCCTTTTGCCATCCTGAGATTTACCCTTGTAACCTGTTTTTTGTTGACCTCCGGTTCTGTTATTAGAAAATTGTGGTTTTTCAGCTCCTGAATCAGATTTACTAATACGTCTCCTTTTCTTTTTGTGAGCGTCACCCTTTTTATCGCTTGGTTTGCTTGGCTCTTGCTTTTTCTCTTCTTTTTTCTTTTGTGGTTTTTTGAATTGTGTCAGGTCTATCTTTTCTCCTGCAATTCTTGGCCCTGATAATTTTTGATATTTGGTTACCAGAGTTTCTTCTTCAGGCTGTTTTTCAGTTTCAGGCTCAACAGGTTTTTTAGGTTCCTCTTTAACTGGTTTTTGAACTTCTGGCTTTACAACTTCTGCTTTTAGTTCCTCCTTTTTAGGTTCTTCCTTTTGAGGTTCCTCTTTTTGAGGTTCCTCTTTTTTAGGTTCTTCCTTTTGAGGTTCTTCCTTTTGAGGTTCTGCATTAGCTGGCTTTAAATCGATTTTGCCTATTTGTTTTGGTCCTGCTAACT
>JAHEEI010000006.1 GCA_024640785.1 Pseudomonadota bacterium
GGTTAAGGAGTCTGTTTCCGACAATATCACCTTATGGTTTAAGCAGGATATGTTCCATAACAAGATTGTGCTGGTTTTTATCGGGAACTATTATTTCAATTGCGGAAGATGGCAGGCCATACCCTCTATTGGTTATTCTCTTCCCGGCAAGCACTGGCGTATTGAAGGCGGGTATGCCATGTATGGCGGCAAGGATGACCCATATATAACGTATTCTTCGCACAATGATGCCGCTTTTTTCAGAATTCGTTATGAATTTTAAACATTTAATTCATCATACAGGAGGCCAGACTCATGATATTTGTAAAATTTAAAAATTTGATATGGACAGTAACTTTAACGGCAGGTGTGCTTGCGATGCCATTCTTTTCAGGGGCAGCGGAAGTCAAATATCCGGTTGCTGCATACAGCGGTGAAGAGCTTGCCAAGGTCCGCGAGTGGGAAAAAACATGGGCCGGAAAAAAAATTGACAAGACAAACATTGACCAGGTTTCAGAGTTCATGATTGATAAGCTTGTTGAGATATATAAGGACCCGGGGAAGTGGGGGTCTCCTCCTGAAGGCAGTTATTTTAATATTGTTCCTTACAAACAGATAATAGAGACAAAGGGAATGATCGCGGCCACCAAGAAATATGCGCCCCTGGTTAAGACCGATCCAAGTGGAATGATTTTAAACTATTCGGAAATTGCAGGGATACCGTTCCCAGAACCGAAAACCGGTCTCGAAATGGCCTATAACATGGAGTGTAATACCCGGGGTGATACTTTTAAGACAAGGTGGTGGTCTCCTAGTATTGATCCCAGGCACCGGACCGACAGACCGGCAGATCAGATATTTGAAGAAATGTACTTTATTCACCGGGTGGATGTGGACCCCAAACCCGCGATATTAAAGAACCCGAAAGGCTACCATAAAGGACAGTTTCTCCAGTTTGTATTGCCGCCTGAAATGAATAACAGCCGGATGATCGTTATGAAATTTATTGATGAGAGCGTAGACTATTCTTCCTATCTTTACTATTCAGAGTTCAGGCGCATAAAGAGAATCTCACAGGCAGAGAGGACAAATGCTATTGATGGAACAGATATGATCTATGACGACGGAAACATGTGGGACGGGTATTTGTCTCATAATAAATCATATGATTATCAGGGGAAGAAGAACTTGCTGGTGGCGAGAAATCAGAATATGAAAAAAGTGACTCGCGTAGCCGGGCAGGCACAGGCTGATGGCTTTGATATGGAGCGGTGTAATCTGTATGTTGTGGAGGTTAAACATAAGGATCCTAATTATCTTTACAGCAAGAGACTCTGGTATATTGATCCTGAGACCTACATGATTCAGTATGAGGAAATATGGGATCAGCTCGGCCAGTACTGGAAAATTTTCATGCAGCCCACAGGGGATGTAAAAACAGAAAACGGTGAAATGAAAAGTTTTGTAGTAGGATTTCAGATGCATGATCTGCAACGGACCCATTCAGGGTTTACCGCAAATGATGTACAGAAAGTCAGTCACAAGGTTTCACCAAGACTATTTTTGTTAAGTAATTTGCAAAAAACATATTAGTTTAAATATCTTTTTATCCTTGACTGAGCTGAGAACTTTATTAATATTAATTACGTTCCGGGCAAACCGATGTAAGCTAGACATGTGTGCTGAACGAAACAAACGATAAAAAATAATTTATCAGCCACTATTTTAAATGTTTAAAAACATCAGCTTTTTGCTATAGGTCATGAAAACATGTATTTTGTACATTTAGATATTTACAGGGTGCCGGTTCGAAATTTTGAGCACTTTTATCGTAGGCCTTTAACTTTTAATTAAGGCTTTTTTGTAACCGCTTTGCGCGGCCATTTTTTAATTGATCGGGAGTGAGCTTATGCGGAAGACCTTTTTAACAGTATTGACCTTTTTTATGATGGGATTGTTATTGCTTTGTTTTTCCGGATGTAATAGGCCAAGTTCCAAAATGAAAAAGATAAATATCAAAACAATAACCCGGGAAAATGTTCACGGGGTCATTGCAACGGATGACAAAAATATCTGGATAACAGGCAATTACGGTACCATTTACCACTCTTCTGATGGCGGGGAGAACTGGACAAAACAGGAGACCGGTGTCGAAAAAGGAATTCTGGTTGATGGTGTTTTTCTTGACAACAGTGTGGGCTGGGTAGTTGGACTGTTCGGAACAGTGCTTCACACAAATAACGGCGGTACAACCTGGATAAAACAGGAAACCCATACCACAAAGCACCTTTTCGGTGTTTTTTTCTCGGATAAAAAACATGGCTGGGCAGTGGGTGAATGGGGGACCGTTATCTGCACTGATGACGGCGGTGTTACCTGGAAAAAACAGAGAGAAGAAATTGACAGAACCTTTAATAATATTACCTTTGCTGACAATCAAACAGGGTGGATTGTCGGTGAGAGAGGGGTGATTCTGCACACGATTGATGGCGGTAAAAACTGGGTAATGCAGTTGCCAAAGGTGTTTGAGCGTGAAACCATTGAAGAAGAACTGGCAAATCCGCCTCCATCTCTTTTTTGTGTTGTTTTTAAAGATAAAAAACGCGGATGGGCCTGTGGGATAGACGGGGTCATATTATATACTGCTGACGGCGGTAATAGCTGGGATCCATTGCTCTCCGCTACCGACTTAACCCTTTATACTATTTTCTTAAAAGACAATAAGGGTTGGGTTGTGGGGGACAGGGGGGCATACCTGATGTCTTTTGATGGCGGAATGACCTGGCAGGAGCAGGATGAAATCATCAAGTCTAAACAGCCATTTAGAGATATTAACTTTACCAGTTCTGAAAACGGGTGGGTCGTTGGAGCCGCAGGAACGGTTATCCACACTGTTGATGGCGGGAAAACATGGGAATTTTTTTCCGGTCTTTCATATGCCATGGAGTTTTTCCAGATGCCTGAAGCTCTGGAATTTAAAGGAATGGTAACAGAATAAATACAATTACAGGAATACAGGAATTAAAATATGAAACGTTTTGCAGAGATTGTCATCGAGAAGAGGCTGATTTTCCTTTCAACTATAATTTTGATAACGCTTTTTTTTTCCTACCAGATATTTACAAAACTTACGGTTAAGACCATATTTTCTGATCTTCTTCCTAAAAATCATTCATATATAAATGTTCATAACGAAATCCGCAACGTTTTCGGCGGTGCGAACCAGGCATATATCATGGTTCAGGTCCGTGACAAAAAAGACGGCGGGGAGTATGATGATATCTTTAATCCTGAAACGCTTGAGAAGGTCAGGGATATCAGTCTTGACCTGCTGCGCTTTAACGCTGTAGACCGTTTTAAGATCATGTCTCTAGCCAGCAATTCACTAAAACACGTCAAGATGAGCGCTGAAGGAATAGCAGTCAAGAGCATCATGTATCCTGATGTCCCAAAAACGGAAGAGGCTATAAAGGTGCTTCGCCGCAATGTTTACGGCAGCAGTATGGCCTATCCCGCCATTGTCTCTCTTGACAGTAAGAAGACCCTGATCACTGTTGACTTCTTTGAGGAGGAGATTGATTATAAAACCTGTTTTAATGAGCTCCGGGCTTTAAGAAATAAGTATGAGGATAAAAATCATATTATTGCCATTGCCGGGGAGCCCATGCACCTGGGGTATATTGATTATTATGTAAAAGATATTATCAAGGTGCTTGCATATACGCTTATTGCAATGCTGATTCTGTTTTTCATCTATTTTCGCTCGAAACGCGGAATGCTTCTACCTATTCTTGCTGCTGGGGTGAGTGCTGTCTGGGGTCTTGGTTTTTTAAGCCTGGTGGGATATAATCTTGATCCGCTGGTACTGGTATTTCCTTTTATTATTGCTACCCGTGCTGCCTCTCATTCTGTTATGATCATTAAACGATATCAGGAAGAGGCTTACCGTACCGGTGATGTGAAACAAGCCTGTAAAAATGTTATTGAGCATTTATTCGCTCCCGGATTTGCCGGTATTGTAACGGATGCATCAGGGGTCATTGTTATCGCGCTCTGTCCGATTCCCATCTTGCAGAAGATCTGTCTTTCATGTGCTTTCTGGGCCCTTGCAACAATTGTCCATGCGATGATACTGGTGCCGATACTTTTGACATATATGCCAATAAGATCATCCAAACCAACCGAAGGAATTCTTGATAGAATGCTGAAAGGTTCTGGTAAATGGGTTGTTTCCTGGGGCAAATATCCAGTCGTAATTATTGCAACTTTTTTTCTAATCTGGGGCACTTTTTTTCTGGATGATTTAAATATTGGTAATGCAGTGCCGGGTTCTGAAGTTTTCTGGCCATGGCACAGGTATAATGTGGATTCTTTCAGAATTACTTTTGCTATTCCCATGTTAAATCCTTTATATGTGGTGGTTGAAGGTGATCAGAATCAGGCAATAGCAAATGCTGCTGTTATAAATGATATCCTGGAGTTTTCCAGGTATATGTCAATGACTCCGGATATGCGTGTTATTTTTCCCATGTCGGTTTTGGGCTCGATACCCGGACGGAATATGCGCATGCGTGAAAATGACATGAACTGGAACTTTGTCCCGAATTATGATCGCCAGCTGACCCTGATTTTTAGAAACATTATTGATTCCGCAGGTCCAGGAACATGGGACAGGTATATAGACAATGATGACAGGTCAACAAATGTTGTGATCTACTGCCGTGATAAAACAGCATCGACCATAAAAATCGTTATTGACAGAATTAATGATTTTATCCGGAATAAGTCTGCTTTTGGAAAGAGAAGCATTGATGTTGAACGAAAAGGCTTTGATAAATTTATTTACTGGGTGGACGGGTTTTTTAGGGATCAGGAAGCTCCTATTCCGGAGAAACCCTTGCCGGAAGGTGTACCAAAGGTATATTACAGGCTGGCCGGCGGCGCTGTCGGGATTCAGGCTGCGATTAATGAGGCGCTGGAATTTTACCAGATGTGGACATTTCTGCTGGCTTTACTAACGGTATTTTTTATGTGTTCCATTACTTTCAGGTCCTTTGTGGGCGGCATTATTGTGGTTTTCCCATTACTACTTTCAAATTTGCTCGCATTTATGTTTATGGTTTTTAATAATCCACCGCTTCCCCTTACCACTGCAACCCTGCCTGTTTCAGCGGTAGGCATAGGACTCGGGGTTGATTATGGTATTTATCTTATCAGTCGCATTATGGAAGAGTATAAAGAAAAGGGAAATATCGAAGAGGCGATAACCACTTCTCTGGGAACAACAGGAAAAGCCATTATTTTTACCGCAACAACTCTTGTTATTGGTATTGGATTCTGGTTTACTTCAAAGTTAATGTTTCAGGCTTTGATGGGGCTTTTGCTTGCGATTATACTTACCTTTAATATGCTCGGCGCGCTTTTTATCATACCGAGTATTATTGCTCTATTTAAACCCAAGTTTATTACCCAGTTAAAAAACTGAGAATTGGCTCAAAATTGTATTTTAAAAAAGCTGAGGATGATTCCTTAGCTTTTTTTGTCTGAAAAAAGCTGTGAAGATATTGATTTAATGGCTGTTTTATGTTTTAAATATTATCTCTATCCGATGTTATAGGTAAATACAATTTTCATTTTATATAGGAGATGAAATGAAGATAAGGTCTGTCAAGGGAAATTTATGTAAAATTAAAGATGAAGTGGTCGTGCTGGGTTTTTTTGAAGGGAAAAAAAGCTTGAGCAAAAAAGTCCTTGAAATTAATTCCAGTATGGACAGTCTGATAAAAAAGGTTATTTCAACTGGAGATTTTAAAGGTAAGTATAATCAAAAGAAGCTTTTATATGCGGTGAAGGGAATAACTTCAAAACGTATTCTGCTAGCGGGCCTCGGTAAGGAAAAAGAGTTTACCCTTGACAAGTTAAGGGGCGTAATCGCAGGATGTGCGCAAAGTGTTTGTAATACAGGAATAAAAAGCTTTTCTGTGCCTGTTTCCTTTGCGGAAAAAATGAAAAAAGACACTAAAGACAGGGTGTGTGCGATTGTTGAAGGTGCAGTCCTCGGGCTTTATAAATTTGATCAGTATAAATCAAAAAATAAAGATAGCAATAATAATGAGATAAAACAGATTACTCTGGTCGCTGAGACTGAAAAAGAACTCAAAGAAGTAAAGCGTGAGGTCAAAAAGGCAGAAACGGTATGTGAGGCAGTATGCCTAGCACGTGATCTTGTTTCAAGCCCGGGTAATACCGCAACACCTACCTATCTTGCAAACAGGGCAAAATCTGTTGCAAGGGAAAGCAGGCTTGCTTGCAGGATAATTGATGAAAAAGGTGCAAAAAAACTTAAGATGGGTGCTTTTCTTTCCGTCGCACAGGGAAGTGATCAGCCTGCCCGCTTCATTGTTCTTGAGCATAAGCCAAGAAGGGCTCAATCCTTTAAAACGGTTGTAATCGTTGGTAAAGCAATCACTTTTGACAGCGGCGGAATATCACTTAAACCTCCCGAAAATATGCAGGAGATGAAGACGGATATGTCAGGCGGTGCAGCAGCAATTGCAGTTCTGAAGGCATGTTCAAAGTTGGATATCCCGGTACATGTCGTCGGTCTTATTCCTGCCACAGAGAATATGCCAAGCGGTAAGGCTATTAAACCCGGGGATGTTGTTAAGTCCATGTCAGGGAAGACAATTGAAATTATATCAACAGATGCGGAAGGACGTCTGATCCTTGCTGATGCCTTAACATACTCAAAAAGGTTTAAGCCTGATGCTGTTATTGATATGGCGACTCTCACAGGAGCATGTATAATTGCCCTTGGAAATGACGTGTCAGCCATAATGGGTAATAGTAATGAAATTATTGACAAGATTAAGGCTTCTTCTGAAAAAACCGGCGAAAAGGTCTGGCCGCTTCCCCTGTGGGAAGAATACGGAGAGCTAATAAAAAGCGATATTGCTGACCTGAAAAATGTAGGCGGCCGCGCAGCTGGTACCATTACCGCCGGATACTTTTTAAAAGAGTTTGCCGGAGATCTTCCCTGGGTCCATATTGATATAGCAGGAACAGCCTGGACAAATAAAGACAAACCCTATGTGCCAAAGGGTGCTTCAGGTGTATGCGTGAGACTGCTGGTAAATATGCTTGAGAATTGGAAATAATTTATACTATTTATAAATTAAAAGATTCGAGCTGTCAAATGGGTAGCGGTACAAGGATTTAAATACGATGGACGACTGAACTTATGTTGTAGTGTCCATCGGACTATGCCGAGGGTTTGATTATTCTAAGGTGCAAACTTTCATTATAGGTTAGTCTAATCTCTGTGCGATGAGACTTGCAATTGCTTTTTCCTCTGTTATTCTCTCATGATAAAAGATAATAAAAAAATCCTCAAAAAAACTAATTAGTTCATTTGTGCTCAGCAAAAAATCGGGATTGTGAGGGCCGTCTATTTTTTGCTGCTCAATTGTGTAAGTTTCAAAAAATATAAGACCGTTTTTCTTAAGTCCCTTTTTAATTTTTGGTATTATTTCACGTTCCAGAAAATAAAAATCAGCTATAAGGTCAAACCTGTTTTCTTTTATTTCAAAAGCTGAAATATCTTCTGTAACCGCTTTTATTTTAGATCCTTTATCGAGAGAATATTGACTGGCAAGGGTTGCGGCTGTCGAAGACTTGTCAACTGCAATTACCTCATACCCATGAGAGGAGAGAAAAACAGCGTTTTGTCCTGCTCCTGATGCAATATCAAGCGCCTGACCTCCGGTTAAAAGATTAGTATGTTTTTCAAGAAGCGGCGCAACCAAAGGAGTTTCTTTTAATGATTTTGATGAATATTCTTTTTCCCAGTCTTTACTCATGAGTACTATCGAAATTATTGTTCTTAGTGACGGGTTTTTTTATACTAAAAAATTACGCTATAAAAACCGATTTGAATAATGTTTATTTTTTAAAAAAATCGGTTTGGTTTATTTTCTGTTTCTAACAAATTGTATTATCATTCAAAAATTGCTATATATATTTTTATGGATATTTGAAGTATATGAAAGGGAGACTTTGCTGTCAAGACTGAAGTAAAATCAAAACAAAAACCAGGTTTAAAAAATGATTTTAATGAAAAAAATATATTGGGTAATGAGCTTTTTTTTCAGTGCGTTTTTTATTTTCCTAATAGTCCTATTTACATTCAAATTTAGTGCAGAAGCATCTGTATCTGGGCCCGGAGCTTTCCTGGGTGAAAAACTTAAGTATAATGTCGGGTTCTGGCTTTTTAGGAATTCTGCGGAAGGCTCTTTCAGCTTTAAAAAACATAAAAAAGGGTATGAGGCTGTTTTTGAGGCGCAAACAGCAGGATTTCTGAAGTTAATTGTTGGTAAGAAAAGTGAGTATATGAAAAGTGTGATGGAGTATGATTCGAATAAAAAAATGTTTCGTACTTTAATATTTGAAGAGACATTTACAGATGGAGAAAAAGAGGTAAAAAAAGAAATATTTTATGATTACGGCGAAAAAGTATATGAAGTTTCCTTCTTTAGAGGTGGTAAAAAAATGAAATCTATAAAAAAGAGCATGCCTGATGATTTTTTTGAAGATCTCTTGACTTTTTTCTATAATTTCAGAAATGGTTATTACGGAATACCTGGAGTCGGGAAGGATCTTTCTGTCTGCGCGCTTGTTAACGCAACTCCTTCATATATTAGGGTGTTTGTTGATAAGAATGCTAATTTAAAAAAGGGTTCTAAATATCATTTTGTTTTTTCGGTGGATAAAAAAATATCTGCTGCCGGCAGTGACAGAGTCTTGTCCTGGTTTAGTGATGAACTTATTCCTGTATATTCAGTAATAAAAGACGCGTATTATTTTGGAGATCTTCGGATCAAATTAGTTGAGGAATATCATGAATAGTTTTTCCTCAGTCGTTTTAGGCAGCCTCTCTCCGGGGTTAACTGACGTCATAAATAGTGGAAATATGAGCAGGGAAATCCAATAATATATACAGGATAAGTGCTGGCAGGACTTAGGGGCTAAGAGTGGATGTCTTTATTTTATATGATTTGACGCTGACTGACAGATCATGGTGCTTAGCATAATTAGTGAATGGACCAGCAAAAAAAGAAATGGCATAAAAAGGGACAACGTGAACCTGTTTCCGGATGCTACGGTGTGTACCAATCGTAAATTAGATAATAACTGATGAAGAAAGAAATGAAAAAGAAAAAATTCGGAATTCTCATAAATAGATAGGTGTAATTAATCTTTGTGGTATTTACGGCTCAGATTGATTGAGATTCCCCTGTAAATCTGCTCTAAAAGAAATAGCTGGGCCATTTCATGTGAAAAAGTCATTTTTGACAAGGAAAGTATAATGTCTGATTTTTCCTTAACAGTTTTGTCCAGTCCGAAAGGTCCTCCGATGATGAACAGTATACCGGCTGGATTTTTTAATATTTTGGAGGCAAATTTTCTTGAAGTATATTCTTTCCCTTCTTCGCTAAGTGAAACGGTGTAAGAAACATTTTTTTTTATCTGCTCAATTATTTTTTTACCCTCTGTTTCTTTGTCAGAGTCCTTCACTGTATATAGTTGAATTGCAGCATCATGTTTAATGCGTTCAATATAGTCGTTGATCTTTAATTTAATCTCACGGTCTTTTATTTTGCCAACTGAGATAATATTTATTTTCATAGCAGCAATTGCTTATAAATCATTTGGGTTCTATTGTCTGCTTCGGGATTTATACCCATCGTTTTTAGGCGAAGAAGGTTTAATGGTTAAGGAATTGTAAATGATTTAAATATTGTTAACCCCTTAGGAGGATTTTCAGTTTCTTTTTTTCCTTAGTTCTGATTATCGGGAATGCTGAATCTATTGTCTTTTGGACTGTAACAGCTCAATTACATGGACTTTTACGAATTGTAAAAATTAGCATTCCTCCTGCGGTCATGATTGTTGATCTTATCATTTTTAGGGTTCTTAACTATTGCTCATTTTTTTAGACGTTATCAAATGCTTTAAGGGGTGTCAATTTGAATTAGGTTATCAACATTTAAAAAGAAATGGTTTTGAACAATTTTTTATGATAAAAAGTGATTCATAATTAACTATTGAAACTCTAATGAATTAGTAAATATCCAACGGAGGATCATATGAAACGGGAAGTTTCTTTCTATTCTGAGGGGAAAAAGATTGTTGCTGATATGTATCTACCGGAACAGTATGCTGAAGGAGATAAATGTCCGGTAATTATTCTTTGTCATGGATTTTCAGGTATTAGGGAAATTTTACTTCCGGATTATGCAGAGATTTTTTCAGCTGCCGGATATATTTCCCTTGTTTTTGATTACAGGGGGTTTGGCGATAGTGAAGGTGAAAGAGGTCGTTTGATTCCTTCCGAACAGGTTGTTGATATAAGAAATGCTATTACCTTTATGGAAGCTCAGCCTGAAGCAGATTCTGAAAGAATAGGGCTTTGGGGAACTTCATTTGGTGGTGCTAATGCAATAACAACGGCTTCGCTAGATGACCGGGTTAAGTGTCTGACTGTTCAGATAACCTTTGGAAGCGGTGAGAGGATGGTTGTTGGTGGACTGGACGCGCAGGAAAAATCAAAAATCCTTTCGACCCTTAAAAAAGCCTGGCAGCGTGCAGTTATTAGAAATAAACCCATGATGCTAAACATGGATCAGATTCTGACTGATGACGATTCCAAAACCTTTTATAGTGAAACAGTTGAAAAACATCCTAAGCTTAAAACCAGACTTCCAATAACAACTATTAAGGAAAGCCTTGAATATAAGCCTGAGAACTGTGTCTCATCTATTAAAGTGCCTATTCTGATCATAGGGGCTGACCAGGATATTGTATGTCCTGTTGAAGAATCAAAAATACTTTATGAAAAGGCAAATGAACCTAAAGAGCTCTTTATTATTGAGGGCGCAAAACATTATGATGTTTATGAAGGTGAGAGCTTTAAACTGTCTTCAGAAAAGCAGCTTGAGTGGTATAACCGGTATCTAAAATAATATAAAACAAAATGACAAATAAGGTTTATATTGAAAGTCTTGGCTGTTCCAAGAATCTAGTCGACAGCGAAGTGATGCTTGGGCTTTTGTTACAAGGCGGTTTTGAGATAGTTTATTTTCCTGAAAAAGCAGAAATTATCATTATAAACACCTGCTCTTTTGTTGAAAATGCAACAAATGAAGCAATTGAGACAATATATTCTCTTTCCAGGGAGAAGGACCAAGGTGTCTGTCAATATCTTATCGTCTGTGGGTGTCTGCCACAGCGATACGGCAGTGAACTTTTAAAAGAAATGCCGGAGGTTGACCTTTTTCTGGGAACAGGAGAGTTCCAGAATATTTCTTCGCATATTGATAAAATGATTAGCGGGAAGATTAAAGAAAGAATGTTAAACAGTTCCGGTACATTTCTGATGGATGATAAAATTCCTCGAGCTTTGATATCTCCGGGGAGCAGTTCATACATTAAAATTGCTGAAGGCTGTTCCCATAAATGTACTTACTGTACAATTCCATCTATCCGAGGAGAGTATCAGCAGCGTACGCAAACTTCTGTTTTAAATGAGGCGATCAAACTTGCTGAACAGGGAATAGAAGAGATAAATCTTGTGGCACAGGATACCAGTCGATTTAAAGGTCTGCCGGTTTTACTAAAAAAGATGGCAAAGATCGATGGTCTTAAATGGATCCGCTTGCTATACTGTCATCCGCTTAATATGTCGGAGGACCTTATAAAAGTGATATCAGAAGAGGAAAAGGTCTGCAAATATATTGATATTCCTTTACAACATATTGCTGATCGCGTACTTAAACGTATGGGAAGACGAATAAACAGAGAACAAACAGAAAATCTTATTCTGAAAATGAAAGCGAAGATTCCCGATATTGCACTCCGAACCACAATGATTTTGGGGTTTCCCGGTGAAACAGATAAAGATTTTGAGGAACTTTTGGGATTTGTAAAGGATACAAAATTTGACAGCCTTGGGGCCTTTGTTTACAGTGATGAGGAAGGCACTGCGGCAAGCAGGCTTAAAGGAAAAATTCCCAAAAAGATCAAAAAAGTCCGTTTTAAGGAATTGATGCGGCTCCAGGCAGATATATCCAGGAAGAAGAATAGTGCCAGAAAGGGAAAAGAAATCGATGTCCTGGTAGAAGGCATTTCTATAAATAAGAAATATTTACTGCAGGGGAGAGCGGAATTCCAGGCGCCTGAAGTGGATGGTGTGGTTTATTTGACTGACAATGTGCCTATTGGATCATTTGTAAAGGTAAAGATTAAGCATTCTCTAACCTATGATTTTGTGGGGCGGGTGCTATGAAAAGCAAAGATTATTTTAGGAAATTCGTTATAATCTCACAGGCTTCATCTGCACGTTCAATCCAGAAAGCATGGTAGCCGCCTGAAAGCACGGCCAGGGTGCTACCAGGTATTTGATCTGTCAGGAAACGGCTGTTTCTAATTGGCGAAATGAGGTCTTCATCACCGCAGATGACCAGGGTCGGTGCTTTTATGTTTCTGACTTCCTCTGACGTATCATGTTTCATGCCGGCTCCTATTTGCCGGTACATGATGTCAATGCCTTGTTCTTCTTTTTCTGTGACCATTATTTTTTTAACCTTTGCGGCCAGAGCAGGTTCTTCCTGAAAAAAATGTTTCGAGTAAAAGAGTTTCATTATGATTTGAATACTTTTCGGGATGGGCACAAGTGCAGATGCCTGGAGCGTTTCTACGGTTTTCTGAGAAGGCGGAAAAAGATGATAGCTTGGCATTGTGGCGCCAAGAATAAGGCGGTCTGTAATCTCCGGAAACATTAGAGCAAATCTTTGTGCTATCATTCCGCCAAAAGATACCCCTAAAATATGGCTTTTCCTTACCCCGATCTTTTCAAGAAGGGAAAAAGTATCCTCTGCAAACATCTCTGTCGAATATTCCATGTCAGGTTTACCGGACTTTCCAGCACCCCGGCTGTCAAAAGTGATGACCTTAAAGGAACTAGACAAAACATCCGACATCCATTCCCATTGACGCAGGGAGCATCCCTGGCCCATGATCATTGTAAGAGGTGTCCCCTTTCCTTTAATTTCGTAATAAATTTCTATTTGGTTGACATTTAAGGTCGGCATATAAGCTGCCCTTCTATGGAATGTTTAAATAAAGGAATGATTTTGTCAGGAGGTGTAATGAGCATTGATTCGGACATATTCATAACTTAGGTCACAGGTTGAAACCTCACAGCTTTTATTCCCGTTTTTTAAATCAATTAATAAGTCAATCTCTCTTTTTTTAATAGTTTTTTTAAGCCTTAAAATATTTTTTTCTATGCCCTGGCCGTTTTTCACAGCAGAGATATTATTAATAAAAAGGGCAACATGGTTCATGTCAAAGGATGCACCGGAACTTCCAAGTGCCCCCATTATTCTTCCCCAGTTGAAATCCTCGCCGAAAAATGCGGTTTTAACCAGGCAGGAATTCGCAACCTGAAATGCTGCTTTTTTTGCATCAGAGTCTGTCTTGGCATTTTTTATCCTAATCTTTATGAGTTTTGTTGCTCCCTCACCGTCTCTTACAATCATTTCAGACAGCTCTTTCATTGCCCGGTGAAGCATTTTTTTAAAGAGGTTGTATGCATTAGAGCTTTTATTTGTTACAGCGGTTTTGCTCAAATTGCTGGACAGGACAATAACAGAATCGTTGGTACTCATGTCTCCGTCAACGCTTATCATGTTGAAGGTTTTTTCGTTTATTTCTTTAAGAATGCTTTTTAATAATTTCTTTTCTATTGAAATATCAGTCACAATAAAGGCAAGCATGGTCGCCATGTTTGGCATAATCATGCCAGAGCCTTTTGCGATGCCAAGCACTTTTACAGTTTCCTGGTTGATGGTATCTTTTAAAGCAGATGTTTTAATACATGTGTCAGTTGTTAAAATTGATTCTGCAAAACTCTTTGAATTTTCAGCCGAAAGGTTTTTGATGAGTCTGGGCAGGCTTTTTATTATTTTTTGTACGGGAAACTTTACGCCGATCACACCGGTTGAAAAAGGGGCGATTAGGGTTCGATTCAGGCCTAGTTGTAAGGAAAGGGTATCGGATGTTCTATAGGTATCCTTTATTCCCTGTAGTCCAGTACAGGCATTGGCATTACCGCTGTTGACAAGGACTGCCTGAACAGAATTGTTTTTAGTCTTTTCAGCGCAGACCAGAACCGGAGCTGCTTTAACACTGTTTTTTGTAAATACTGCTGCTGCAGAGCAGGGGTGTTCAGCAAAGATGAGGCCCAGATCTTTTAAGGAATTACCTTTAATACCTGCTGAGATACCGGCGAACTTAAATCCAGGGACACCTTGATTTATCGGAAAACGTTTCATGATTTCAATAGTGCGCCTTTCTAAATTTACTTAAACATCGTGATTAAGTGTCTGAATATTATATTATGCTTTTCCGCAGCATTTCTTGTATTTTTTTCCGCTGCCACATGGACAGGCTTCGTTTCTGCCAACCTTTTTGTCTTTTCTGACCACAGGTTTTTTCTCAGTCTGTTCTTCGCCTCTGCTCATTTCAATTTTTTGAGGTTCAGCTGGTCTTTCTATGCGCTCATTTTCAACGGCTCTGACCATGAAGAGCTTCTCAATGAAGTCACTTTTTAAGCGCTCAACCATGCTGGTGAAAAGTGAATATGCTTCTTTTTGATATTCTCTTAACGGATCCTGCTGTGCATAACCCCTTAGGCCGATTCCCTCTCTTAAGTGATCCATGTCAAGCAGGTTGTCTTTCCAGAGTTCATCAAGTCGTGTCTGGTAGATGAATTTTTCAAGCTGATGCATTATCTTAGGACTAAATTCTCTTTTTCTGTATTCATACTGCTGTATTATGTTATCGAAAATATTTTTTTCGAGATCATCCGCTTTTGCTGCTTTGAGCTCATCTGCATTCATATGGACTGGGAGTGAAAACTGTCTGAAAACAGCTTCAACAAATCCTCTGGTGTTGATTTCATCAGGAGGTATTTCTCTCGCAAAGTATGTATCTATGATATTTGCCAGCAGCTCTTCTGAATATTCCTTGATTAGGTCCTCAAGCGTTTCGTCGTGCAGGGCTCTGTGTCTGAGCTTATAGATAATTTCTCTCTGCTTGTTCATGACATCGTCATATTCAAGCAGGTGTTTTCTCATCTCAAAGTTATTATTTTCAACCTTTGCCTGTGCGTTTTCTATTGCCCTGGTGATAAGGTTGTGTTCGATCGGCTCGTCTTCTTCCATACCAAAGCGGTCCATTATCCCAGAAATTCTTTCTGCACCGAATATCCTTAGCAGATCGTCTTCAAGAGATAGAAAGAATTTAGAAGAACCCGGATCGCCCTGTCGTGCCGCACGTCCTCTGAGCTGACGGTCTATACGGCGGGAGTCATGTCTTTCCGTTCCAATTATGTGAAGTCCGCAGGGAACCTCTTTTTTACATTCTGTTTTCCTGTTCCCTTTTTTCTCAGAATCAGGGCAGTTTTTACAGCCTTCATCTTTTTCAATTTCACAGTAAAGGCAGCAGCAGTCGCATTTAATTACACCGGGTCCGAGTTTTATGTCCGTTCCGCGCCCGGCCATATTGGTGGCGATTGTTACAGCTCCGGCCTGGCCCGCATTTTTAACTATTGATGCTTCTTCCTGATGTCTTTTAGCGTTTAGTACAGAATGTTTTATTCTTTTAGGAATCATCCGGCTAATGAGCTCGGATGTTTCAACTGAAACTGTTCCCACAAGTACCGGTCGACCCAGCTTGTTCATTCTTTCAATTTCTTTAATTACTGACCTGTACTTTTCTTTTTTTGTTTTGAAAACAACATCTGGGCTGTCCATTCTTCTTACAGGTTTGTTGGTCGGAATTACCATTACTTTTAGTTTGTATATCTTTAAAAATTCAGGGGCTTCGGTTTCGGCAGTACCGGTCATACCCGAAAGCTTAGTATACATTCTAAAATAGTTCTGTATGGTTATGGCGGCCAGTGTCTGAGTTTCTCCTTCAATTCTGACGCCCTCTTTTGCTTCAATCGCCTGATGAAGCCCATCGCTGTAGCGCCTTCCGGGAAGGATGCGGCCTGTGAATTCATCAACGATCATTACTTTGCCTTCATTTAAAACATAGTTTACGTCTTTTTCAAAAAGGGAGTATGCTTTTAAAAGCTGTGAGATATTTTGGAGCTTCTCGCTTTTTTCTGAAAACTCCTTTTCCAGCTCCTGCTGTTTTTTAAATCTCTCATCTTCTGTCAGGTCGTTATATTCATCTGACATGCTGAGGTCCGGCATGACAAAGAAATCCGGGTCGTTTGGTGACAGCAGTTGCCGGCCCTTATCGCTTAAATCAATGGAGTTTGCTCTTTCATCAATGCTGAAATAGAGTTCATCGTCTATCTCATGCATGCGTTTTTCTCGAATGTAATCAAGCTCAATCTGATCGACCTTCTTTTTTAAGGCGCCTTCCTTGGCCATTTTTAAAAATTTCTTGTTTTTGGGAGAGCCCCTTTTTACCTGAAGAAGTTTGATGCCTGCTTCATACTCTTTTTCGGGATCTTTTAAAAGGTCTTCTGATTCTTTTAAAAGCCTGCTTATCAGTTGGTTCTGGCTGTGCATGACTCGTTCCACAGATCCTTTGAAATGGGCGAAATAATTATTACTTGATCTTTCAACAGCCCCTGAGATGATAAGCGGTGTACGTGCTTCATCAATTAAAATACTGTCCACCTCATCCACTATTGCAAAATTGTGATTGGTCTGGACTTGATATTCAGCATCATTTGCCATGTTGTCACGGAGATAATCAAAGCCGAATTCAGTATTCGTTCCGTATGTTATGTCAGAGCTGTATGCTTCTTTTCTCTCCTCCTGGCTAATCTCATGGTGTATAACGCCTACTGTAAGGCCCAGGAATTCAAATATCTGACCCATCCAGTCACGGTCGCGTTTAGCTAGGTAATCATTAACCGTTATGATATGTACACCATTACCTGAAAGAGCGTTAAGGTATGCGGGAAGTGTGGCCACCAGGGTTTTACCTTCACCGGTGGCCATTTCAGCAATTATTCCTCTGTGAAGCGCTATACCGCCTATCAGTTGAACATCAAAATGGCGCATTTGGAGAACTCTTTTGGCGGTTTCCCGTACGCATGCAAAGGTTTCGGGTAGTATGTCCTCAAGGGTTTCGCCGTTTTTGAGCCTTTTCTTAAATGCCGGCGTCATTTCTTTAAGCTGATCATCGGTTTTCTTTATCATGGTTTCTTCAAGACCGTTGATCTGATCAATGATCGGTTGGATTTTTTTTATCTCTCTTTCATGTGCTGTGCCGAAAACTTTCTTTATAAGCGAAACAATCAAAGCTATCTCCTGTGAAAAAACTAATATTTAATGCTTCTAAGGTTGTTTACAAGTTCCAATATCTTTTCCGGATCTTTTACAGCAGGGGCTTTTTCAACACCGCTTGAAAGATCTATACCATATGGTCTGACTTTTCTTACTGCATCACATACGTTTTCAGGATTTATGCCTCCAGCCAGGAATATAGGTATATCTATGGCTTTGACAATCTTTTCAGCGGTATCCCAGTCACAGGTTTGGCTGGTGCCGCCCTTTTTTTTTGCAACCAGAGTATCAAGGATTATAGCATCAGTGCCTGCCTTTTTGTATTTGTCGATGAGGTTGATCAAAGACAGATATGTCGTCTCATCAGTTCCTGTGGTTGGAATGCTGATGCTTTTCCAGACCATGCAGCTTAAGACCTTTTTTAAAGGCGGAATATCAATAGGGGTATAGTCTCCAATAAGCTGGATAGCATAAGGCTTTAGAGCTGATGCTGTTTTAATGGTACCATTAATGTCTTTTTCCAATAGTACAACTGACGGAATCGGTGATGACTTTATTATTCCTTCTGCTTTTTTTAATGATACATTCCTTGGGGATTCTTCAATATCAACGATCACACCAATGTAGTCTGCTTTGGCTTTGGCAGCTGCGTTAGCATAAGAACTGCGTGTGATACCGCATATTTTTATGTTAGGTTTCATTTGTCTGTATCATTATTTTTTAAGATATTAAAAGAACATAGTGCCGCTGGGTTTGTTTCGGAAATGCTTAACATGCAAGAGAACATTGCTTCAGTTTTAGTCCAGGTGAGCCGGGTATTGCGGTTCACTCCTTTAGGGTTTTATCAGAAAGGTTTTTCAAATCGCTGATTAATCCATCTAAAGCGTCTTTGAATTTTTCAGCTTTCTTATAATGACTTATCATACAGCAGACAGTTTTTGTATTTTTGTCAAAAATGATGAGTTCAACAGTAATCTTAGGTATAATATTACTTTTAAATATACTCTTCTTGGGAATCAGGTCAATAATTGCAGTTGATATTTCCAGATCCAAAGTTCCTGAAGCTGAATCGTATGGCGAGTATAGTTTATCCAGTTCCTGCTTAAGTTTTGTTTCAGCCCATTCATATTTGATGTTACTGTAATTTATAATTGGCAGGACTTTTATATTTCCACAGTCGTTGAGATCAAAACCTGGTTTTATCCAGAGCCAGGAAACAATTGGGTGCTCTTTCATACGTTCATAGTCAGGAATCAGAGTTTTTGGCTTAGAATAGATTTTAACAGTCTGATTTTTTAAAAAATCGTTTTCGTTTTTTGGTTTTGATTTTCTGGAAAAGCCGCATCCGCAAGTGACTAAAGGAATTATTGCTATTAAAAAAATTATTATATATTGAACAGATAGGGAGTATCTTTTCATAATTTACCGTAAAATTTATTTATTATTATTATTATTGAGTTCAGATTTAAAAACGAGCATAACTAAAAAGCTTAAGAAGGTCAATCAATTATGGTTTGAATTTTTAAATATATTTTTTACGTTTACATTGATGTTTAAAAATTGTATATATTAACATTAATTTATAGTATAAATTTTTGTTAAATAAAATGAATCAATGATTAAAAGTTAATTAATTCCTGAATCTAAAATCTAATTTGTTTAAATTTCCGGGCAGTAGATTAATATGAAATTCTCATTTTTAAAAAATTTTAGAAAAAAATCTCCTGAGAAAATCTTTGAAGACAAGTTGAAAAAGTTAAGGAAAGCTTCAGAAGCTAGACCTGATGACATAAGAATACACATAAAGATCGCTGAACATTATCTTGAGGCTAAAAAGAAAAAAGAGGCTATTGAGACATTCCTGTTTGCTGCTAAAGAATATCAGAAAAAAAGACTAATTCAGATAGCTATTGCAATCTATAAGAACATTATTTTGATTGATCCAGATCAGTACGATGTGTATTTGGAACTTGCGGAGTTGCAGATAAAAAATGAGCTTATTGGTGATGGGGTAGCACTGCTTGAAAAGCTTGCTAAACACTATTATGAGAAAGGAATGAAGTTTGAGGCTTCCCAGGTTCTTGACAGGATCGCCAAAGTCGATCCGAATAATGAGTTTTTTATAAAAAAGGTTGATAACTTTTATAGAGAAAAAGACCTTTCTGCAGATGACATGCGCACCCTGGGACCAGCAGACAAGTGGAAACTTGTTGAAGAAGCTCAAAAGGAAGATAAAAGTCCCAGTGACTTAAAACAGAGTTTTTTTGATTTGGAAGAAGTGCTTGGTGAAGATGAGTCCTACTCTATTGATGTGAATATTGGAGAAAGTGAGGCTGATTCTCAGACTGAACCCGCTGAGAAGATGTCACCTGTTGAAGTTTTGAACAAACTTCAGAAAATGGTTAAGTCTTCTCCTGATAATGACAATCCTGCCTTTCATTATAATATGGGTCTTGCTTTATATCGTTCAAACAAATTTGATCAGGCAATCGACGAATTTGAACAGGCAGTTGATGGTGACAAAAATAATATTGATTGTTACAAAAAGCTTGCAGGTTGTGCGAAAGGTCTTAATGATTTTAAAAGGGCAAGAAAATATATAAAAAAAGGTCTTTCTGTTAAAAATATAAACTCTGAGGACGAGTTGGATCTTAATTTTGAGCTGGGGCTTATCTATAAAAAAAAAGGTGATATGAAAAAGGCTCTTAAGGTATTTAAGAAAATACAGAAAAAAGACGAGAACTATAGGTCTGTTAAAAATGAGATAATGAAGCTTTCATAACTATAAACATGAGGTTATAAACTATGGCTGTTTTTAATGCTGCTAAAAAAGAGATTGATATAAAAATAGTATATTACGGTCCTGCACTATGCGGTAAAACTACAAATGTTCAGACTGTTCATGAAAAAATGTCGCCAAAGCAGCGCGGGGATATTATGTCTCTTGCAACTAAGGATGACCGCACCCTGTTTTTTGATTTCCTGCCAATTGAGCTTGGCAATGTTAAGGGGTTTAAAACACGTTTTCACATTTATACTGTTCCTGGCCAGGTTTACTATTCACTTACCCGAAGGGCTGTGCTCACAAGTGTTGACGGTGTTGTTTTTGTCGCTGATTCTCAGGAGTCTATGCTTGATGAAAATATAGAAAGCCTTAATGACCTTGATGAAAACCTTAAGTTTCATAAAAAGAGCCTTGAAACGATTCCATTTGTTATTCAATATAATAAACGAGATCTGGGGCGTATCATGCCTGTCAGTGAACTTGAGGCTGCTTTAAATAAGTATAATGTTCCTGTTTATGAGGCAAGTGCACTAAATGGTGATGGGGTAATGGAGACATTAACTGCATGCTGTAAATTAGTTTTAAAGTCTCTTAATAAACCCGCCAGTGCAAAATATGAAAAACCAAAAGCAGTTGCTGGACCCAATGTTCCTGAAGTGTTTTCAGAACCGGAGATAAAGCTTTCAGCGGAAGAACCTCTTGTAGAACCTTTTTCTATAGCTGAATCTCTTTCTATAGATTCAGAAAAATCAGATGACAGCATTAAGCTCGACTCAGATTCTTCTGTGCCTTCAATGGGGGAGCCGTTGAAGACTGAATCTCCCCTTAAATTTGCTGATGATGATATTCCTGAGGTGGAGATAGACACATCATCTTTTGCCTCAGACAATAAGTTTTCTATTGTTCCGGACTCAGAAGTGTTTTCTGAGGACTCCTCCTTTTCTAATGTTTCAGGCATTGCTGATGCCGAGATACCTTCTGCAACAATATTTGATCCTGAATCAAACCTTACTGTTATGTCCTGCGGGGACCCTCAAAAAATTTCTGAAACTTCCATAAAGATTCCTCTGAAATTCAGGTTTGAAGGAGAGGGAAAAGAAGGTTCTCTCAATATTCAAATCAATTTCGAGGATTTTAAGCTAAGTTAACCAGTATTTTTAGCATGCCTAATTTATACATGAAAAAAAATCCCACCAGCACAGGTTTTTTTACCCAACGCGTTTTGCTTGTATTCACCCTAATGTTGCTAGTCGTCCTGCAGATTTATCCATTATACGCCGGGATCACATTTAAGGGTGTTGAAGATGATATAACTGACCCAAAGAGGCTTGAATTCTTTCTTGAAGATGTTCGGCAAAGGGCGCTTTGCAGTGGAATATCAAATTTTGATCCCTACTCACTTTTACTTGTTAAAGAAAGCCGGCAAGCTGTTAAAGAAAAAGAATTTGATTCAGCTGTAATCCTTGCTTCATATGCAGTGAAGCTGTCACCTGACCTTCCCCCTGCATATGAAGCAAAAGCAGAGGCTCTTTGGGCTAAAAACAGACTTTTTATTTATCTTCCTCTCATAGGCCATATGCAGTCATTTTATAAGGGGCTAAGTCACCTTGAAACACTTCCCTTTATTCTGTTGTCTAATTCAGCTGTCATCATTTTTTCCTGTCTTTTAACTTCTGTACTGTTTGTTTTAATTATTGCTGTCAGGTATATTGGTCTTTTTCTCCATGATGCACGACATGTCTTTAATGAAAATTTCCCCAATATTTTTATTTTGTCAGGATTGTTGTTTATGTTCTTTTCTCCCCTTATTTTTGGTTTAGCTGTTGTATGGCTTATTCCGTTTTGGCTTTTTCTTCTTTTTAGTTATCTGAAGATACAGGAACGTTTAGGTGCAACGGTTGTATTCCTTCTGTTTTTAATAGTTCCAAGTATGTTGTCCATAGCTGGTTTTGGTTTTAAACTGTCTCATGAAACCGATACTGCTTTATTGTGGAAGATAAATTTTAATTATTGGGATAAATATGATTTGAATAATCTTCGGGTGCTTAGTGAGGACAACCCGGAGGATGAGGATGTTCTTTTCACTTTGGGACTTGCATATAAAAAAAACGGTGATTTTCAAGATGCCATAGACGTTTATAATAATCTTGCTGACTTGAATCCAGATAATCATAAAATATTTACCAACCTTGGGAATGGATATCTTTTAATAAATAGATGGCAGGATGCTGTCGATGCATATAAGCGGGCAATAAAACTTTCCTCCGGTAAATGTTCAGCGGCACATTTTAATCTTTCAAAAGCCTATGGTCAGGAATTTATGTTTGAGGAGTCCGAAAAAGAACTTTATAAGGCGATGGAACTAGAGGCATCTGTGGTGGAACAAAAACTTGAAGATGGGTCATCGCACTATAATCGTCTGGTTATTGATGAGACTCTTTCAAAAATGTTACTGCTGAACAGGAAAGGTGCTTTTTCACTAAAAGATCTGGTTTGTCAGGATAACCTAAGCAGCTTTTTCTTTAAACCTGTCTCCTGTAGGTATTTGATACCCGCTGTTTTATTTTTTTATTTTGTAAGCTTGTTGTCGTTTAAGAAAGATCGTTTTAGAATTGCCAAAAGATGTTCGACATGCGGGCAATCTTTTTGTATGAGATGCCAAGATGAAATATTAAAAGAAGTTATGTGCGCTCAGTGCCAGAGTTATTATCGAGATCACGACCAGTTTGACTATGAACTTAAATCATCAAAGTTAATCGTAATAAAAAAATATCAGGTATTTTATAAGTTAGTTAGAAATATTCTTGGGTTGATTTTCCCGGGAGCCGCACTTATATGGAAGGGATATATTTTAGCAGGGCTGTTTATGCTTTTTGTATCTGGTTGCCTTTTTTTTAAAATTGTTATGAGCATGATTTTTGAGTCACCATGGGCATTTGTGGGATCTAACCCTTTGCCACTGGTTATTTTTCTTGAAGCGGTGTTTTTTTGCTGTTGGGGTCTTTCGGTATTTACAACATTTAAGTTAAAAGATAAAAGCCTTGGATAAAGACTTATGTAAAATATTCAAATAAGAAAGCCGTATAATAAAAAATGGTACTTGAAGGTCAAATAAAGGTTTTTGGAGTAGCTGACATCATACAGCTTATTTCTCAGCAGCAGAAGACAGGAGTCCTCTGTATTGAAAATGAACTGGGCGGCAAAGCTGGAATAAGCTTTTTGAATGGAAGTATTGCGGGTGCAAAACCTTCTGAACGTAAAACCAGTTATCCCCTTGGTGAAATGCTGATTTCCGCAAAGCTGTTATCTCCTAAAGATCTAAAAAATGTCTTAAAAGAACAGCAAAAAAATTTTGAATACCTGGGGCAGATTCTAATAAGGAAAGGTTTTGTTTCTTCTAAAATTATTGAAAAAGCTTTAATTACTCAGATATATGAAACTGTGTATGATGTGCTTCAATGGAAAGACGGCACATACTTTTTTGAGCAGAAAAATGTTGCTCCTGATTCGAGTCTTCCCTATCTTATTCCGGCGGAAACCCTTCTTCTTGATGTTCTTAGAATGGTAGATGTATGGCCTGAACTTGAAAAGGAGGTCCCAAATTTTGATGTTTTATTTCAGCATGTTCCTGATTCTTCAGTGGAAGGTCTTGATGATGATGAAGCAGTTATTTACCGTCTTGTGGACGGTGAATCAACAATACAGGAGATAATAAACAGAGGGTTGCTCGGCAAGTTTCCAACGGTTAAGGCACTTAATGACATGGCTCGGATGGGCTATATTGAAAGGATTATGCCGGATTTAAAAGTTGTAAGTAAAAAGAGTTCGTTTAATATTATGAGATTAATCAAACCCTTTTCATATGCTTCTGTGGTTTTGATGCTGGCAGCTGTATTTATTTTGCCGACTATTTTTCCAAATAATATTTTCCCGTTTATTGACTCCGAGGTGTTTAATAAGCCGATTGTAGATAGTTATTTGAAAAGTAGAAATATTTTTAAGATCGAAAAAGCTCTTGAGATGTATCGTATGAAAGAGGGGCCGTATCCGCAAATATTATCCGACCTGGTTTCTGCCGGCTTTTTAAGGGAAAAAGATTTAGAGCTTAGTGGTAATGAATATATACAGTATGTCCGTTTGGATAAAAGATATAAATTAAGAATTACTCAAGCCCCTGAATAAATTTCTCTGCATCAAGTGCTGCCATGCATCCTTTTCCAGCAGAAGTTATGGCCTGCTTGTATACAGGGTCTGATACGTCCCCCGCTGCGAAGACACCCGGCACACTGGTTTTTGATCCGTTTCTGGTTAAAATAAATCCGTTTTTATCAAGCTCAAGCTGATTTATTAAAAAATCTGTGTTGGGTATATGTCCGAGGCCGATGAATATCCCGTCACATTCTTTTAAAAATACTTTTCCTGTTCTAATATTTTTTATGGAAGCACCGGTTACTGTGTTTTTATGAAGGTCATGAATTTCCACAACTACAGAATCCCAGGTAAAGTTAATATTTTTTATCCTTTTTGCTTTTTGTTGCATTATTTTAGAGGCGCGCAGTTCGTCTCTTCTGTGGATCACTGTAACATTTTTTGCAAGGGTGCTTAAATATATTGCTTCTTCCATTGCAGTGTCACCGCCGCCGACTACCAGAACTTCTTTTTCTCTGAAAAAGAACCCGTCACATGTCGCACATGTTGAAACACCTCTGCCAATAAGCTTTTTTTCTTCGGAAAGTCCCAGCATTTTGGGGGATGCACCTGTTGCTATAATAACAGCATTCGTGTCTCTTTTTTCTGTTCCAACGGTAAGGGTAAATGGTTCTTTTTTGAGGTCTATTTTTTTAACCTCACCACTTATGAATTCTGTACCAAATCTTTTCGCCTGTTCTCGCATGTTGTTCATTAAGGTTTGGGCATCAACGCCATCAGGATATCCAGGCCAGTTTTCAACAACTGTAGTCGTTGTGAGCTGTCCTCCGGGCTCCATTCCTTCAATTACAATAGGGTTAAGCTGGGCTCGTGATGCATAAATAGCTGAGGTAAGACCGGCTGGTCCGGACCCAATGATAATCAGGTTGTTCATTGTATCTCCCGTTGTGGTAAATAATTTTGAAAAACTCATTCAGTTTTATGTAGAAAGATTATAAGCGTATGAGAAAAAGATATCAACAGTGGAGTTTGAAAATTAGGATAAAAATAATTCAGGAAATCTTAACAGCGAATATTATTTCCTTACCTGGGACATGTTCTATCCCTACATCAGCAGGAAGAAGGCCTTTAGAGCAAAGTATTTTCCTGGAACAGCAAGATTTGAGATGTCGGATATGTGCTGTCTGGCTTTTAAGAAAAAAAGGGAAAAGGGGTATTCTTAAATAATATTAAGATCCGAAAGTTCTTTTTTGAGTTTTTTAACTGTTCTAAAATGTATGCCATTAATTCCCAGTTTTTTTGCTGTTTCAACAAATTCCGGCACATCGTCAATATATACGCATTTGTCTGGCAGAGTAGCCGCTTTTTTAATGGCTTCTTCAAAAATAGTTCTGTCCGGTTTTCTTTTCCCGACTTTATAGGAGAGAATAAAGCCGTCAAAAAGCTTAAGCGCAGGGTACTTTTGCATGCAGTATTCAAAATGCCAGGAGTTTGTGTTTGACAGGCAAAGCAGTCCGTACCTGTTTTTAAGTGATGAAAGAAGGGCTTCAATGCCCGGATTAATCGTAAATATTTTTGTCCATATTTCTTGAAAACTATCCTTGTCAATCTCAAGCCTTAATTTTTTTTTTACGAGTGAATAAAAATTTTCCGGGGAAATCGTGCCATTATCAAAGGAAGTTTCAAGTCCACAATTAAAGATAATGTCATGGATCCGGTCAGGTTTAAAAGTGCTGTGTTTTGAAAGTTTTGTACAGATGCGCATGTGGTCAAAGTTAACAACGACTTTGCCAAGATCGAAGATGATGACTTTAATGTTTGTTTTAATAATGTTATCCATGTAGGGTGTTAAAATTTCAAATTAAAATTGATTGAAAGATTTTGAGGAAGACAAGGTAACAAGGGTTTAGAAAAAACATTTTTCGAAAACACTTTACCTGTTTTGAATTTGTGGTCAAGGAATATTTGGAAAGTCTATTAATTGGAGAGGTTGTTGGCGAAAGGACTTTTTAAGTGGAGCTTGAAATGGTGGCGGTGCAGGGACTCGAACCCCGGACACTACGGATATGAGCCGTATGCTCTAACCACCTGAGCTACACCGCCACTATCAATGCCTGAATAATCAAAAAAAATATCATTAATATATTTAAAAATCAAGATAAATAAAAATATAGCGGAGAAAACAGCAGATAAAAATTTACCCATCGCCTTTTTATAATTAATACTGTTAGTTTGAATCTTAAATTGTGATATGTTAAATATATATAAGTTTTTTAGGGAGGAGAAGATGTGTCTAAACGGTTATGTTTTTTGATTGTTCTATCATCACTGTTTTTTTTTGGCTGCGTTACCAATCCAGCTACAAAAAAATATGATTTTGTGTTAATGAGTGAACAGCAGGAGCTTGATATCGGGAGGAAGATGGCTCCTGAAATCGCACGGGAGTACGGAAGCTATGAATCAGAACCTCTCCAGCAGTATGTTAACTCAGTAGGGCAATTGATTGCGGAGTCTTCAGATCGGCCCGACCTTGTTTACCGTTTTACAGTTCTTAATTCACCGATAGTCAATGCTTTTGCTCTCCCTGGCGGTTATATTTTTATTACCAGGGGCCTTTTGTCTCATATGAACAGTGAGGCTGAGCTTGCAGGTGTTCTAGCCCATGAAACCGGTCATGTGACTGCTAGGCATTCTGTCCGGCAGTATACGAAAGCTGTTTCCTATCAGGTTGGAACAAGTATAGCATCGATTTTTATGCCTGATGTTGCCAACTTTAGCAATTTTATGGATTTAGTTTTTACAACTATTTCAAGCGGTTACAGCAGAGCATATGAGACGGAGGCGGATATGCTTGCACTCAGGTACGCGGAAAAAGCGGGTTATGATGCCTGTGCAATCGGTTCAATGCTTAAAACTCTTAAGCTTCTTGACCGGTACAGCGAAGGTAAAAAAACTCACACCAGCCTGTTTGCAACCCATCCTGAGACTGAAAAGCGTATTGCGGATGTTAATAACAAGACTTTGTGTGCAGATGTTTATCAAAACATTCCTAATCCCAACAGGCTAAAATACTTAAAAAATCTTGAGGGGCTTGTTTTTGGAGATGATCCAAGGGAAGGCATTATTGTGGGGAACAGGTTTACTCATCCGGACCTTAAGATCGAACTGCTTTTTCCTCTTGACTGGAAAATAAATAATATGCCGCAGGCAGTGATATCAACTGATAAAAAAGAAGAAGCTTTCATTGAGTTTAATCTCTATAATCTTTCAAAGAAAAGGAGTGTAGATGAGGCAGCGGCCATCATTGCAGAAAAGCTTGAGTTGAAAAAGATTTCCGGAAATAGAAAAAGAGTGGAAGGACTGGAAGCATATATGGGTACGTACAGCACAAAAGCACAAGGGCTGGGTAATGTTGCCTTGAGGATGGGGGTTTTTCTGCAGGATGATAAGGTGTTTTATATTAAGGGTTATACAAAAACAGAGAACTTTAAAAATGTGATTAGTCTCTTTGAAAAGACTATAAACAGTTTCAGGATTCTTTCTTCAAAGGAAATTAAAAATGTTTATCCTAACAGAATTTCACTTTATGAGGTAAAAAAGGGTGATACGCTGCCTTTAATTATTGAAAAATTTGGAAGACCAAAAAGCGATCTCAAGGAGGTTGCACTTATTAATGCCTGGGACCCAGAAAAGTTGCCTGTTTTAAAAACCGGCATGATTATAAAGGTAATTAAATAGTAAATAAATATATGGTTCTGAAATTTTGTGCTTGAAGTTTTGAATAATTTAATTAGCAGTTCCTATGATTTGAGCAGTTCTTTTGGGGGCAAACAATCTAATATATTTCTCGAGTTTTGTGTGATTTGAAATGGAGGAATAAATGCTTTTTAAACTTTTTTTACTTTTTACTGTAATACCTTTTATTGAACTTGCTCTTCTTATCAAGATAGGAACAATGATAGGAATATTTGAAACCATACTAATAATTGTTATTACCGGTATGGCAGGCGCGCTTATGGTTAGGTCCGCAGGGATTGAGTGTCTGTTTAGGATTAAAAAAAATATGGATTCAGGAATAATACCCACGGATGATCTTTTTTTGGGACTTCTTATTCTGATGGCAGGTGCGTTTCTTTTAACTCCGGGGCTTATTACAGACGCAGCCGGTTTCATTCTCCTTATTCCTGCTACAAGAGAGTTTGTGAAAAATTGTTTGAAAAAATATGTTAGAATGAAACTTGATCAGGCAAGATTGAATCATGATATTATGTAGAATAAGAAATTAATTGCATATTAATACTTTAATTAACCATTTATTGCTTATAACTGCAATCCAAAATAATTAATTGGAACGATATTTAAATTAAAATAATATATTTTTTATAATATATTATAAATATACTAAAGATGGCTGAATATAAACTATTTGGAATCGTAATGTTTCTGCTTAGGTAAAAAAACTAAAAATCTTGCAGAAAAAAAATATTTATGATATAAAAATAAAATTTAGTCTTATTCGATGACTAGAAAATATAGCATACTGGTGAGACGCTGGTATAAACCAATAACTGGCATGTATAAAGGATAAAAGGTTACAAATAAACCTGTTGCAGGCCCCAAAACTGCAATCTGTCCACATGCTAAATGTAAGGAGGAAGATTCTTGTCTAAAATAATTAACATGAAAGAAATGCTAGAAGCAGGATCCCACTTTGGTCACAGAACCAGTAAGTGGAATCCAAAAATGAAGAAGTATATTTATGGTGCCCGGAATGGTATCCATATAATTGATCTTCAACAAACTGTGGTGCTTGTAAAAGAAGCTTACCGGTTTGTGGTAGACGTAGCTGAAAATGGTGGAAAAGTACTTTTTGTCGGAACCAAAAGGCAGGCTCAGGAAGCTATAAAAGAAGAAGCCAACAGAGTTGGTATGCACTATGTAATAAATCGGTGGCTCGGCGGTCTCTTGACAAATTTTCAAACGGTTAAGAAAAGCATCGAAAGAATGAAGAAGCTTGAAACCATGAGAGATGATGGCAGTTTTGAAGGTTTTAAAAAGAAAGAAGCCCTTGGTTATGAGCGAGAAATTAAAAAACTTAATTTTATATTCAACGGTATACGGGAAATGGGCGGTGTTCCGGATGTTATTTTTATCATAGATCCTAAAAAAGAAAAGATTGCCTTCGCAGAGGCAAAGAAACTTAATATTCCGGTTATTGCTCTAGTGGATACTAATTCTGATCCTGATAGTATTGATTTTGTAATACCTGCAAATGATGATTCTATCCGGGCTATAAAACTTTTTAGCTCAAAGATTGCAGATGCTATTATTGAAGGAGCGCAAAAAAGGGAAGAATCCTTAAAAGAACAGGCTTCTAAAGAACAGGCTTTTAAAAAACAGGCTGAAGAAGCAGAAACAGCTGAGAAATAATATAACGATTACCAGCTTGCTTTGGAGCTGCTAAAGAGGAGATATGTACTATGAGTGTTGATGCAAAAAACGTTAAAGAATTGAGAGACAAAACAGGCGCTCCAATGATGGACTGCAAGAAAGCTTTGCAGGAGTGTGACTGTAACATGGAAAAGGCTGTTTCATTTCTAAGAGAAAAGGGAATTTCTTCTGCAGATAAAAAGTCGGGACGTGCTACAAAAGACGGAAAAATCATTTCCTATATACATCCCGGAGATAAATTGGGTGTTCTGGTTGAAATAAACTGCGAGACAGACTTTGTGGCAAAGGGTGAAGGTTTTACTTCTTTTGCGAAAGATATAGCCATGCACATAGCTGCTGCAAGTCCTCAGTATTTGAAAAAAGAGGATGTTCCTGAAGATGTAATTTCAAAAGAGCGCCAGATTTACGAGACACAGGCAAAAAATGAGAATAAGCCTGAAAAAGTCATCGAAAAGATCGCTGAAGGAAGAATCGCAAAATTCTATTCAGAAGTATGCCTGCTTGAACAAAATTTTGTAAAGGACGATAAGGTTAAAATAAATGATTTTGTTAAAAGCGCGATTGCTCAGTTCGGAGAAAATATTAATATTGCACGTTTTGTCAGATTCAATCTTGGGGACTGATAATAATATTTGACAGGTAAACATGGAATCCGGTTCTGTTAAACAATATAAAAGAATTCTTCTTAAGCTAAGTGGCGAAGTTTTTAAAGGCGAACTTTCCTACGGTATTGATCCCGCGATTGTAGATAATATTGCTGCTCAAATAAAAGACCTTTTTGATATCGGAACAGAAATCGGTGTGGTTATCGGGGGCGGAAATATTTTTAGAGGTCTTTCTGAAGGAGCAAAGGGTATGGACAGGACAAGCGCTGACCATATGGGGATGCTTGCAACTGTTATGAACAGCCTAGCTTTGCAGGACCTCCTTGAGAAGCGTGATGTGCCAACCAGAGTTCAGTCGGCTATCCAGATTCATCAGGTCGCAGAACCTTATATAAGAAGAAGAGCAATAAGACATCTTGAGAAAAAGAGAGTTGTAATCTTTGCCGCAGGTACGGGCAACCCATTTTTTTCAACAGATACAGCTGCTGCCCTAAGGGCTAATGAGATAAATGCCGAAGTAATTTTAAAAGCAACCAAGGTTGACGGTGTTTATGATCGTGATCCGGTGAAAAACCTTGGTGCGAAAAGATTTGAAGAGCTGACATATCGAGAAGTTATAGAAAAAAATCTTGAGGTTATGGACCTGACTGCTATAACTTTGTGCATGGACAATAATCTTCCGATAGTAGTTTTTGATCTTAACAAGACAGGAAATATCTTTAAAGCAGTTATGGGCGAATCAATCGGTACACACATAAGGGGTTAAAATATGGAAAAAGAGCTCTTAAGTATTTTAAAAACTGATATGGATAAAAGTATTGAATCCTACGAAAAGGAGCTTGGGAAAGTAAGAACAGGAAGAGCTTCTCTGTCCTTGCTTGACAGTGTTAGAGTAGATTATTATGGAACACCAACAGCATTGAATCAGCTTTCAAATGTTTCAATCCCCGAGGCAAGGCTTATCACAATTCAGCCTTGGGATTCTCAAGTGATAAAAGAGATTGAAAAGGCTATTTTAAAAGCTGATCTTGGTTTGACTCCCAACAGTGATGGGAAAATCATAAGGGTTTCTATTCCTCCACTAACAGAGGACAGAAGAAAAGAGCTTGTCAAGATGGTAAAAAAAATATCTGAGGCTGCGAAAATTTCTGTCAGGAACCATAGAAGAAAAATCAATGATGATTTAAAATCAGCAAAGAATGACAAACTAATATCTGAGGATGAAATGTTTAAATCTCAGGAGGAAGTTCAGAAAATTACAGATGAGTATGTCAAGAAGTGTGATGAGATTGGCGAAAAAAAAGAAAAAGAGATAATGGAGTTTTAAACAGTTAACAAAATATTAATAGTAAAGGAAGGTGTTTATTATGGCTTATAAGATTACTGAAGATTGTGTATCGTGTGGAACATGTGCTGATGAATGCCCCGTTGAGGCCATCAGTGAAGGTGATGACAGGTATGTAATTGATGCTGAAAAATGTACAGATTGCGGATCCTGTGCTGAAGTCTGCCCGACTGAGGCAATAGTTGAAGGTAAGTAGTGTTGATGTGGCATTAAGCAGTTTTTAAAAAAGTTGTTTTTATAACGCCTGTCCTGTATGTTCACAGGGCAGGCGTTTTTTTATATTTTTTCAGCAAAGATGAAGGTTTCTTCATTCAGCTAGTCTTTTAGCTGATAATAAAACTGAAAATGTCTCGAATTTTAAACCTAAATTTCATATTACATATCTCTATATTATGAGAGAATTGGCTTGAGCTTGTAGCTTCATTATGATATTTTAAATGATTATTTAAAATACAGAATGGAAAAGTATGTCTATAAAACAGCTTGTAAAAGAAAAACTTCCCAAGCATATTGCAATTATTATGGACGGAAATGGTCGATGGGCCAACAAACGTTCATTTAAAAGAATTTTTGGTCACAGGGAGGGTATGGAGTCGGTCAAGGAGATTGTGAGAGCCTGCTGTGAACTTGACATAAAAGCGCTTACTTTGTATGCATTCTCCAGCCAGAACTGGAAGAGGCCTGAACATGAGGTTGAGGCTCTTATGGGTCTCCTTAAGAAATATGTACGCTCAGAGGTAAATGAACTTAATCAAAATAATGTTAGATTGCAGGGGATCGGTGATCTAAATAAATTACCGAAATCTGTTATTAATGTATTTAATGAGGCTGTTGAGATAACGAGAAATAACACCGGAATGGTATTAAGTGTTGCTTTAAGTTATGGCGGCAGAGAGGAAATACTCAATGCTGTTTCAAAAATTGCAAATAAAATTGAAACAGGAGAACTGTTATCAGCAGATTTAAACGAGCTTACTATATCGGAAAATTTGTATACCGCAGGTTTGCCGGATCCTGATCTTTTAATAAGGACAAGCGGTGAGATGAGGATAAGTAATTTTCTGCTTTGGCAAATAGCTTACAGTGAAATATATGTTACCGATGTTCTGTGGCCTGATTTTAGGAAAGATGATCTATACAGAGCCTTAATAGAATTTCAGAATAGAAAAAGGCGGTTCGGCCTTACTGATGAGCAGATTTCTGAAGGCTAACGTTTCTTCCCAACCGATATTTTCACTAAAAAAGGTTTAAATGCTTAAAAGAATAATAACTGCAGTTATAGGGATTCCGCTTATAATTCTGCTAGTAAAATCACCCAGCGATTTTATCTTCTTTGCTGTAATACTGGCAGTTATCGTCCTTGCACTAAAAGAACTTTTTGAGGTTATAATTGCAGGTGAACCAGCCTTTGAGAAGTGGATGGCAATCCTAGCGGGCTGCCTTTTTCCTGTTTCTGTATTTTTGGGAATTAAGTCCTCTGCGGAAAACAGTCATTTTTTGTGTTCTGCACCTTATGCCGTACTTGTATTTTGTTTTATTATTTTTTTCTTATATTATATTATATTTCCAGGTAAAGAAGGTAACGCTTTTGCTATAATTTCTTCAAAATTTTTCGGTATATTTTATGTAGCAGTTCTGCTGTCTTATCTTTTGCCTATAAACGAGTATCCTCACGGCAAAAATTTAATACTTTTTTTATTTTTTGTGACCTGGGCCGGAGACTCAGGAGCTTATTTTATTGGAAGTTTAATTGGGAAAAAACCCCTGGCACCGTCAATCAGTCCTAAAAAAACTGTTGAAGGGGCTGTGGGAAGTGTTGTTTCAAGTGTGTTAGCAGCCCTTATCTGTCAGGTAGTATTATTAAATACTTTTGATATTACAAGCTGTGCTGTAATGGGTTTTGGTATTAATATATTTAATCAGTTTGGGGATATTGCTGAATCAATGATAAAGAGAGCGTATAAAGTTAAAGATTCAGGAAATATTATTCCCGGGCATGGAGGTATTCTAGACAGAGTAGATAGTCTCCTTTTTGCAGCCCCATTTTTTTATTACTATTTAAAGGTTTTTAATACAGGTATATGAAAATAGCAATTCTTGGATCAACTGGATCGATCGGTAAAAGCACTCTCGAGGTGATTGAAAAATATCCTGAAAAGTATCAAGTTGTAGGCCTTTCAGCCGGATATAATGCCGAACTCCTTCAGGAACAAATCAGTAAGCATAAGCCCGGAATTGTTTCTCTTTCCGAGGACTCAGGACAAGATATCTTAAATGTATGTTCCGGAACAGAGGTTCTCTATGGTGTTGAAGGTGCCTGTAAGGTTGCTGCAATGCCTGAAGCCGATGTTGTTTTTGCTGCGATATCTGGTTCCGCAGGTCTGCTGCCGACTTTAGCGGCTGTTAAGGCTGGAAAAACTGTTGCACTTGCAAATAAAGAATCTCTGGTAATGGCCGGTGAACTTATGATTTCTGAAGCGAAAAAGAGCAACTCAGAGATTATTCCAGTTGATAGTGAGCACAGTGCGATATTTCAGCTATTAAAGGATAAAAAAAATGAGGATGTTAAGAATATAATTCTCACTGCATCCGGCGGGCCTTTTTTAGGAGCAACCCTTGAAGAGCTTGAAAATGTTTTGCCTGAAGAAGCATTAATGCATCCACGCTGGAAAATGGGAAGTAAGGTGACCATTGATTCTGCTTCCATGATGAACAAAGGGCTTGAGATTATAGAGGCTCACTACATTTTTGGAATGCCTGCTGAAAAGATTAAAGTTATAGTACATCCTCAGAGTATTGTGCATTCAATGGTTGAATTTATAGACGGAACAGTTTTTGCGCAGCTTTCACGACCGGACATGAAGGCTCCTATTGCATATGCTCTGTCATGTCCGGACAGGCTAGATAAGATTGTAGAACCTCTCAATTTTGCTGAGATCGGAAAGCTCTCTTTCGAAGATCCTGATTATGAAAGATTTCCGAATCTCAGGCTTGCTTTTCGTGCTCTTGAAACGGGCGGACTAATGCCGGTTATAATGAATTCTGCGAATGAAGTTGCAGTGCAGAAATTTTGTGACGGTCTTATAGGATTTACTTCTATTTCCAAACTTATTGAAAAAGTCATGGACTCTTTTAATGATTATGGGGGAAGGTCACTTGATGATATTATTGAAGCCGACAAATGGGCAAGAGAGAAGGCTATAAACAGTACATAGAAAAACTCTTGGGTTATATAATTTATTTTTTAGAAAGATAAAAGTGGAAAATATGATTGTAAATTTCTGGAATATTTTTATACATTATTTAATCCCTGGCGTGCTTCTTTTAGCACCGCTTATTATTGTTCATGAGTTGGGGCATCTTATTTTGGCTAAACTGTCAGGCGTAAGGGTTCTGAAATTCTCTGTGGGGTTTGGCCCTAAGATTTTCAGTAAAAAAATTGGTGAGACAGAATATGTTCTGTCATGGATACCCTTTGGTGGTTATGTTAAACCTCTTGGTGAAGCACCGGATGAAGAGGTTTCGGAAGAGGATAAACCTTTTTCTCTTAATCATCAGACACTCCCCAAACGTTTTTCAGTGCTTGCCTCAGGATCGGTTTTTAATATTTTTTTTGCAGTGTTTGTGTTTTCTGTTTTATATATGTCAGGCATAGAAATGCTTTCCCCAGTCATTGGGAAGGTTTATGATGATACTCCCGCATTAAAGGCCGGCATTAAAAAAGGAGATACTATCACTGCAGTCAATGGAATTAAAATAACGCTTTGGGATGAACTGGCCGCATCTGTTGAGGGAAGTGAAGGGAAGGAGATAGTTCTTCACATAACAAGAGGTAGAGAAGCTATTGTGACAAGCCTTATTCCAAAAGCTACTCTTGCTTCAGACATTCTGAGGGGTACTTATAAGACTTACAGAATAGGTATATCACCAGCAGAAGATGCTTTTATTAAAAGATATTATAACCCGGCTTCCGCACTATGGATGGGTCTTTCCCAAACTGTTGAGGCGGTTAAGGTGACTTTTCTTGGCATGGCAATCCTGGCACGGAGCCCGATAGAAAACAAGGAGTATATTGGCGGGCCCATAAGGATTGTTCAGATCGCAGGGGATTTTGCAGAAACGGGTATAAAAAGTTTTCTTTTTCTTATGGCTATGCTCAGTGTAAACTTGGGCGTTTTAAATCTTCTTCCCATTCCTGTTCTTGACGGTGGGCATATCTTTTTTCTTTGTGTTGAGGCAATAAAAGGAAGTCCCTTAAGCTGGAAAAAAATGGAATTTGCGCAGATGGTGGGCCTGGCTCTGCTCCTATTTCTTATGCTTTTTGTTACTTATAATGACATAATGCGTTATGTACCAAATTGATATGGATAAAAAGGAGTTAATTACGCTTGCAATTGAGGCTTCAGGTCAATACTGCAGTGCCGCAATTACCAAAGGCTGGACTTTGGCCGGTGAACAGGTAATTTATGGGACCAAAAACCATTCCGAACTTATTCTTCTGATCATTGATGAGCTGGCTAATAGTACAGGAATTACTTTGTCTGATATTGATATTGTTGCGGTTACAAAAGGCCCAGGCTCTTTTACAGGGATAAGAACCGGGATAAGCACTGCGCAGGGGCTTGCTTTTTCTCTTGACAAGATTCTTGTGGGGGTTTCAACCCTTGAGGTTCTTGCGTTTCAGACCGGTATTGATTCCGGATATGTCTGTCCCATGATAGACGCACGAAAAAGACAGGTCTATACCTGTCTTTATAAGTTCTCAGGCAGCAATGTGATGAATAAAGAGAGGGAAGATACTGTAATCTCTCCTGAAAAATGGTTTAATGATCTTCCGGCTCAGGTATCCTTTATTGGAGACGGTGCAGGAAAGTACAGAAGTAAGATTGAGGGAATTATAGATAGGGATTACAGGGTTCTTCCTGAATATCTAGGAATAATCAGAGCAGGGTCCGTGGCTTTTTCTTCCTTGAGATCTTATTTGAACCATCAAAGAAGTGATCTTGAAAATATAGTTCCTGAATATATTCGTCCTCCTGATGCGGTGTTTGGTAAAAAAGAAAAATAAGCTGAATAGGTCTTAAGCTTGCATATTTATTTAAAATCGGTACAATTTAAAACAGATCGATCTAAATGTTGTCTAGATATAATCATTAATAATACTCTACATTTTTAAGTGAGGAAAACCTGTGAAAATTAAAGGCGCACAGATATTTTTAGAATGCTTAAAAAGAGAGAAAGTTAAAGTCATTTTTGGTTATCCTGGAGGCTCTGTCCTTGATATTTATGATTCCTTATATGACTCAAAGATAAAGCATCTTATGACTCGTCATGAGCAGGGTGCAGTCCATGCTGCTGATGGGTATGCACGTGCTACCGGAGATGTGGGTGTGTGTCTGGTGACATCGGGTCCCGGTGCTACTAATACGGTTACCGGTCTTGCAACTGCCTACATGGACTCAATCCCGATCGTTGTTTTTACCGGACAGGTTCCTACAAAGCTTATTGGTAATGATGCCTTTCAGGAGGCTGATATCGTCGGGATATCCAGACCGTGTACAAAACATAATTATCTTGTTGAAAAGACAGAAGATCTGCCGCGGGTAATAAAGGAAGCATTTCATATCGCCATGTCAGGCCGTCCTGGGCCTGTGCTGGTTGACTTGCCAAAAGATATTCTGGGTAAAGTGGTTGAGTTTAAACCTTCGGAAAAAGTTGAGATCAGGGGATATAAACCTACTTATAAAGGAAATTTACGCCAGATTGAAAAAGTTTTAGATGAAGTATTGAAGGCAAAAAAGCCAGTTATTTATGCTGGTGGAGGGGTTATCCTTTCAGAGGCCTCAAAAGAATTATGCTTGTTTGCAAAAAAGACAAACATTCCTGTCACTATGACTTTGATGGGGCTGGGATGTTTTCCAGGAACTGATCCCATGTCACTGGGTATGATCGGTATGCATGGTACTTTTCGGGCAAATATGGCGGTCACTAACTGTGACCTTTTAATTGCCATAGGCGCAAGATTTGATGACAGGATTACAGGTGATATTAATGCTTTTGCATCATACGCAAAAATTGTGCACATTGATATTGATCCTACATCCATAAGTAAAAACATACCTGTTGATATACCTGTGGTTGGAGATGTTAAGGAGATCTTAAAATCAGCGCTTGGAATTTTAAAAGAAAAGAAAGTAAAGAAGCCTGGGCGTAAAAAATGGTTTAATGATATCAAGGTCTGGAGGGATAAACATTCCCTTAATTATAAGATGAAGGGAATCATTAAGCCGCAGTATGTGGTTGAAAAAATATATGAAGTAACTAAGGGCGATTGTATTATCACTACAGAAGTGGGTCAGAACCAGATGTGGGCTGCCCAGTATTTTAATTATGATAAACCACGAACCCTTCTCACTTCAGGCGGACTGGG
>JAHEEI010000249.1 GCA_024640785.1 Pseudomonadota bacterium
CTGTTTTTTCTCTTCCGGAAACGGTTTTTTATTTAAGGACCGGGATATCTCGTTAAGCCGTATAGTAATCAATCCTTTTTCGAATTCTTCCGGATCCTTTTTCTTTGTAATGATCTGTGCTTTACCCCACATCTGGAGCCCCCTGGCATTTGTCATATGGCCTTTGCCCACGGGGATAAAAACAGCGAGACAAACTCTAGGGTTTTTCCGGATGTTTTCCAGCTTGCCCCCGGGGTCGGAAACAAAGTACATATTCAGTCCGTTATTTCTCGCGTCAACCGGGGTGTTGCGGGGTTCATTTTCAAAGCAGGTGGCCAGCGCACAGGTAAAACAGTTTTCACCGTGTTCTTTGAGAAATTCCAGAATACTCTGTTCTATTTCAGCGTTGCTTTTTTCCATGGTCTTGATACGGCTAAACTTTATTTGTAAGCCGTAATTTTAAAGCAGCACTCCACGTCCCCGGAAGGCATGTGGCTCATCCGCTCCCATAAACCGACCTTGTATTTTTTCCCCATTTCACAGTCCATGCCACAGATGATGTCACAGGGCTCAGGAAGACCGTATTTGCGGGTAGCCTCAAGGTGTGGACATTTCCCCAGGTGTTCATAGCAGACTTCTTTGCCGTTCTCTTCTCTTTTTTCAATCCAGATATCCCAGCCAAAGGCGGGGAACACGTCAATTTCTGCCATCATGATATCCACAATACTTTTTCCTTCAAACTTTTTTGACCGTTTTTTGAAGTTTGTTTCAAATATCTCATCATACATCTGTCTGCCTTTTTCTTCTCCATATGTTTCTGCCAGAGAATTATAGAGAAGGGGCAGTTTCAGGGCAACGGCTTCGATCAACCTTTCTTTCTGTTTTTCCCAGGGAATTTCTTTACCGATAAGCTTTGTCATGGGACGCTCCTTTTTTGGTGAATTATTTATTGATAATTAAACTTTATATTTTTTCAGTCCAGCTGCAGTCCGGTTCTTTGGTACCTGTTATATTTAGTAGCATATATTATAAAAATTCTCAAATTTCAGGTTAAGGGTTTCCCCTCATATATATTTGAAAATGATTTTGATATTTTTGTATGAAAAAAAACCGTTTTATGTTAAACATCGAAAGTTAATATAAGAAAAATTATTAAGGAGGCTAAAATATGAAACTCCTGGAACCGGGCAACATAGGAAGTCTTGAAATCAAAAACCGGGTTATTATGGCGCCCATGGGGGTTCGTGGAATCTGTGATCCGGGAACTAAAGAGTACTGGGGCGAACGGATCCGGGCTTATTATGGCGCCAGAGCTGCCGGCGGAACAGGGATGATAACAACAGAGATGGTTTTTGTCTCAAAGGCGCTTGAGCCTTGTGCAAAAGAGCTTTTAAGCATGGCTGATGATAACCATGTTGCTGCAATGCGTAAACTGGCTGAAACGGTTCACGCATACGGCTGTAAGCTCAGCATTCAGCTGACCGCCGGGTTCGGCAGGGTTGTTCCGCCCTATGTTGTGCCTGATGATGTCAAACCGGTTTCAGCTTCTGTAAACACAAACTATTATATCCCTGATTATGAGGATCTTTTTAGCCGGGCCATTACCACGGAAGAGGCAGAAGCGCTTGCCAGGTCTTTTGGCTATAGTGCCAAGCGCTGCCGGGAAGCCGGAGCAGACTGTGTTGAGCTGCACGGTCATGAGGGGTATTTGATGGATCAGTTCATGACAGCTCTCTGGAACAGGCGAGAGGACAAGTACGGCGGCTCACGGGAAAAAAGGCTTACTTTCGCACGTGAAGCCATTGAGGCGATAAGAGCCGAAGCCGGAGAAGACTTTCCGCTTATTTACCGGTTCGGGATTGAGCACCACTTGGAGGGAGGCCGGGAACAGGAAGAAGGGCTGTGGATAGCAGAACAGCTTGAAAAGATGGGTGTGGATGCGCTCCATGTTGATGCGGGCTGCTATGAGACCGGATTCTGGCCTCACCCGCCGCAGTTTCAGCCTCCGGGATGCATGGTTGATCTGGCTGAGAAAGTGAAAAAGATCGTTTCTATTCCGGTTATTGCCGTGGGCCGACTCCAGTATCCTGAGGTGGCGGAAAAGGTGATTGAAGAGGGCAAGGCTGATTTTGTGGCTATCGGCAGAGGGCTTCTGGCTGAACCGGAATGGGTCAATAAAGTTCAAAACAAAAAGACGGATGAGATCATGCCGTGTATCGGCTGTCATGAGGGGTGTCTGTGGCAGATGATCCCGGGAGAACCCACCAGCTGCGCGCTTAACCCGCTTACCGGGCACGAAACAGACCGGCTGCTTGTTCCGCTTAAAGAGAAAAAATCGCTTCTGGTGATTGGCGGCGGTCCCGGCGGTATCGAAGCGGCCCGGGTCGGCAGTAAGAGAGGATTTGAGGTTACCCTGTGGGAAGCTTCTGACAGATTGGGCGGAAATCTGTGGCCGGCATCAATGCCTGTATTTAAGCGTGACATCACAGACTATGTGAAGTACCTGCAGCGGCTTTCCAATCGCCTGTCCATGAATGTCGTCTTCAATAAAAAAGCCACAACAGAAGACATTCTGAAATTCGGCGCGGACTATGTTATTCTTGCCACCGGCGCACAGATGGAGCCGCTTCCTTTTGATGCGGATAATGTGCTGTCTGCCATTGAGGTGTTAAACGGGAAAGAGCCTCAAGGCGAAAAGGTCCTGATGATGGGTGCCGGTGTTATCGGGTGTGAGACTGCTTTTGATTTGGCTCGGAAAGGTAAAAAAGTTACGCTTTGTGCCCGGATGGATCTGCCTGAGCTTGATATTAATATGGTTGACCACAATAACCGTGAAATGCTTGTCAAGATGTTAGAGGAAGAAGAAAAGATCACAGTGATGCGGGGGGTCATTCCCATAAGGCTGGAGAATAACAGTGTGATAGCTGAACAGAACAAAAAAGAAATAAAAATTGAAATGGACAACCTCGTTTTTGCAGGCAGACTTTTTCCTGTCAATGACTTAAGTCAGGCGCTTAAGGAAGAAGCCAGGGTAATCAGTATTGGGGACTGTGTTGAGGCAGGTACGATCATGGATGCGGTATGGGGAGGGTTTAACGCGGTTAGCGCTTTGGAATAAAGAGAACAGTTGAAAAGACAGTCAATAAAAAGGGGACAGTTTTATTCTAACAGCAAGCCCTTCTCCTTAG
>JAHEEI010000085.1 GCA_024640785.1 Pseudomonadota bacterium
GCAATTGACAGCATTCTTCAGCAGTCTTTAGAAGATTTTGAACTTCTAATCATTAATGACGCATCAACAGACAGGACTGTAAAAATTATTGGGGCATATACTGATCCACGCATCAGGCTGATTCATAATGAGACCAACCTTAGCGTTTGTCTAACCCGCAACCGGGGACTAGATCTTGCCCAAGGAAAATATATTGCGTGCTTGGACAGTGATGATATCTCATGTCCTACAAGACTTGAAAAACAGAAAAATTTTTTGGACAACAATCAAAATATTGCTTTGGTTGGCAGCTGGGCCGAGATAATCGATGAAAACGGGAATTCTCAAGGGATAAAAACTTTTTTGACAGACTCACCCCTGATTAAGTGGAAACTTCTTTTTTGTAATACTTTTATAAATTCGTCAATTATGTTCAGGAAAAACAGAGTTCTTTCTTTGCAGGGGTATGACCCTGCCTATGATTCGACAGAAGATTATGACCTGTGTTCACGGATAAGTTTTGAACATGAGCTGGCCAACATGCCGGAAGTTCTGGTTAAATGGCGTACGTGGGAAGGAAATTTAACCAGTTCTAGAACAGGCGAACAAAAAGAACTTGCCCGAAAAATTTCCAGAAGGAATTTGCAACAAGTCTTGGAAGAAACAGTAGATATTCATGTGCTGGAAAGTTTCAAGCTTCTTTACAGCGGAGTTCAGGAAGGTTTTAGCAATAAACGTATGAATGAACTGGTTTCATATCGCAATGCACTTATCGATAAGTTCATTGAAAAATATAATTATGAAGACCGGTCAGTTGTTAAAAACCTCCGTGTGGAAATTGCTACTCACCTCTTTTCTTTAATAATCAGAGCTAACAATACTTGGTCTGTAAAATTAAAACAGCTCTTTGTCTGGCTGGTAAAAATAAAACCCAACATTGTAAGGGCTTTCTATATTTTCTTATTCAAAAGAACAATTTTTGGCTCACGCATCCGAAAATTATTTTATATTAAAAATAAGAGAAACAACCATGAATAAAATAAGATTTCTGCATATCCCCAAAACAGCCGGAACAACATTTACCGATTGTCTGAATCAATTTTACAAGGGCAGACATTTTATTTTTTCCGGAGACCTTCAAAAAGATAAAACCAGATACTGGAAAATCAGCGGGTCAAAACGGGATCAAATAAGCATGTTTGGAGGGCATGCCCCGCGAATTACCGGAATTCCGGAAGTGGATACGCTGCCCACAATCACTTTTTTCAGAGATCCTGTCGAACGGGTAAAATCCTATTGCCAGCATGTCAGCGAAGGCAAAAGCCGCTATTTGTTGAAAGACTATCCACCTTCAAAATTCAACCTGGATGCGTTTCTCGACAGCGGCATTAACGAGCTTTCAAACATCCAGGCAAAATTACTTTTGGGTGATCAAAAACAGCAATTGCCTCACGCTGACAAAAAAACCATTCTCGAAACTGCAGTAACCGTATTAAAAAATGATATTACCTGTTTTGGCTTTACCGAACAGTTTGATAAATCTCTTGTGTTATTACATTATAAACTTGGCTGGAAAAAATGGCCCGTATATCGCAAAATAAATGCTAAAAACCGTCAAAAACTAATTAAGTTTACGGATGCTAACATAATAAAAATACGCGGGCTTAATGAAATTGATATAGCGGTTTATAATAAAGCCTTAAATCTTTTTAATCATCAGCTCAGTTCGATCGCCAATACTTTTGAATCAAACCTGACCTGTTTTAAATATCAGCAAGGGTCTTCCCAGCTATTTTTTTTGCCGATATCTTTCTTGCGCAGACCCACAAAGCTGCTAAAGCGGATAACCGGGCATCTTTACGTGGCCTACTGATTGTTTAAATTTTATGGAAAGCGTACCACAATGTCTCAACCTCCAATGATTTCCATAATTGTTCCGGTTTACAAGACAGAAGCATATCTTCAGGAATGTCTTAAGAGTGTTACCTGCCAGAGCCTCACAGACTGGGAATGCATCGTTGTGGATGACGGCTCTGATCAGCCTGAGCTTATAGAAACAATCACCTCAGAACAGCTTATGCAAAAAGGACGGGTGATACGCCAAAAAAACAGGGGTCTTTCCAACGCCCGCAATACGGGTATCAAAGCCTCACGGGGGAAGTTTATTGTCTGTCTTGATTCTGACGACTATCTGCACCCTGAGTTTCTTGCCAAAACAGCTGCTGCCCTAGAAGTGAGCCCCGGTGCAGGCGTGGCCTACTGCTGGACACAGTATTTAGGAGAAAGAACAGACACTTTCAAGCCGTCTGAAGTACATTTATTCTGGCTGTTACAGCGGAACCATATTAACATCACGTCTCTTTTTAAGAAAGTTATTTGGTCAGAAGTCGGCGGGTTTGACGAAGCCATGAAAATAGGCCATGAAGACTGGGAATTCTGGATACGTACCGGTCTTGCCGGATATACATTTCTTTGTGTGCCTGAAATACTTTTCTACTATAGAATATCACAAAAAAGCATGGTTATAGAAGCAACCGCCCGGCGTTTCGATACCATTAATTATATTCGCCACAAGCACAGCCGGATCTTTTTCCAGCCGCTTTACAAGCTGCTTATTTGTTCCTACTTTAAGAATATTCCAAAACCGGCACTCTTGCGGTTTTGGACAACCGGTCTGTTCTTTCATTATCTTCCCCTGCCCATCCGAAGATTAATTTTTAGCACTTATCGTTACCTTGCAGACCGGCCTGCCAGGCAAAAGTAATTTTGGCGTTTTTTGGTTCTCTTACAGACAATTTTTTGTTTGCCGGAGAGGAAATATTTTTAAAAAGTATTTGCCGATAACTTACTCACAAAGGGTACTTCAGCCCGTGCCTGCAGGTATCCCTTAAGGGCATTTAAATTTTTATAACGAAACGTTCTAATTATAGCGCGTATTCCAAGAAGTATTGTTTTTAATCCCTGCGCAAATAATCGGGCATAAAAACTTAAAAAAAGCTTCTGGGCAAGCATAAAATGACAGCGGTTTATATGGTACTCATAAAAGAAAGAATTATGAACAGCTGAAGAACATGTCCGGTGATAGATCTTTGCCTCTTCAATAATACCTGTTTTAAATCCCTTTTGCTCAGCCCTAAAACAGAATTCTGCGTCTTCACCATACATAAAAAAGTCTTCATCAAAAAAACCTAAACTCTCAAATACCCGGGTGCGGATCAAAAGACAACATCCCGTTAAGTAGAAAAAATTTCCCGGCAGCAAAGGAATCGGTTTATCTGTGAGCAGTCCGGTCCAGGTGTTGTAATAATTTCCTTTGGACCAAAGCTTCTCCTGTTCAGGATAATTGTAAATAACCGGTGATGCCAGATCTAGCGAAAACGTCTCCATACCTTTTATAAGAGTCTCTATCATGTCAGATGAAAGAAGGGTGTCGTTATTCATAACTAAAAATGCATCAAATCCATGCGGCATGATTTGCTTGAGCGCATAATTGACCCCTCCGGCAAAACCAAGATTTCTTTTGCTTGAGATTACTTCAACAATGGCTGCTTCTTTAAAAGCAGTAGCCAGAAACCGGTTCTCATCTTCTGACCCTGAATTTTCAAGCACAACTATTTTTGCAAGAGATTGACCAATAAGACTGTTTATACAGGCGACGGTTTCCTCCTTGCCGAAATAATTTAAAACGATTGCACAAAGTTTCACAATTTTAAACTCCGTATTTCCAGTAAATTCTTTTTCAGTAAAGCTAGTTGTTCCTTGTCTGATTTTATTTTTTTACGGCAATGAGGTAATTCGAAAAACCAAAAATATCCCATAATACTGAACCGCCAATATAGCCGTGAGAGACCAGAGAAATAAGAGCATAAAAGGGGAGAAGCAGTATTCTTTTTAATGATCTCCTTGTCCCTGCTTTAATTATATCAAACTCGTTATCAGGGAAAAAAGCACATATCTCTTCCAGATGATAAATCATAACATGGGATGGATCGTCATAAAAATTTAAAGTTCCCCTCATGCTGGGGAAATTAATACTTCTAGGCGAAGGAAATTCAATATATATGGCCCCTCCCCTGATAAGCTTATTCTGGAGACAGGTAATAAGCTCACTGCAGCTTTTAAGATGTTCAATTACATGAGATAAAAACACACAGTCAAAGAAGCGGTTCGGTATTTGAGAAAGGCTGTCCGGGATTGACAGATCGATTTCAAAGAACTGTTCCATGCAAATTTGATCTTCTCTGCTGATATGGTGATAAGGGGTTTTATCCAGACCATAATAGATGCATTCCGGATAATGACGTTTTGTCCGTGAAGGAGAATGATTACCGCATCCCACATCAAGTATTTTCACACCCGGCCTGGCAAGCCATTTATGCAGATATTCAAGCCGTACCGGTTTTTCAAAAAAGCGTATTAGCATAAGGCTACACAATATTAAAATGATTTACAACTGTCTTCCAGACAGCATCTGTATCAATACCTCCTATGCATTTTGACCTGAAAAAAGGAATCGGGCACTTATAGTAATTGCAGGCACAAGAGCACAATCCTGAAGTTATGTTTTTGACCCAGGGATAGTGCGGCTGCCAGTAAACACCTGATGAGCCGGTAATACAAACGGTTTTTTTCTGCAACAAGGTTGACAGGTGAAGAATTCCTGAATTATGACAAATAACACCGGCGCTCCCCAGAATAAGTTCTGCAACATCCTGGAGGGGTTTCGCAATACACAGGTTGATCCGGCTTTTAAACTTTTCAGGAAGATCAGAAATGAGCTGATTAAGGCTGGGGGCTTCTTCTTTAACCCCAAGGATACATAATGAAAAATCGGTTTTGGTTAAAATTGTTACCATCAGCGCTTTCCATCTTTCAATGGGCCACAGGGTTGTTGTCCATTTCTTTTTTGCGCCTGGATGAATAGCAAGGAAAGGTGGTCCTTCCGGAAAAGGTTTCTTTTGATGAATTGCCGACCAGGGTAAAAAAGTAGCGGGGTTTTTATCCTTGATTTTTGTTGATAAACCTAATTCGGTAATGTCGGCAATAATTTGATCCAAAATGTAAGGAGGTATGTTTTTATGGGCTTTGGACCATAGTTTCCTCGGGGAAAGAAGATATCCCAGCAAACGGGTCTTAACAGTAGGGTGTGGGCCAAGATAAATCAAGTCAAAAAAATGCCGCCATTTTCTGATCATGGGCAGCAGTAAACTGTATTGTCGGGGGAGCTGGACAACCCGGGTTGGCGAACAAAACACTTCAAAAAGTTCTGTCGCATGGGCTGCATTTGTCAGTAGGTATGATTGCACTGAAGGGTCATCATGCAATGCCAGCAAAAAGGGTCTGATTACAAGCAGGTCTCCAAGCCCGCCACCCCAGAGTATACCAATCTTTTTGCTCATATGTAGTTTTCTCCGAGAGCACCGATGCCGGAGCAAAAGTAAGTTTATCCATAGCTATCATTATTTAACATCTGGTTAAAAGATATTATCAGCTGTTCTTTTTTGCAAGGTTTTCTTTCAAAAAGAGTTTGCCCAGAACATATGGGAAGGTTTAAAAAACTTTTGCAAATTTAAAAAAATGGTTCTATACTCCGGAGCACAAGGCAGGTTTACTTGGCGAGGGAAGGTGCGTACACCTTTAAAAGCAACCTGGAGAATAAGAGGTTTTTTAATTTCATGCTTAGAAATTTTATCCGGTCAAACAATATATATGGCCTCTTTAAGCCTTTTCTCCCAGCACAGGGTTCAAACATTATAACCGCAGAATATTATGCAAACAAACTGCTTTTAAACAAAACAACTCCCGCAACCATTCTTGATCTTGGCTGTGGCACCGGTAATTCAATTGACTTTTTCAGTAGTATCAATCCTGAGATAAAATGGTTTGGTGTGGATATTGAAGGTTCTCCCGAAGGAAAACTGCGCAAAAGAACAGACGGCAATTTCAAAACCTATGATGGGATTAACCTGCCCTATGATGATAACTTTTTTGACTTCATCTATTCTCATCAGGTCCTTGAACATGTGCGACACCCGGACGACCTGCTTAAAGATGTATTTCGGATTTTAAAACCCGGTGGATATTTTACAGGTTCGGTATCATATCTTGAGCCTTACCACTCCTTCAGCATTTATAACTTTACTCCTTATGGTCTTCTGGTCTCTTTAACGGATGCCGGGTTTCAGCCTAAGGAATTACGTTCGGGAATTGACGGTCCCACACTAATCCTGCGACAGCTTTTCAATGCTCCTCAAAAACTGCAGTTCTTATTTAACAGGGCATCTCTGTTTAATTTTACAGTTAATATATCTGGTTTTATTTTTCGGCTCAGCCACAGAGAAAAGAATTTTTTGAAATTACAGTTCGCCGGGCAAATATGTTTTTTAGCAGAAAAAAGTTGCTCACTGTCCGAATAAAAAGATAATATGGCCACGCTCAGCAACAGCCGCATCTCAGTTTTTAAGATCTACGGTAAAAAGAAATGTTCTAAGCACCCCTTCTTTTATCTGAAGAAATGATCACAAGGACACGTACTGAAGAAATAAAGAAGAGGACCAGACCCAGATAATGACGCCAACCTGATTGATACTGGTCCCATGCAGACAGACCAACCATTGCCAGAAAAACATATGCCGCTATATGAAGAAATTTTCTTTTATTCATGACTATTCAACGGTCTTAAGACCCACCATTTCGCGCATTTTATTGACGAGACCTTTAAGCGGCGCCGGAATGTTTTTCCATTCCGCTTCTGTATAGACCTGTCGCCCCGGCGCATTCACTCCTTCCGGATCAAAAACCTTTCTTATTTTTCTAAAAAAAAGGTGCTGGTTTTTCCCAACTTCAGGAAACATGGTGGTAAACGGTTCAACACTCAAGAAAGCCATAAGACAGGGACAGATTTTTTCCTTAACCAAGCGCGCCATTCCATAAACGCCAAAACCCACAGCTTTTTGTATCTCTTCTGGGTTGGTTGGATCCGGATAATTATCCACTTCGGCAAGACTGAAGCGTCCGCGCTGAAGCGCATAGAGAAAAGGGGTGTCATCCGTGCCGCCTCGGTCTGTGATATCGCATTCACCGAAAGCATTGAGCGCCTCCGACCAGAATTTCTGAGTCTGAAGCCCGACCTCAAACGGACCGGTGGGCAGCCAGGCATTGGCATACATTTTCCGGTTCATACGAAAACCCGAGGTGTGGCGGATACAGTCCAGGTTCCAGGGTTTTAAGGCTTCCAGCACTTCCGGCTTATGGTTCTCTGACAGGAACGTTCCTTTGTTTCTCTCAACAATACTCCTTAAAACTTTTTCCTCGTATTCGAGCTGTTTTTTTGAGGTGGTTCCGGCAAGGATCACATAGCAGTTATAGGCCGGGAAGAAGCGGTTCTTACAGCGGTCCCAGGTCATCTCCTGGGTCTGGGAGCAATAGTAAGCCGAATAGACCCCGGTTGCATTTAAGCCGATCGCAATCCCTGAATGTGAAATCTCCCGCATGGTCTTGATCTGAGCCTTGAAATCCTCAAATTCAATCCAGAACAGTTTATGATTTTGGGGGGGGTCAGGGCTGTCATATTTGGGGTTATGCACATCCTCAAGGCTAGGTCTGCCATGGGGCACCTCGGGCAGGGACTTTCCCCCGGGCCAGGGATGAAGCTTTACGGTTATCTCGGTAACAATGCCGTTGCTGCCGGCGCCTCCCCGCTGCACACCCAAAAGGTCCGGCCCTGGCCCATATTCCCAGAAATCGCCCGAATGGGGAAGACAGCGTGAGCTGGTTTTCAGCACCCTGCCGTCAGGCAGAACCATCTTAACACTCACCAAGTTCCGGTTTAACAGTCCGTACTTGAGGTCGGTCTGCCAAAGGCCGGCAAAAGAGAACTGGGAGGAGAGCTTGCACAGGCTGGTGGCCAGAGGAGTGCCGCCGTTCCACAGCCCGTATTTCATGGCTTCTGCCTGAAGCTGGGCATAATCCACATAAGCCTGCAAAGTGGCTGCCATGTTGTCCGTATCAATGTTAATGACCTTATTCATGCGGGACATATGGATCACCAGGGTCGCTTCATCTGTGGTGGGACAGGAAAAAACCTGTCCATTCGTAAAAGGAATGAATGGAACTTTATGCCGGTTGCAGATCTTTACAATTTTCTGGACCTGTTCGGTCGTCTCGGGCAAAATCACACAAGCCGGTATGGCGGTCTCATCTTTCTGGTGCTTGCGAACAAAGGTCATACCTTCAATCGAAAGCTTGCTGTAGGTCTCTACCAGGGAGCGCTGTTCCGAAATCCAGCGCTTTCCAACCACCGCCTCCAGTTCCGTGTATACTTCTGGAGAAAGCTTTTTCTGTATAACTTTTCTGCTTTTATCTGCCATGGGAGACTCCTCTGAAGGGACAACAGTTTTAAAAGCTTTTATAGGTTTACCGTTAACCGTTCGTTGCCTTCTTAACCAGATCAATCAGGTCGATCAGTTCCAGCTTATCCTCTGTTCGGCTTAGGACATCCCCGATATTCTGTTCGCAAAACGGGCAGCAGGTGACAATGGCTTCCGCATCCGTGGTGTTTTTTACCTCGTCAATCAGCTTGCCGGCAGTGATCTGGGCAAAGTCAAGAAAAGCGGTTCTTGCACCGCCGCCACCGCCGCAGCACCAGGACTGGTCCTTGATCCTCTCTTTTTCCTGGAGTTTGATTCCTGGAATCGCCTTCAGGATATTTCGCGGGGCATCATATATCCCGCAGTGCCGGCCCAGATGACAGGGATCGTGCCAGGCGACTTTCATAGGCACCTCGGTTTTAAGTTCAAGTTTTCCTTCTTTGATAAGCCGGTCAAGATATTCAACCGTGTGATAGACGTTGAAGTTTATTTCAGGAGCTTCTGGAATTTCGGCATAGTCTTGCCTGATGGCGCGGAAGCAGCCCGGGCAGGAAGTAACGATCTCTTTTACGCCAAGGCTGTTTAAGCGTTCAATATTTCTTTTGGCCAGGGCGAGAAAGGTTTCCCTGTCTCCCAGCCGCGCAATGGGACTGCCGCAGCAAATTTCGTCTTTGCCCAGCATGCCCAGATCGACGCCGGCCTTTAAAAGAATCTTCGCGGTGTTCTGGGCCACCGTTGCCATGGACGGGTCAAGCGCTGTGGTGCAGCCCACGAAAAAAAGGGTTTCGCATTTTTCTTTTTTAGCGTCCCTGATATTTATTTTTCGGGCCCACCGGTCGCGCTGGGTACGGGGCTGCATCCAGGGGTTGTCATAACTTTTAACACTGTTGATCAAATTTTTGTGCTCCGGCAACGGCCCCAGGCCCTCCTTGACCAGCATGGCCCGAAGGGTCTCGTTGATTTTCAGGGGTTCTTTATCCTGCATGCGCTGACAGTTCATCTCACAGGCGCCACAGGTGGTACAGGTATAGATAAACTCTGCCAGTTCCGGCGCATCTTCACCGTCAAAGTCCCCCTCTATGAGGGCTCTGGCAATATGCATCTTTCCCATACCGGAATAGGGGAAAAAGCGATATTCGTGAAAGGCCGGACAGACTTCTGAATACTCCGCGTTCTTTACGTTCCAGCCCCACTGGTTCTGACACCAGTTGCACCGGGCACAGCCCCAGACCTGATCTCTGTAATCTTCAAGGCTTTTTTCAAAAAACTTTTTATTGTCTGTTTTCTGAGTCATCTGGTTTTGCCTTTCGATTTCCGGTTGTTTATATTATAGATAGAGGGTTTCCTATCGTTTTAGAAGCACAGATGTCCCGGGTTTAGAATATTATTCGGGTCAAGCTCTTTTTTGAGTTCTTTAAGAATCCGGGTATATTCACCGGTACGACTGTACATCAAGTCTGCCCAGGCACCGTATGGCTGGTCAAAAAAGGCACCGGCTTCAATCAGTTTTTCACTGGCTTCCAGCCACATTTTTTTAATCCGGTCTTTCTCCTCGGGATTATCAAGGTTACAATGAAAATCAAACTCACAGTGAACGGCCCGACAGCGCTCAATGGGCAGAACATATCCACCGATATCATCCACCGGGTAAGCAAATTTTTTCGCAGCTTCAGTGATGATTTTCTGAAATTCAGGCACGCGTTTGAGTGGGGCCTTGAAGGATAGGTTCTGGACGGACCCGCGGAAACAGAACTTTTTCAAAATTTTCCAGGGCCTGAGCATTTCATTTAATAAAAAATCCTCTTTGTCTGTTACACTATAGGGAATTAAACTCATTTTTGAAGAGATTTTCTGCAGGGCATCCTCTTGGTAAGCGATTTTTCCCGCACCCAGTTCAGGCGCGCCGTTTAAGCAGATAATCAGAGTCCATAGCGGCACACGGCTTCTCAGGGATTCGAACTCATTAGAGGCAACCTTCGGCGCAGGGAAGGTTCTCGGAACCTGCCAGTTCATACTGAAAAGTGCTGCCATGTTAAAATGGTTTAACAGAAAACACTCGAGGCCGATTTCGCTGTATTGAATCATTTTCAGCGGTTCGATCACATCTTTAAATGATTCAAACTGAAGGGCATACACTCGTCTGTCTGCGGGAAGATGCTCCACTTTAAAACAGGCCTTTGTAATGATACCCATAGTGCCTTGGGCTGCAGTCCAGAACCGATAAAACATTGAGCGGACCGGCCCCATGTGCGAACCGGGCTTCCCGCCGGCGGACCAGAGACCTGTTTTGAAGAGTTCACCGTCCGGAAGGACGATTTCCGTATCCATGAGCAAGTCGTTTCCATATTCAAAGCTGGCTGCTGCCAGAGCCTGGTCCCGCTCGACCCAGCTGGTCAGGGCGGAGCGGTCAGGGTGTGCGCCAAAGGGAATCATGGCACGCAGTCCTTTTTTTTCAAGCGCGTCCTGGAGCTGGGAAAAAGTGACTCCTGGCTCGATAACCACAAACCAGCTGTCTTCATCAATGTCTATAATCCGGTTCATCTTTGAAAGGTTTAAAAGAATCCCGCCCTTTTTGGGAATGGCAGCCCCGTGGAGGTTGAGGCCTGAACTAAAAGGAACAACAGGAATCTTGTTTTGATTGGCATACTTTACCACTTCTTGTACCTGTTCAACGCTACTGGCAAAAACAACCTGATCAGGCATGTTCGGAGCTTCGAGGCTCTGGTCAGAAGAATATTTTTTCAGGATTATTTCATCATCAAAGATATTTTCTTTTCCAAGAATTCCAATTAGAGCATTCTTCATAGACATGATTTTATCCCGCAATTTTTTTGTTAAAATGCATTGTCAGGCAATGTTACTATCTAAACAATAATTTTACAATCAAAAACAGATGTTATTATTCTAAAACGATCTTTGGAGTTGATTTCTTAAAATAAACATGATAACTCTCTTTTTCATATAACTAAAGGTAATATATACTTTTTTCAGCTTATTAAAAGTTGAAGGTATTATCGCAACTGTTGACTTTTGACTACTCCTGAATTGTTAAGGATACCTTTAGTAGTATTGACATTTAGAACAGGCATGATAATTAAGACTAATTGTCAGAAATAAACAGTAATAAT
>JAHEEI010000250.1:0-413 GCA_024640785.1 Pseudomonadota bacterium
CCAAAGTTGATGAAGTTTTTGTGATAGACTAGAGCAAAATGAGCCTCACCAACAACCGCTCTCTCACAAAAGTCGCTACAACTAAGTGGGGCAGGACATCCCGATGATGCCACCTAGATCAGGAGGGTGGTTGGAATTATAGCATTGGCATTTCTGGGATGAAATTCTAGGCTGTGGAGGGTGCGGAGCCAGCGAGCGAGACTATGAGACAGGGTGCTGACTGGCTACTTATAATAATTATTTAAGGTGGGCTTTTAAAACAGTCCACCTTTTTATTTCACATAACAATAAGGAACCTTAACAAAACCCAAATTCAACAGTACGTGATAATCATATAAAAGGCCCATGGAAAACACCTCACAAAATTAAGATAATGATTATAGAGAAATAACATTAATCATTATTCAGGAGGT
>JAHEEI010000250.1:423-3163 GCA_024640785.1 Pseudomonadota bacterium
GATGCGAATTGATTATTTAATTATTCGAGTTGTTTGATTACTTAAAATAAAGGCAGGGTCATAAAGTTGGCTCTGCCTTTTTCAACATAACCATGAGAACCCTTAACAAACCCTAAAATCAACATAACGTGATAATCATATAAAAGGCCCATGGCCAACACCTCTCAAAAGTAAGATAGTGTTATTGGAGAAAACAATAATAAATTACTTAAGGAGGTGAACCATGGACCATTTTGTCGGGATCGATCTACATTCAAACAACAGCTATATTGCAGTTATAGATACAGATAATAATCGGATCTTTAAGAAAAAAGCGAGAAATAATTTAAAGGAGATTTTAAAGTTACTTAATCCTTTTAAAGATCAGATTAAAGGAATAGTCGTTGAGTCAACCTATAACTGGTACTGGCTGGTTGATGGACTGATAGATAACGGGTACAAGCTGCACCTTGCCAATCCTTCAGCAATCAAACAGTATGAAGGATTAAAACACAGCGATGATATTACCGATGCGTTCCATCTGGCAAACCTACTTCGACTGGGTATTCTTCCTGAAGGCTATATTTATCCTAAACATGAAAGACCTGTAAGAGATCTGTTAAGAAAAAGGGCACATCTTGTTCGCCAGAGAACAGCTTTGATACTAAGTTTTCAGAATCTGGTCTCTAGAAACCTTGGCAGAAAAATGAGCGCTAATACCATAAAGACACTAAATGAAGAAACCCTTGAAGAACTGTTTGAGGATGAACACCTGTTGTTGTCTGCTAAAGCCAGTATCTCAACAATTCACTTTTTGAAATCAAGGATAATTTTTCTGGAGAAAGCAATTCATAAAGCTTCAAAACTTAAAAATGAGTATAAACTGTTAAAAACAGTGCCGGGGATCTGGAATACCCTGGCCTTAACCATCATGCTTGAAACAGGCTCCATAGAGAGATTTAAGAAAGTGGGCAATTATGCATCATATTGCCGGTGTGTACAGAGCAACCGTTTATCAAACAGTAAATCAAAAGGAAAAGGAAACAAAAGAAACGGTAATAAATATTTATCCTGGGCATATGTTGAAGCGGCAAACCTTGCTTTTTGGAATTATGAGTATGTTCAGCGGTATCATCAAAGAAAGACATCGAAAACAAATAGTATAGTAGCTATAAAGGCTATCGCTCATAAGCTGGCCCGGGCCTGTTATTTTATCATACGGGACCAGAAGGAGTTTGAGCCCAAAAGAGTCTTTGCTTGAGTAATTGGCTGCGGCAGTGAACCTAAGTTTTGGCTGGTACTCAACCAAAGTACGTGATTGGAAACCTGTCGCATCCATGATATTTATCATGCCGTGATGGAAATTGCATGGCTGACTGTTTTGCCTATGCCTTGAGCCATAATTGGTTGGACTTTTTGAGCCACTAAACGTGAGAGATAAATCACTTGGACAGGGTATGGAACTGAAGGTTTTCTGGGGCATAATCATATGCCAGGGGCTACAGAGAGTTACATTCTGATAGTCTTGATCCTGATGGGTGCCTGGTGCGAAGCAGTGACTTCGACACTCATAAAAGCAACGAAATCACAGGTGCAGAACAAAGGCGGCAATCTCATCACAGGCAGCACCATGCAAGCAAAGTAAGTTTTTTGTTACAAGAGAGGTGTATCTTCTTGACATTGGCCTTTTAATGGGTGCCATAACCTTAAATTTGGTCTGAGTTAATATAACTTCTGGTAATGGTTAATTTTTAAAGTATAGTAAAAGTTAAAGGTATTTATCGCTACTGTTGACTTTTAACTATCCCTGAATTGTTAAGGATACCTGAAGTAACCTTAACTTTTTCAATTTGCTAAATTTCCCTTTAAAAAGCTTTATTTTTGCTCCAACAATTTATTTTCTTCATAAATCCTCTTTTTTAAAAAGAATTAACACATATTACAATATCACATATTTTCATTCTTTTCATAAACTCAAGTTCTGGTTTTTACAGAAATTATTATTTAGGATTTTTTAGATGCGTTCCGGTAGAACCTTATAACCTTGGTCGCCAGATGTACCCAGAACGGGCTTTTCCTTTTTACATAGTGTGACTTTTTAATTTTTTCAAGAAAATCTTCAGGGCCATCAAAATTTTCCATCGTAAGATAGGATCTTCCCACCTCAATCCTTAGGTGGGCATCACTGCCAGCAACCGGAACGGTGCCCATTTGACATGCTTTTTCAATAAGCCCGAAATCCTGACCGGTTAGGATGTCTCTTGAGTTAAAGATTTCTATCATGTCAAGGTTTGGCAGGATCTTTTCAAGGGCCTCTGCCTCCAGCCTTGATGAACGGAGCCTGTCAAATGGATGAGGCACTGACGCGAGTCCTCCCTGACGTTTTATTTCTTTAATAGTCTCTTCAGGGGTAAGAAAAGGCGAAATTTGTTCATTTAAAAAGTAACCAATAATTTCTCCTTTTGTGGTCTTTATTTCTTCACCAATAATAACTTTTATCTTTTTCGCATGATTTTTAACCTCTAAAGCACCGGCTATGGTGTTGTGATCCGTAATGGCAACAGCATCAAGGCCTCGTTTTAAGGCTAAAGGTTCTATTTCAGCAGGGTTGAGAAGGGAACATTTTGAGTATTTCGTATGAACATGCAGGTCAATATTTATCTTCATAAAAAGTCAACTTTTCAGGGCAACATTATTTTTGTAAATGAATTATATTAGAATAACAGTATTAATACAATCATCAATATTGTAATAAATAATC
>JAHEEI010000086.1 GCA_024640785.1 Pseudomonadota bacterium
TAAGTATGGAAGGTGAGCTCATCGCTCCTATCGCAATGGAAAAAGAGCTGAGATTTGCAATAAGAGAAGGCGGCAGAACAGTTGGCGCCGGTGTTGTGAGTGATATTATCGAGTAATTAAGGGGAATTAAAAGAAATGAATACGGCTGGTGGTATGATAGAAAATCAAAGAATTAGAATACGCCTGAAGGCTTTCGACCACAGACTGCTTGATCAGTCAGTCGAAGAGATAGTTGATACGGCTAAAAGAACCGGAGCAAGAGTAGTCGGTCCGATTCCCTTACCAACCGTTACAAACAAGTACTGCGTGCTTCGTTCTCCACATGTGGACAAGAAGTCACGCGAACAGTTTGAGATAAGAACTCATAAGAGATTGATAGATATACTCGAATCAACAGAACAGACAGTAGACGCATTAATGAAGCTGGACCTGTCTGCAGGTGTTGATGTGGAGATAAAACTTTAATATTTCTGAATCAGCCGCTTAAATAAAGGCGATTAATTCATACCTTGGAGTTTGTAACGTGTCAATAGGAATAATTGGTAAAAAAATAGGAATGACTCAGGTCTTTACAAAAGACGGCGCATTAATCCCTGTAACTGTAATAGAAGCCGGACCGTGTGCGGTTGTGCAGAAAAAGATTAATGAAAAGGACGGTTATTCTGCATTAAAACTAGGGTTTGCCGGTGTAAAGTCAGAACTCCTAAACAAACCTGACCAGGGACAGTTTAAGAACTTGGACGGTAAGGCTTTTACAGTCTTAAAGGAGTTTAGGGTTGAAGAGTCTGATGAACATAATGTTGGCGACCAGTTGACAATTGATATTTTTGAACTCGGTGAAAAAGTTATTGTTACTGGTGTGACAAAGGGTAAAGGATTTGCCGGTGTAATTAAAAGGTGGGGTTTTGCAAGAGGTCCGAAAACTCATGGTTCAAAACATCACAGGGCTCCCGGTTCAACAGGAATGTGCGCCTATCCCAGCAAGGTTTTAAAAGGCAAGAAGATGCCTGGCCATATGGGAACGGATAGAATGACATTTAAGAATATTGAAATAATCGATAAAAGGTCACAGGATAATCTGCTTTTAGTTAAGGGGAATATTCCTGGAGCTAAAAACGGAATTATTACAGTAAGTAAATCATAAAGCAGGTAAAATATAAAACTAAATGGACCCTAAGTGTCCTCTAATTAAACAGGATGTATAGATGCTGACAATAGAAGTACACGATGTAAACCGTGCAAGTATAACTCAGGTAGAGGTTAAGGAAGATGTCTTCGAGAAGAAGGTAAATGAAAGTATCTATTATGAAGTTATAAAAATGCAGTTGGCTAACGCACGTAAGGGAACTGCCTGTACCAAGGGGAGAAGTGATGTTAGTGGTGGTGGTAAAAAACCTTGGAGACAAAAGGGAACCGGTCGCGCACGTTCTGGAACTTCCCGCTCGCCCATCTGGAAGGGTGGTGGAATTGTTTTTGGTCCAAAGCCCCGTGATTATAGTATGAGCGTGCCCAAGAAAATAAAGAAACAGGCACTATGCGGAGCAATAAGTCAGAAGAGAGTAGATGGCAACCTGACGATATTGAACAAAATTGAACTTAATGAAATCAAAACAGCAAAGATTGCTGAAATTTTAAATAAACTGGATCTAAAGAGCGTTCTTATAATTGATGAAGGAAATAAAAACCTGGTTTTGAGCGCAAAAAACATTCCTGGAGTAAAGATAATTTCTCCTGAAGGCCTTAACCTTTACGACATTCTCTATTATAAAGACCTTGTAATAACACAACCCTGCCTTGAAAAAATCCAGAGGAGACTCCTCGCATGAAAAACTTTTATGAGGTGGTTCGTAGACCAATAATAACTGAAAAAAGCAATATTAAAAAAGATGAAGTAAATCAAGTAACGCTTGAAGTTGCCAGAAATACAAATAAGATTGAGATCAAAAATGCAGTTCAGAAACTTTTTAACGTAAAAGTTCTGGATGTTCGTACAATGAATCTTAAGGGCAAGAAGAAAAGAGTTGGTAAAAATATGGGCAAAAAGCCTGACTGGAAAAAGGCTGTTGTAACCTTAACACCTGGCGAGAAAATAGAATTTTTTGACGGCGTATAACCAGAAAGAAAATCAGGCTGTTATATTTATAGGACACGGAGTTCAATATGGCTGTAAAAGCATTTAAACCTACATCACCGGGACGCCGTTTTCAAACGGTATCAGACTTTGCTGAAATAACAAAAGACACTCCCGAAAAGAGTTTGTTGGCACCACTAAAGAAAACAGGCGGTAGGAACAGTAATGGAAGAATAACTGCCAGACATATTGGTGGCGGACATAAACGCAGATACAGAATAATCGATTTTAAAAGAGATAAGAGGGATGTTTCTGCTAGGGTGGCAAGTATCGAATATGATCCGAACAGGTCATCACGAATTGCACTCTTAAACTATATGGATGGTGAAAAAAGATATATAATCGCACCCCTTGACTTAAAAGTCGGTGCAGAGATTCAATCAGGTGAAAAGGCTGAAATAAGTATTGGTAACGCATTACCGATAAAAAATATTCCGGTGGGAACCCTGGTACACAACGTTGAACTTAAAACCGGCAAAGGCGGACAGCTAATCAGAACCGCTGGAGCTTCAGGTCAGATAGCTGCTAAGGAAAATAAGTACGCACATATAAAAATGCCGTCAGGTGAGCTTAGATTGATACATGTTGAGTGCTATGCAACAATAGGACAGGTTGGGAATGCAGATCATAAGCACATCTCTATTGGCAAGGCTGGAAGAAAGAGATGGCTGGGTAAAAGACCAAAGGTTAGGGGCGTGGTAATGAATCCTGTTGATCATCCAATGGGTGGCGGAGAAGGACGTTCTTCCGGTGGACGACACCCATGTACTCCATGGGGTAAACCGACTAAGGGCTACAGGACACGAAAAAACAAAAGTACAGATAAGTTTATTGTAAGAAGAAGGCGTAAATAAGAGGAAAAGATAATATGCCAAGATCAATAAAAAAAGGACCATTTATAGACGAGAGTTTGCTAAGAAAAATACGACGGGCAGAGGAAACAAACAGCAAACAGTCAATAAAGACATGGTCAAGAAGATCTACGATAACACCCGAAATGATAAGTCTGACTTTTGCAGTTCACAACGGTAAGAAGTTTATTCCAGTATATATAACCGAAGATATGATCGGACATAAACTTGGAGAATTCTCTCCGACAAGAACTTACCGTGGACATGCTAAAAAGAAATAATAAAATTAAAGTAAATTGATTACAGAGAAATAGAGACTCAATTATGGAAGTAAAGGCTGCAGTAAAATATATTCGAGTTTCTCCACAGAAAGCTAGATTGGTGGCTGACACTGTAAGGGGAAAGGCTGTAAGTGATGCCCTGAGCATACTGGAATACACTCCTAAAACTGTCAGCCGTTATATCTATAAACTGATAAGTTCAGCTGTCGCAAATGCAAACAGTAGGGATGATATGGATGTAGACACCCTGTTTGTTAAAACGATATTTGTTGATCAGGGTCCCACACTAAAGAGGTTCAGAGCACGCGCAATGGGTAGAGGCACAAGAATACTTAAACGATCATGCCATATAACAGTAGTTCTGGATGAGGCATAGTCGAACTGTTTTAAAATTAAGGAGGTAAGGTTTGGGTCAGAAAGTTCATCCTAAGGGGTTTCGGTTAGGTGTAGTTAAAACATGGGGCTCGCGCTGGTATGCAGATAAAAGCTTTGCAAAGTTTCTTCATGAGGATATAAAAATAAAAAAATATGTTAAAAAAATCCTCGAACACGCAGGTGTCGCTGATGTCGGAATTGAAAGAGCAGCCAGCAAGGTGAGAGTTAACATCGGCGCAGCAAGGCCGGGTATTATAATTGGAAAAAAGGGGACTGAAATTACTAAGCTTAAAAGTCAGATCCAGAAGATGACGGAAAAAGAGATCTTTATAAATATCTCGGAAGTTAAAAGACCTGAGACAAATGCTCAGTTGGTTGCGCAAAATGTATGTATGCAGCTGTTGAAAAGGGTCGCATTCAGAAGAGCAATGAAAAGAAGTGTAAGTACAGCTTTAAAGTTTGGAGCGGAAGGCATTAAAATATCATGTTCCGGCAGACTTGGCGGCGCTGAGATGGCACGCAGGGAATGGTACCGTGAAGGCAGGGTGCCCCTCCAGACACTCAGGGCTGATATAGATTATGGATTTGCAGAAGCTAATACAACTTATGGCATTATCGGTGTAAAAGTGTGGATATTTAAAGGTGAAACAATAACCAGGAGAAGTTCTTTAGATGCTAGCACCCAAGAAGGTTAAACATAGAAAAGTACAAAAAGGCAAAATGAGAGGTCTTGCTTATCGCGGAAGTACTCTTAATGAGGGTAATTTTGGACTCAAGGCTCTGGAGTGCGGATGGTTAACATCACGTCAGATTGAAGCCGCTCGAATTGCCCTGACCAGACATATCAAAAGGGGCGGAAAACTCTGGATAAGAATTTTTCCTGATAAACCAATAACTAAGAAACCCTTAGAGGTCAGAATGGGTAAAGGTAAAGGAGCCCCTGAAGCCTGGGTAGCTGTAATAAAACCAGGTAGAATACTTTATGAAGTTGAAGGTGTTGACGAGGTATCGGCCAGAGAGGCTTTTCGGCTGGCATCACATAAGTTGCCAATAAAAACAACATTTGTTAAGAGGGAAGAAAGTGAAAGCTAAAGAACAGCGTGATTTAACCATAGATGAACTAAAACAGCGCGAGAAAGAACTGAGAGAAGAACAGTTCAATCTGAAATTTCAGGCAGCGACAAGTCAGCTTAGCAATAGTGCAAAGATCACTCAGACAAGAAAAGATATCGCACGCGTAAATACACTAATAAAAGAAAAAGAGTTAAAAGGTAATAACGGAATAACGAAGGGTTCTGTATAATGGAACAAAAAAAAAGACGGACAGGAATAGTAGTCAGTAATAAAATGGATAAGACAATAGCAGTTGTTGCCTACAGGACAACAAAGCATCCTCTGTATAAGAAGTATATAAAGAAAAGAGTTCGCTTCAAAGCTCACGATGAAGCTAATGCCTGTCAGGTTGGTGATACTGTAATGCTACAGGAAACCAGACCTTTGAGCAGAGAGAAGCGTTGGCGGGTTGTTGAAATAATAGAAAAAGCAGTTTAGCCCGCGTGGAAAGACGCGTAAGTTATTAATAAATAGATTAGTAAGGGTTCAGCAATGATACAGATGCAGACAAAATTATTGGCAGCAGATAACTCTGGCGCAAAAAAACTACAGTGTATAAAAGTGCTGGGCGGCTCAAAAAGAAAATATGCATACCTTGGGGACGAAATAGTAGTATCAGTCAAAGAGGCAATACCCAACTCTAAAGTAAAAAAAGGTTCAGTTTTAAGAGCCGTAATTGTACGGACAAAAAAAGAGACAAAAAGACCTGACGGATCATATGTTAGGTTTGATGATAATTCAGCAGTTCTTATAAGTCAACAGAATGAACCTCTTGGCACCAGAATATTCGGACCGGTAGCGCGTGAGCTTAGAGCGAAGAATTATATGAAAATAATATCACTTGCACCTGAGGTGATCTAACAGGCAGGAGAATAGAAGTGGCAGAGAAAACAGAAAAAACTTATATAAAAAAAGGTGATACGGTTTCTGTTCTGACAGGGAAGGAAAAGGACAAAACTGGAAAAGTGCTGATGATAAACACAAAAAAAGGCACGTTAGTTATAGAAAAACTAAACTTAGTTAAAAGGCATAGCCGTCCAAGCAAAGCTGCCCCACAGGGTGGGATCATTGAAAAAGAGGGTTCAATGAAAATCTCAAACGTGAATATCGTATGTGAGAAATGCAATAAGCCAGTGCGTATTAAAATGAATTTTCTAGACGATGGTAAAAAGGTTAGAGCCTGCGTAAAATGCGGAGAGATTCTTGACCGTTAGGAGAGTAGACAAATGGATCGCTTAAAAGGAATGTATAAAGAAAAAATAATTCCGGCAATGATGGAAAAGTTTAAATACAGCAATGTAATGCAGGTGCCTAAACTTGAGAAAATAGTCTTAAATATGGGGCTTGGTGAAGCAATACAGAATGTAAAAGTAATTGAAGCCGGTCAGAAAGAACTTGCTGCAATAACCGGTCAGAAGCCTGTAGTAACCCGAGCAAGAAAATCAATTGCAAACTTTAAACTCAGAGAGGGACAGCCTATCGGTTGTAAGGTTACGCTCAGACAGAAAATAATGATGGAATTTTTTGATCGGTTGGTAACTCTTGCGCTTTCCAGAATCCGAGACTTTAAGGGTGTTTCAGCTAAGGCTTTTGATGGCAGGGGAAACTATGCTTTGGGTATTAAAGAACAGATCATCTTTCCTGAAATAGAGTACGATAAAATTGATAAGATCAGGGGTTTAAATATTGTTATAAATACGTCTGCAAAAACTGATGAGGAAGCCAGAGCACTCCTAGAGATAATGGGAATGCCTTTCGAAAAAAATTAAAGGATAAGGAGAAGGCCCTGTGGCCAAGAAATCGTTAATTGCCAAGACAAACAAAAAAAAGAAGTTTAAAGTAAGGGAATACAATAGGTGTCCATTATGCGGGCGGTCACGTGCGTATTACAGGAAGTTTGATATGTGTAGAATATGTTTAAGAAAACTAGCACTTCAGGGTAATCTGCCTGGAGTTACTAAATCAAGCTGGTAGTAACGTAAAATAAAGGGAGAACCAGGGTATGATGACAGATCCGATTGCGGATATGTTTACAAGAATTAGAAACGGCAGCAAAGCCAAATTTGAAAAAGTTGAGATGCCTTCCTCTAATTCAAAAGTAAATATTGCTAAGATACTAAAAGACAGCGGCTATATTAAAAGCTATACAGTTACAGAAGATAATAAACAGGGAACTTTACATATTGCATTAAAGTATGACGCGGATAACATGTCTGTTTTTAATGAGATAACCAGGATATCAAAACCCAGTAGAAGGGTTTATGTAAATAAAAATGAAATTCCACAAATAAAAAATGGACTTGGAACTGCGATAATTTCCACTTCAAAGGGAATTCTTGCTGACAAAGATGCCAGAGAGCAAAATGTTGGCGGAGAAGTAATCGGATCATTCTGGTAAAAGAGGATAAGAGATGAGTAGAATTGGGAAACAGCCAATAGAATTGCCCAGTGATGTTAAGATAAAATTCGACAAACCAGTGATTACTGTCGAAGGTCCAAAAGGCAAACAACAGCATGAGGTGCCGGAGGAAATTATTCTTGATATTTCTGATAAAGAGATAGTGGTCACACGCACTAATGAAGAGCGTAAATCAAGATCTCTACACGGTTTAAACAGGACGCTCTTAGCGAATATGGTTGAGGGCGTTACTAAGGGCTTTAAAAAAGAACTCGAAATAGTCGGTGTCGGTTATAGAGCTGAAAAAAGCGGTAAAACTTTAAAACTGACTGTGGGCCTTTCCCATACAATTGAATATGATGAACCTGAGGGTATCACAATAAATGTGGACAAGCAGGTTGTCAGTGTTGAGGGAGTTGATAAATGTCTGGTGGGACAGATTGCTGCAAAAATACGAAATTTTAGAAAACCTGATGTGTATAAAGGTAAAGGCATCAAGTATGTCGGAGAGGTCCTAATAAGGAAAGCCGGTAAAGTCGGTTCGAAATAATTTCGTACAGGTTAGCCTTTGATTAATAATAGTGAGCTTGAGTATAAGAAATAAGGAGATTCTGTGGATAAGTCAACTAAAAAACAAAAAAGACGTACTCAGAGAAAGAGACGGATTCGCAGTAACATTACAGGAAACAGCGAATGCCCAAGAATGAGCGTCTATAGAAGCTTGAATCATTTTTATGTGCAGCTGATAGACGACACAGCAAGCAACACAATACTCAGCTTGTCTACTTTAAGTAAGGAACTTAAAGGTAAACTGGAGAATACCGGAAATGTTGATGCGGCAAGAGCAGTTGGCGAACGGCTTGCGGTGAAGGCACTTGAGACAAATATTAAAAAAGTCGTCTTTGACCGTAATGGTTTTCTTTATCATGGTAGGGTCAAAGCTTTGGCAGATGGAGCCAGATCAAAGGGGTTAGAATTCTAAAGGAGGTTTTATTTTGCTAGAAAACAGTCGTGATGAACAGGGTCTTACTGATAAGGTTATACATATAAACCGTGTCGCAAAAGTCGTAAAAGGCGGTAGACGTTTTAGCTTTAGTGCCCTTGTGGTTGTTGGTGATGATAATGGAATGGTCGGATACGGACTGGGTAAAGCAAAAGAAGTACCAGAGGCAATACGTAAAGGCGTTGAGCAGGCCAAGAAGAACCTGGTAAAATTCCCGCTCTTGGATGGAACGATTCCCCATGAAATAACTGGCAACTATTGTGGGGGTAAAGTCTTTTTGAAACCTGCTTCCCATGGTACCGGAATAATAGCGGGTGGTCCAGTACGCGCGGTAATGGAAGTTTCTGGAATTAAAAATATCCTGACAAAATGTATCAGGTCAAACAACCCGCATAACGTCCTTAAGGCGACTTTTGACGGATTAAAGCAGCTTAGAAGTCTTGAAGATATAAAGAAAAAGTTGAACTGACTTAACAGCAGTATTAAATCCTGTTACATGTAAATATATAGACAGAGAAAGATATAAGACGAGGATAATGTAATGAATTTGAGTAACTTAAAACCGGCAAAAGGCTCCCAAAAGACACGTAAAAGAGTCGGACGCGGGCCCGGATCCGGCCATGGTAAAACATCATGCCGAGGCCATAAGGGTCAGAACGCACGTTCAGGCGGTGGAGCTCGGCTCGGATTTGAGGGTGGCCAGATGCCCCTAGCAAGAAGACTTCCTAAAAGGGGATTTACAAACATCTTCAAGAAACGTTACGCGCTGATAAATATTACGGATCTTGCTTTTTTTGATAAAGACAGTATAGTTGATGAATTTGCTCTGGTTGAAAAGGGCCTTGTTGGTAAAGTTTATGATGGAATAAAGTTGTTGGGTAATGGAGAAATAGATAAACCGGTTACCCTGAAAGTACATAAATGGAGTAAAGCCGCCAATGATAAAATAGTTGCTGCCGGCGGAAAAATCGAGGGGGTATAGGTGGCCGGCGGTTTTACAAACATACCAAAGATACCTGAACTGCGTAAGAGAATACTTTATTCATTAATGTTTCTTGCGGTTTATAGAATAGGTGTACACGTACCTACACCTGGTATAGACGCATCAGCACTTTCTGCTTTTTTTTCACAGCATAAAGAAGGTATGCTGGGTATGATGGATATGTTTACAGGCGGGGCGCTTGAAAATATGTCAGTATTTGCACTGGGTATAATGCCGTATATAAGCGCTTCAATTATTCTGCAGCTTTTAACCGTGGTAATCCCGACACTTGAGAAGCTGAAAAAAGAGGGTGAAGCTGGTAGAAAAAAGATAACCCAGTATACTAGGTATGGAACAGTAATCCTGAGTATTGTACAGGGCTTCGGAATAAGTGTCGGCCTGGAAAAGATGGCCGGTCCTGCAGGCTCTCCAGTAGTAATAGCCCCCGGCTGGGGTTTTAGAATAATGACTGTTATAACCCTGACAGCAGGAACTGCTTTTCTAATGTGGCTTGGAGAGCAGATAACAGAAAGAGGTATTGGAAATGGTATATCACTATTGATCTTCGCAGGAATAATTGCAAGGTTGCCATCGGCCTGTTTAAATACCATAAGCCTTGTTCAAGCAGGTGAAATGGGGCCTGTAAAACTTATTTTAATTCTAGCGGTAGTAGTGATCGTAATAGCAGGGATTGTATTTATGGAGCGTGCCCAGAGACGAATACCGGTTCAGTATCCAAAAAGGGTTGTGGGTAGGAAAATGTATGGCGGGCAGACATCTCATCTGCCATTAAAAGTAAATACGGCAGGCGTAATTCCAGCTATTTTTGCTTCTTCATTACTGATGTTTCCAATAACAATTGCAAACTTTTTACCATCTGATATGAAAGAAGCATACCCATTTTTAGAAACAATAATCAACCAGTTTAGTCCTGGCGCATGGCCATACTATGCTGTTTATACCCTCGGTATTGTTTTCTTCTGTTATTTTTATACAGCGGTCACTTTCAATCCGGTAGACGTAGCTGATAATATGAAAAAACAGGGGGGGTATGTGCCTGGTATAAGGCCCGGCAAGAAAACTTCAGAGTATATTGACTGGGTGCTGACTAGAATAACCTGTATTGGCGCAGTATACCTTTCGGCAGTATGTTTGCTACCGACGGTTCTGATGCAGCAGTTTGATGTTCCTTTTTATTTTGGTGGAACTGCGCTTTTAATCGTAGTTGGTGTGGCCCTAGACACAGTTGGCCAGATGGAATCACATCTGCTTGCAAGGCATTATGATGGATTTCTTGACAAGGGCCGAATAAGAGGTCGGAGATAGTTAAACTATAAAGATTAGAGTATGACAAGAGAAGATATTATAGAGCTTGAAGGTGTTGTCCTGAAGACATTACCAAACGCAACTTTTAAAGTTAAACTCGAAAATGACCACGAAGTAATGGCGCATATATCGGGAAAAATGAGAATGCATTACATTAAAATATTACCGGGTGATAAAGTAACAGTACAGTTCTCACCCTATGATCTAAATAGAGGTAGAATAGTTTACCGTACGAAATAAAATATTTGATAGGTGCTAAGGTTGATATGAAAGTAAGAGCTTCAGTTAAAAAAATGTGTGATACTTGCAAAGTAATCAAACGAAAAGGTGTGGTCCGAGTAATTTGTAAAAAACCAAAACATAAGCAGAGACAGGGTTAGATCCTCTTTTCGAAAAATATATAAAAGGAGTTTAAAGTGCCAAGAATAGCGGGTGTTGATTTACCAAAAACAAAACAAATGGCGATCGCCTTGACATATATCTTCGGAATCGGAAAATATACGGCTGAGAAGATACTGAAAGAGGCAGAAATAGATCTTACAGTAAGAGCAGGTTCGATTTCGGACCAAGAAGCAGCTAAAATCCAGAATATTATTTTTGAAAAATATAAAGTAGAGGGTGACCGACGGAAAGAAGTCTCTCTTGATATAAAACGGCTAATGGAAATCGGAGCCTATAGGGGGCTACGGCATAGAAGAGGATTGCCTGTCAGGGGGCAGCGTACTTCAACCAACGCTCGTACAAGGAAAGGTCCGAGACGTGCCACAACAGGTAAGAAGTAATAAAAAGGCTGGATCATTAAAGCACCAAACTTCTAAGAGGAAAACATAGGGGACTCTAATGGTAGGGAAAAATAAAAACATAAAGAAGAAAAAAGAGAAAAAGAATATTCCAAATGGAATCGCTCATATTCAGGCAACATTTAATAATACAGTAATAACAATTACTGATGTTATTGGAAATACAATA
>JAHEEI010000087.1:0-6016 GCA_024640785.1 Pseudomonadota bacterium
TAATAGACGACTGAAGCAAAACATGGAGAAAATTTATGGAAAAACTCTCTAACGGACATATGGGAAAGATCCTGAGAATCAATCTAGGCACTGGAAAAGCAAAGATTGAAGAACTTCCCGATACCTTAAAAAGACTTTTTATCGGGGGAAGAGGAATCGCTGCAAAGATTCTGTTTGATGAATTAAAGCCCGGCATAGACCCGCTCTCTCCAGAAAACAAGATGATATTTACCACCGGGCCTCTAGCAAATACAACGGCTCAATCCTGCAGCCGCTGGATGGTCACTACAAAATCACCTTTAACCGGAGGTTATTTTCGTTCAAGCGCAGGAGGCGGGTTCGGCGCAGAAATAAAATCTGCCGGATTTGATGTTCTTATCCTTGAAGGCAAGGCAGACAAACCGGTATATATTATGATAAAAGATCAAACCGTTGAAATAAAAGACGCCTCAAATTTTTTGGGGATGTTAAACGGAGAAACAGCCGCTGCCATCAGAAAAGATCAGGGAGATGATAAAATAAAGGTGGCCAGTATCGGCCCAGCCGGAGAAAAACTGGTTCGTTTTTCAGCAATCTATGATGACCGCAGAACCGCCAGCCGAGGCGGGGTTGGAGCGGTGATGGGATCAAAAAATGTAAAAGCTATTGCAGTTAAAGGCACCCACAAAATTAATGTTGCGAATAAAGAAAAACTTATGGAAATCACCCGGAAACAGGCAGACATTGTTCAGAACCAGCCACGGTTACAGGGATTCAGACATCTGGGCACTGCTGCTGCTACCGGCTTCTGCCATGAAATCGGAGTGTATCCGGTTAAAAATTTTAAAAATGGAGTATTTAAAGAGATTAACGGAAAACTGACCCCTGAAAAAGTTGAAGAACTGTTTGTTAAAAATGTTCACTGTCACCGGTGTATGATCCATTGCGGAAGTATCCTTCACGTCAAAGAAGGCGAGTATGCAGGAGAACCCGTTGAAGGCCCTGAATATGAAACCTTTTATTCCTTTGGCGGGGAGCTGTTAAACTCGAATCTCGGCATGATCGTTGAAGCCAACCGGATCTGCGACGACTATGGTGTGGACACTATGACCGCAGGATGTTGTATTGGCTTTGCCATGGAATGTTATGAAAACAATATTCTTTCAAAAGAAGACCTGGGCGGAATCGATCTCAAGTGGGGTGACCCCAAAGCAATCATCTCCCTGCTTAAAAAGATCGTTAACAGAGAAGGCATCGGAGATATTCTGGCAGAAGGCACAAAAGCTGCCTCACAAAAGATCGGCAAAGGCTCTGAAAAATATGCCCTGCAGGTGAAGGGCCTTGAACTTCCGGGTTATGAACCCCGGGGCTTAAAAGGCGCAGGCCTGAACCTGGCCACAGCCGCCCTGGGCGCCAGTCACTGTGTGGGTCAGTGTCCCCAGGAAATAATGGGCGCAACCGGCGTTGACAGGTTTGCGGTAGAGGGCAAAGGCGAACTGTGCAAATTAAACCAGGACAAAACCGCTGCATACGAAACCGGGATCGTATGTATCTTCCCCATGCAGTTTAACCTTATTGATATGAACACCTTAAAAGATATGATCAATTATGCGACCGGAATTGATGCTCTGCAAGACGAAGCAGACATGTTTAAACTGGGGGAAAGGATCTGGAATATTGAACGCGCCTTTAATATAAGAGAAGGGTTCAGCCGTAAAGACGATACGTTTCCGGACCGATTTCTAAAAGAACCCCTGGAAGACGGGCCGGCAAAAGGACAGATATTCGAGATAGAACCGCTTCTTGATGAGTACTACGTCGCCCGGGGCTGGGGAATAGAGAACGGCTTTCCAACACGCGCAACGCTTGAAAATCTCGACCTTAATTCTGTAGCCGATGAACTTGAAAAACTAAATAAGCTTGCCTAAAATCTAAACCTTTAGGAGGAACCTGTTTTGGAAAATAATAATTTTCTAGAAAATTATCTGAAGCCCTCAGAAGACGGCCTGAACAGAACGTTCACCCTTCCTCTTCCGGACATTTCAGGCCTTAAGAAATGCGGTGAATATATTGTGCAGGGAAAACTCGACAATACCTGCTCCACAAACATTATCTCAAAACATGTCAGCGAGACAGAAGGCGTCAGGCTGATAGAGGTCTACAAGAACACCGAAGACAAAGAAAAGGGAATATTTATAAGGCTGGTCGGAACTCTTTCCTTATTAAAAAAAGGATACCCTTTCCTTTTCCTGGACGCAGCCATATCAAACGTAAGTCCTAGAACGGCACAACAAGAGAAGATCTCCACCCGGGTGGCCCTGCACATGCCTCAGGCAGATGCTGCAAAAAGAGATATCTTCTTTAATTATATAAGTGAAAAAGCAGACAGCCAAAACATCTCCTATAAAAGCTCTACCATCTCGGCCCTGCCTGATTTCTGGGGCCCGATCTGGAGCTCGGGGAAACCGGGAATTGCCCCTGACATGATCAAAACCTTGAGAGATATGGCCTGGGCATCATACGAAAACTTTTTCAGTCAGACAGAGCCGGCTAAAAACCCGGATTATCTGCCGGTACAAAACCAGATGGCATTTAAAAACTCTTCAGCAGAATATCACCTGTTCAAAAAAATGGGTCTGTCTGTTACAGCTGAAGTACAGGCGGCATTTTTCAGCGTGATGGTTGCTGGAGTATAGCTTTTTAATTTAAGACATAACGGAGGATAGAAAATTATGGCCAATGAAAAAGAAAACAGATCGGTCGTCATTACCGGAAGTTCCAAGGGTATCGGCCTGGGGCTGGCAAAAGTTTTTCTAGCAGAAGGGTGTTCCGTTGCCTTGTCAAGTTTTGAACCGGAAGAACTAAAGGCAACTCACAAGGCCCTTGCAGAGGCATATGGAAAGAACAAAGTTATACAATATAAATGTGACGTCACCAACATTGATGAAATGCAGATTTTGTGGGATACGGCAAAAACAACCTTTGGTAAAATTGATATCTGGATCAATAATGCCGGCGTAGTAAGCGAATTTCTGGATCTCTGGGAGGTTGACCCCAAAGAGATCTCAACCATAGTTAATACCAACATCGTAGGGCTGTTGTACGGCGTACGTACAGCCATGAAAGGCATGCTGGACCAGGGGTTCGGCGCCCTTTATAACTTCTATGGATTCGGTTCAAACGATGAGAGAAAACCGGCAGGACTCACCACCTACGGAGCAACAAAACGCGCTGTCCGATACATCACCGAATGCCTGATTGAAGAGACCAAAGACCTTCCCATTACCGTGGGCGCCCTCATGCCCGGCACTGTAATCACCGACTTTATTCTTAAGGTCATCCGGTCCTCCCCCAAAGAAGGTCATGACGCCATGGTCAAGGGGTTTAATATCGGCGCGGACACCGTCGAAACCGTTACCGATTTCCTGGCCAAAGAAGTCTTAAAGAACACGAAACACGGCGCTGAGATTAACTGGCTCACAGAAGAGAAGTTTATGGCAAGATTAAAAGACCCCTATTACCAAAATCGTGACCTGTTTAAAGAACTGAACATAAAGCTGTAAGTCTTTTAAATATACTAATTATAGAAAAGCCGCTGCGGTCAAGAATGCAGCGCCCTTTTTTATGGATTAATTTTTCTGTATCTTATAAGTTATAAGATTTATGAAAGATTCACCTTTCCTGTTTTTGCAAACTGCATCAACAGGCAGATACCCTCTAAAAGATGAGCAACTGCCCTATCTATAAGAGTTTACTTACCCGTTTTATTTTTTGTTTCGCAGGCCCTGTTTCAGGGCATATCAGTGATTGTTTCTCTCTTAGAACCGATCTCTTCTTTGCGGGAACTTCTTTTCTCGTACTTGGAGCAATAAGCCTGGCAGGTCTTTTGAAAAACCTAAACAGATTACAATAATTAATCTTTCTCAAGCTTAATCGGAGAAAGGGGCCGAATATTCAAGACGGTGCTTCTGATAAAGCAGGCAATGTTAAATGGGCTTAAGATAAAATCTTTTAGCAAACCAATTTTGACCGACTCGAATGTGTCTTTTATAAAACGAGTAAAATATCATTTCCCCAAGATGAACCTCGGTTTAAAAAGCGCAATCAAACCGGGAATAATTATCAGGGCGCCCAGCATATTGAAGATTAGAATTATTGCCAAAAGCAATCCCATAATAGCCTGAAACATTAACTTAGAGGTAAACCAAAAACATATACCGATCACCAATGTGGTTGCGCTAAAGACAATGGCTTTACCGGTGGTGCCCAGGGCTGCAATAATTCCCTTTTCAATTGAGCTCTGTTTCCGTGCCTCCTCCACAATCCGACTGATAAGGTAGATGCCGTAGTCGACTCCCAAACCGATACCCACAGCCGACACTGGCAGGGTTGCGGTGGTAAGCGGAAGCGGCGGATCATTAAATACCATAAACATGAAAGCCAGAAGATTTGACAGCAGCAGAGGAAAGACAATAATCAGCCCCCCTGCAATGGAGCCGAAGCTGACAGAGCAAAAAACGAGCACGGTTGCCAGGGCTAGAAGAAAAGTCCATATCTGATAAAGCTCCAGAGCCTCATTGATGCCGGCCTGTATACCCACTGTTCCGCCTGCCAGACGGTAATAAACACGCGGCACGCCCTCTGGCAATGGTTTTTCAACGACCGGTGGTTCCTTTTCTTTGAAAAGCCCGTCCACCCAGTAGATAAATTTGTCAAACCCTTTCCTTTCAACATCTTTTTGACGTTTGCTGAAAACAGATTTTTCTCTGATGTACTCATTAATCCGGTCAACAACAATTTTGATGGTTGTAGCTGTTTTGTCCCGGCAGTAAACAATGATATTGGTTTCGCTGTCATTAGCGTTAATGTATCTGTCCCAAGCGCCTGGTTCAGCCTGCATAATCACACTTCGGTAAATCATCGTGAGTTGCTTGTTCTCTGTCGGTACATATCTGAAGTTAAAATTATTGTCACGTAGTTTTTGATGCCGCATCGGAATAGAACCAATTACTGACATCACAAACACGACTCGCATGTCCGGCGTCTGTCTCATGTATCGTGAAAAATCAAGGATATCTTCAACAACAGCGGGGTTTGCGATAGCTCTTTGTTGATCACTTTCCAGAACAACATAGAGGGGGTTGAGCATGGGGATGCCAAAGGTTATTCTGGAAGAGTCCACATTGTAGCGGTGCCAGGGCCAGAAGACTTCAGAACCGGGAACGGCATTACCGATATTCAAATCATCGAGAAAAAAGGTGCCCCATATAAGAAAGATGCCGGCAATAATCACGACCGGATACTTGCCCCAGGATGTGATCCAGCGGCCCGTATTACCCAAGAGCCTGTCCAGAATTCCTTCCCTGGGTTTGATTGTCCTGATTGGCAGGTATGAGAGAAGGATAGGCGTCAGTATCATGGCGTGTATAATGGTAGCAAAAGCCCAGAACGCACACGACAGACAGATTTTCTGCAGAATCGGAATGGGACAAAGCGCAATCACGATAACCCCTGCCGCGTCAGTTACAATTCCGGCCAATCCGGGTTTGAACAGGCGTTCGATCACGCTTTTGCAGGCCTCTTTCACATCACCCAGCCGGTAAGCCTCTTCCTTATAACGCTTAATGATCTGAACCGAGTGGGATGCCGCGCGGGTGGCAATAATAAAGGGAAAGACCAAGACCAGGGGATCCAGGTTATATCCCATGCAACTCAGAAAGCCGAGCCCCCATACAGCGCTTACGCAGGCGGCAATAATCGGCAGGAGCATACCCCTTTTTGTTCGGAAATAAAGAAAGAAAAGCACCATCATTGCAAGCAATGTATAGACAAGGACTTTAACCACATCGTCTACATAGCTGTCGATGTAGCCCAGTTGCATGGGTTCGCCGGCAATGGCAATGATATGGTTCTTATCCTCATATTTTGTCCGAAGAGCCCTGAGCTCATTAAAGCAGGTCTTATAATCTATCTCTTCCTCAAAAAAATCTACTGTTATGAGCGTCTTTTTGGTGTCAAGTGAAACAATGCCCGGATA
>JAHEEI010000087.1:6026-11422 GCA_024640785.1 Pseudomonadota bacterium
ATTGATGCGCAACTCTTCAATCCCCTCAGGGGTTTGAGGGGGAAGTGGATACATCATGTTATTAAGCAACATACCGGAAGCGGTCATCTTGACATTTTTGATCTTGTTGCTGGCCAAGGACATGATCTTATAACGGTCTACGGCATGAAAGCGCAGCAGGTCCTGGTGGATATCCTTTATTTTATTAAGGGTTTCATAATTGAAGATATCATCATAGCTGCCACCGTCTTTCCTTTTACGCACTTGAATCATGATATAGACCTGATTCGCGCCGCCAAAAGTGTCCCGGATTTCATTGTGAAGATTTACGTAAGCATGGTTTCTGGGAAGAAGATCGACAAAGATGGTCTTAACCGTAAGTTTTGTTACTATTTGTGAGAAAAAGAAAAGTGTTACCAGAATGATCGAGATAAGAATCAAAACTCTTTTTTCAATTATAAACTCTGCAAACCGTTTCATAATGAACCTCTAGCCCATGTCTGTTTGATTTACTTTTGAGTTATGGCTTCCGGAATTTAAATTTTAAACGGTTTAAAAAATTCTCACTTTTTTGTTATTGGTAGGAGGGTGCTTTAAATAAGGCAAGTATTGTGGGATTTCACCTTCATGTCAAGGGATATTTTTGATTCACATCTCCGGGTTCCTAAAATAAGGAAATTAAGGACCTAAATGTTTTCAATCATAAATAAAAAAAAGAGACGATTTGCATCGTCTCTTTAAACACCTTGCTGCAATATATAATTTCACTTATTCATTTCTTTCAGCTTTTTTTTCGCCCAGTGATGATAAGGATCAAGTGATATTGCTTTTAGATAATTTTTTTCTGCATTGTCCTTCTGTTCACCTTTATCAAAGACAACACCCATACGGAAATATATGTCTGCCATTTCAGGTGCTTTCTTCAGAACCTCTTCAAACCCTGCAATGGATTTATCAACTGGAGGTCTGGGCATACCGCTGGAAGCCTCATGTGCTTTTAATAATAGAACATTTATGTCCTTCGGACTGATCTTCTGAGCCCCTGCTACAGCGCTACTCCAGTCACCAACATATTTTAAAAGCATTGGAAATCCAACATAAGTTATCTTTTTTTCAAGCAGATAATATTTCAGAATATAAGCATTAAGATAATTATCATTTATTTCAAGCAGCTCCTCAATAATCTCAAGCGCCGTATCAACCTTCTCTTCACCTTTGCCACTTTTATCAAACTCGTCTTTGCTCGTTATATCAAGACAGTCCGCTGCTGCAAAATATGCTTTTGCAGTATAATATAACAAATCTGTATCCTCGGGTTTTTTTTCTAAAAGGTTTTCAAAACCTTTTATGGTCTTTTCAAGCAGTAAACAATCAAGAGACTTAGACCCTTTTTGAATGTCCAATTTTAAAGCCTTTACAGACATCTGTGCATCTACTGAAACACCCAGAAAAAAAAACACCGTAACACTTAATAATCCTCCAAATAATACCCGTTTCATAATCTCCTCAACAAAATAGTTTTTAGGGAAGTTTAATTTTTCTTTTCTCAGGAGCGTCCTGTTCCAAGTACAGAATCGCCACATTACCTATGTTTCCCGCGCAACAGCTTTCTGTTATTTCTTCAATTTCAGAAAGGATTTCTTTCTTTTTATCTTTATAATCAATAAATTTAATTTTTATCAACTCGTGATCATTAAGAGCCCTTTTAATCTCGCTAATAACTGTGTCTGACAAACCCTGCTTGCCAATAAAAACAATTGGGCTTAAACCATGGGCCAGCCCTCGAAGATATTTTTTCTCACTTCCTTTAAGTTTCCTCAAAACTATCTCCCCAATTACCAGCTAAGACATATAATGGTCAAAAATTCAGCCGCCCTATTAAACCCTTTTAAACCTAATCTAAAAAAGAGGGTGGCAGCTGGTCTTTTTCATCAGAATAACATATAAAGTTCAGTTCCGATAGTTAAACCTTAATTCAGCCATTTTTGCATATGGTTTAAAACATCCAAACTTTAACAAAAATCAGAATTAGGTGCCTGCGTAATAAAAACCATCCAATATTACTAAATTTTTAAAAACGGCTATTCATCAAGAAGGCTTTCAGACCTGCTTACATTTTCAGCACTCTTTTCCTGTAGAGAACGAGCCTTGGCCAAAGGACTTTTAATCTTTTCTGCTGCTTCCTTGCCGGTTCTTTGTGTAAATTCTTCAATTACTCCTTTTGCCGGTTCTGCATTTTCTTTTGAGCAGGCATAAAATAAAAACATCGAAAAAATAATACTCACAAAAATATAAATTCGTTTTTTTTTCATAATACCACCTCGTTTAACTATTGTCGAGATTTCTAAAAAATGCACCCTTTTCTAATGTTTTAAACAGCTAATTTATTAAAAAATATACTCAATTTATTAATAAAAAAACAAAAAATCCCCCTGGTGAGGGGGTACCAGGGGGAAATGGAGAGGAGTAGAATATAAAATTAACTCCTATTTGTTATTTAACACATATTAAGAAACAGTCAATACCACAAGTTGCTATTTTATTCTCCAAAATGATAGAATCTTGTTAGCAAAAACTGTTTTTTATTCATCTAATATACCTATATCATTAATTGACACATCCTTATAAACAACTATATCTTCCCCACTTTGGCCCAAGTGCCTTGCTCTTTTTTCAATCTCTGCCTGACAGTTAACACAATATTTTGCAAAAGGCAGGATCTTAAGACGCTCTTTATTTATCTTTTCATCACACTCTTCACACCGGCCATATATATTATCTTCAATTTTTTCAAGAGCTTCATCAATTGCTTTTATTTTCTCACGTTCCCTCTCACCAAGCATATGATACATCTGTCTGTCTTTTTCAATATCAACATCATCATAAAAATCACCCACATCTCTTCCCGTGATATCTCTCTGGATCTTTATTCCTTCACCTATTTCTTTTAGAAGCTCATCTCGAATTTTAAGCAGACCATTTTTGAGCTTTTTTGACATAGCATGTTCCTCGGATAATTATTGTTTAAATATCAAAAAATGAAGATGTTTTATATTATTATTCCATATTTTTGTCAATAAAAATTTTAAGATTCTAGTATTACTTGTCTTTTTTTACAGTTAATTTATAATGAAACCTATATGTTATATACTTAAAAGGCTTAAAAATGTCTGGGAAACAGGATTTAAAAGATCTCTCTCTTAACGAACTTGAAGATTTTATATCAACCTTTGGACTGAAACCTTACCGTGCAAAACAGATATTCAAGTGGTTATTTCAAAAACATGCCCACAGCATAGACAGCATGACAGACCTTTCAAAGGACATCAGAAAAGAACTTAGTAAAAACTGTTATGTAGGACATCTGACACTTAAAAGAATGGACCAGTCAAAAGACAATTCAAAAAAGTTCCTATTTGAAACATCTGACAATAATGGCATTGAAAGCGTTTTAATCCCGGAAAGAAACCACTGGACACTTTGCATATCAACGCAAATCGGCTGTCCAATGAAATGCAAATTCTGCTATACCGGAGAAAAAGGACTTTTAAGAAATCTTTCAGTCTCAGAAATACTAAACCAGGTAGGCACAGTTCTAAAAATCGGTGAGTTTAAAGAAAAGCTCCCAAATATTGTAATTATGGGGATGGGGGAACCTCTTTCAAATTATGACAATACCGTTAAAAGCATTCAAACTCTTTTAAGCCAGTGGGGCTTTAATTTTTCACACAGAAAAGTAACTGTTTCCACTGTGGGGCTGGTACCTCAGATGAATCAACTTGCCAAAGACCTTCCGGTTAATCTTGCAATATCTTTAAATGCGCCAAACAACAAAATAAGAAACCGGATTATGCCTATAAATAAAAAGTTTCCGGTTGAAGAACTTATAATCACTGCAAAAAACTATCCCATTTCAAAAAGAAAAAGAATTACCTTTGAGTACATCCTTATAAAAGACATTAATGATTCCGATGAAAATGCCTATGAACTTGCCGAAATCCTCAAAGGATTTCCCTGCAAGATAAATCTGATACCTTTTAACGAACACCATGCCACAATTTTCAAACAACCCGATGAAGACAGAATAACAAAATTTCGCGCAATTCTTCTCAAAAAGAAATTTACCGCTCCCATAAGAAGAAGCAAAGGATCAGACATTGCTGCTGCCTGCGGGCAGCTTGGCAAAAGTATTGGTTAGCAACCCGGCTTTTATCTTCTTCTCCTTTCAGGCCCGCTTAATCCTAAAAAAACCGCTGTGTTCAACATGAAAAAGAACCAGTAAAAGTGTGAGCAAAGAGCTGTCCAATTTTTGGGGTATGCGAAAGCAGGTCACTGCAGGCAAGCAAAGTTCATAAACCATAGCACTTTTTTACAGCTTTACTCTTTGGAAAGTTACTGTAGATACATGAACTGGATTATTCATTCGAAATAATAACTGGTATTATCTTGAAATTCAGAAGAATCAGCCCTCTAAAAAAGTACTGAACTTTTTTAAAGTGTAATCAATTAGTCACCGGGATTTCAGTACCGTTGTCCTTTGAAATATCTTTGTTCTCCGGGACGATCATAAGATACCTCCGATAAAATTCAGGGTTATATGCATTGCTGGGAGGGATATAAGGAGGAGGGGCCTTTGCCTGTCTTCTTGCTTCAATTATATCTTCAAAAGAAAGATCTCTTGGTATGGAAAGAACCTGTCCAGGAAAAACAACCTGGGGATCACGCATCTGATCACGGTTTGCCTTATATATAAGACGCCACATATACTTGTCATTAAATATTTCTCGCCGCTGGGCGATATCTATCAATGTCTCACCCTCTTTCACTTTATAAGTTACAGGATAGATTCTCTCAAACTCTTCCATGCGCAAACTGGCAGCTTTGACCTGTGCCTCACGCTTGATCTTTTCTGCTTCTTCTCTTGCTCCCAGTTTAATTTTTTCAGCTTCTTTTATTGCAAGATCAAGAAGTTCCACTGCTTTTAGCTCGCTCACGGCTCTGTCGTTTTCTTCCTCCAGCAAAATCACTTTTCCTTCTTCTATAAGCTCAGGAATCTCAGCAAGTCTCTGATGTGATTTCTGGGCAGAATCAAGGGCCTGCATATAATGTCCATCATTTAACTTGATTCGGCCATCATCAATAAGTCTTTTTATTTCAATAAGAACCTGCGGGACATATTTCTTTTCAATACCATTCTCATAACGGCTCCAGATTTCCTCGCCGTTATAAAGCAGCCTTTCAACGAGTGCTTTTAAACGAATGCGTTCTTGTTCACTTTCCTCAAGAGCCTGCCCTCCGATATCTGCTGCTTTTTGTGCCAGAGATTTTGCAATACTGAAATTTTCATTACTCATCATACGTTTTGCTTTTCTAAGTTCCAGTTGTGCCGCAAGGTATGTTTCAGGAGCATAAACAGG
>JAHEEI010000251.1 GCA_024640785.1 Pseudomonadota bacterium
GAGAGAATGATAATGAAAAAAAACAGCTATGAAAAAGCTGAAAACAGCTATGACAGGAAAGTTGAAAAGGATTTTCAAAATATCCTTAAAAGAGATCCTGTAAAACTTACTGACGAAGAATTAAAGAAAAAAATCGAGAAGTTTCTTGACAGAAACATAATCTGCGCGCTTTCAACCTGCCATAACAACATGCCGAGATCAACACCGGTACGCTACAGAAGCAAAGGTCTTACGATATATATTGTTACTGAAGGGGGCGGAAAGATAAGAAATATAATGAAAAATAATTTAGTTTCAGTAAGTCTTTTTGGCGACTACTCCGGCTTCCAGTCTGTTAAAGGTCTTCAAATCTGGGGCAAAGCCGAAATTATCGCTCCCAACAAGAAAGCTTCTCATGCAGAAGCGCTTAAAGTGCTTCAACTGAAAGAAAGAGATGATTTAAAAGAGATAGATCTGAATGATGTTCGTAAGGATATGTATATTATTAAAATCGATCCCCAAAAAGCCCGTTATCTTGATTTCCCCGAAGGAATTCTTAATCAGACCTTAATCCTAGATAAGTAAACCATTCTGTTCCCGCGCCTCAGTTCCTGAGACCAGAATCGCGGTGCGGGGTGTGCCGAATATCACGACGCCTTCTCCCCAAAAATCTTTTAAAGCAGACACATCAATGGAATTAACTTTTTCCCTTTTATTAAAAGGCCAACAGACCCCTTTTCAAACAGCAGAATTTCACTGCCTGTTTCGTCCTCATTTATTAGAACTTCCTTTTTAAAAAATATTTTTCATAATGCTTTAGTGCCGCATTAATCATATCCTAATTTCCACACCTTCTTTTGCCATTACTATTTTTCCGGGATCAATTCCTTTTTTCTCGGCAGCCTCCCTGATATTGTCAAACATTTTATCAATGTCATCATCTGTCCTTACAGGATCATGGTGTGTGAGAGCCATCTTCTTTACCCCGGCTTCTTTCATCCAGTCCAGACAGTAATTCCAGGAAGAATGTCCAAACCCCCTTCTTAAAGAAGGATATTCTTCAGGGGTGTACTGACAATCAATAACAAGAAGGTCAACCCCTTTTATAAAATTTACAAAACGTCCATTGGCGTTGGAAACAGTTGTATCCGTATCATCAAAAAAAATATCGTCCGTTTCATTTGAAGGACTCTCTTTTCCGACATCAAAAAGGTTATAGTAAGGTTCATGGTCTCCGGTATATACAATACTTTTACCTTTTTCAGTCAAATGATATATCAGAGACCGGGTTGGATGATTTGAAAACAGGGATTTTACATGTATGTTGCCTATGTCAAATTCGGTTTCGTCAAGGGTCTCATATGTTATGTTCGCTTTCAGATGCTCTTTTGATACCGGAAAAAATTCATGCTGCATCTGTACATCAAGAATATTCTTAAGCATTTTTTCCTCCAGAAAATGGGCAGGACCTTTAATATCTATTTTTGCATCCTGGAAATAAAAGGGCTCGAAAAAAGGAAGCCCCTGGATATGGTCCCAGTGAGTGTGAGAAATAAGCAGGTGAATAGCAGGCAAGAATTCACATTTCTCCACAAGCTCCATACCAAGCGGTCTTATACCGGTTCCTGCGTCAAGGATAATACACTCATTTTTACTGCCTTCAATATGAATACAAGCTGTATTTCCTCCGTATTTTATAGTTGAAGGTCCGGGTGAGGGAATTGACCCTCTTGTGCCCCACAGTTTAAGCTTCATATTTGGTACTTTTAAATAATATTTAAAGATTCAGCCACTTTGCACTTTGGCCTATCCTGGAAAAAAGCTAGTCTGATATTTTTTTAAAGAGGCAGAAGACATGTTAAGTTTTTCAATCAGATCTCCGAGTATTTCCTCTTCGAGAGGATCTCCGCTTTCTCCAAAATAAAACCGTTTACAACCGGTTAATAACCTTTTTAAACCAAACTTTGAAATTGTATATTTCCTTTTCACATAACAGTAAAAAAAGTGTTATGTCAAAGAAAAACTGTGTTGGACGAAATGCTTTTGTATGGTAAAAAAACAACAAGGAAATGAAAATAAGTTGACCATGGAAATAAAATGAATTTTAACTCTTTAAAATATATTCTAATACTGCTTGTTTTTTTATTTTTTCTCTCCGCCTGCAAGGCTGAAACACCGGGGGTTATACTTCAGAAAAAAAATGGTGATGAAATCTCTGTTTCAGTTGAAGTGGTAAAAACTAAGGAAGCCAGACAACTGGGACTCATGTACAGAAAGTCTCTGGCAAAAAAGAGCGGTATGCTTTTCATCTTTGAAAAAGAAAAAGAACATCCGTTTACCATGAGAAACACCTATATACCGCTTGACATGATCTTCATAAACCGTAGCAAAAAAATTTCTGGTATCATCAAAAATACTGCCCCTAAAACAAAGGGGCCATATAATATAAACGCGCTTTCACTATATGTACTGGAAGTAAATGCCGGCTTCTGCAGAGAAAATGGAATTGAAAAGGGTGACAGTGTTATTTTTAAAAATTTTAAAAAGTAAAAAGGCCATTATTCTGTTTGTGGGATAATTAAAAATGGCGGATTCAACAGATTGATTCTCTCTGGTAAATTTCGATCAACATCTCACATAGCAAGTTATCTTCACATCCTATAAAGACCGATAAAGTTGCCTTATTTTAATGTTTCAGACCTTCGAGGACAGTTTGTGCTAAATACTAAGGCACCGAAAGGAGGCCTGTATGATAAAAAAACTCAAAGAAGAACTGGCCATCAGAAGAAAACTCATTATTTTGAACTATGCCCGGGAGACTGGCAAGATGTCAAATACCTGTCGTGAGTTTGAAGTAACAAGGTCCTTATTTTACAAATGGAAGAAAGCTTTTGACTTAGAAGGAAAAGCTGAGCACTTTGTCAATATTTTACAAAATAAATGTAGGTTTCATACTTTTTTTAACAAATATATTGATATATAATTTAATTAAAGGTCTAGACTAGAACAAAGGATAATCTCTGATCATTTTTAACAAAATAGCATGTAAGTTTGGTCACAATAGTTAAACCTAAATTCACACTCTTTTAAGTGTAAGTAAAAAGTTAATTGGTTACAAATTTTATCCGAAGTATTATTTTAGAATAATATCTAGACAGTAA
>JAHEEI010000252.1 GCA_024640785.1 Pseudomonadota bacterium
TTGTTGATGCCTTTCGAGAAAAAAGACGAGGCGCGCTTTCGGAGACATTATCCCGGCTCACCTTAATTATTGTGGGATTTTTGATTTGCCTTGCTTTATTCCTGTTTTATTTTTATATCAACGACGGGCTTCCCGATATTCTATATACCCTTTTTGTCTACAATGTCGAACATGCCAGATCCGGTCTGAATTTAAAAATCAATTATCCCCATTTAGCATTGCCAGGATTCCTGCGGCGCTATTTATTTGTATTAATCCCGGCTTTTCTTGTCCTCTTCATAAAAAATAAGCGCGGCCAGTGGCCGGAAAGTATTCTTTTGTATAGCTGGGCACTCAGCACGATTACCGCCTTCTTTATACAGGGCAAATACTTCCATTATCATATGCTGCCGGTAATGGCCCCACTTTCAATTCTGGGGGCGCGCGGTCTCGTAAGGCTTTGGACTTTCCCCTATTGGAATAACTATTTTTTGTTTCTCAAAAGAAAGAGCCTCTTGGCAATTATACTCGGGTTTTTTTTCTTTGTCGCTATCCGCCCCCATCTTCTTTTATCATACAAGATTACCCGTGCGCTCATCCGGAAAAATTACACCTCGGAAAAATACGCGTTATTTAGTGCCGGGAGAGGCTTTTCATTGGAAACAATTACAAATGTGTCCCAATACATAAACAAAAACAGTTCTTCCAAAGATTCTATTCTGGTTTGGAGCTTTGAACCCCTGATTTACTTTCTCTCAAAGAGAAACGCTCACACACGCTTTATACTGAACTCACCCTTAATTGCGAAATTTAATACCAAAAAAAATCAGTGGCGCAGAGAACTCATTAACGACCTTACAATAACTCCCCCCAAATATATTATTATTTCTAATAATGATTTCCTGACAAACCATATTATGACAAACACCAACCAAGATTCGGCAACGCTTCTTAAAGAATTTTCTGAAATGTTTTTTTTCCTTGAACAGTTTTATACTCTGGACAAAAAGATCGGAAACTATTTAATTTATACATTTACTCCCCATAACTCACAGACAATTAATATTCCAGATTAATGAATGTCAGACCCGACTGATGCTGCATAAATCATTTATAAAACTAAAACAGTCCCATAGCCTTATTTCTTTCTCAGTATGTTTGTTCTTCCTGATATTGATAAATCACCGGCTCGGTTTTATCAAAACAACAGTTATATACCCCTTTCCTGCCGCAGGTGTGATAATAAATAAAGGCGGCCTGGCTTATTTTAAAGGGAAACCGATGGAACACTTCTGTGAGAATCGCAAACAAACTGAATTAACCGGCTGGTCACCCAAATTTTTGCTGAGTGAAGATTTAAAACGCAAGGCGGGACGGTACAAAAATAATTTGATGCCTTAAGAGGTCTTTTAAAATATGATTTTTAGCCCTGGCAATTTTAACCAAAACATATCAAAATATCAATCCTCTGACCCAAAGCACCGGAGAGAAATGAAGAACACCTCGTTTTAAATTACCAAAAACAGGTTATTCTATTGAAGATAACCAAGGGCTTTTAACTGCTCTATTTTTTCTTGATCATCAATTTCTCTTACCGTATTTGTCAGTTCAAGCGTATTCCTTTTGTCAACATTTTCTTTCTGAACAGCGCGCAGTTCTTTTTCAAGCTTTAAAACTGTTTCCGTTTGCCGAGCGATTAAATTGTTCATTTCCGCTTTGTCTTCCGAAAGCATATACAGTTCTGTCACTTTTTTCTCAAGGGGCTTATAAATGGCTTTATATCCGTTTTGGATCACGGCTATTTTGGGAGGACCTTTATATCTTTCCGCCAGCTCTTCTGAAAAAACCGCCCGGTTCATTAATGCCGAGGAAGAGGAGTTTGCCAAGTTGCAACCAGAAACATCATAGGGAAAGGAATAATTCAACATGCCCATCAGGATTGCAGGAATATCTATTAGTCCAATAGGATACTGTCGGATATCCGGAAAAGCGATTGATTCCGGAAACTTAATAATCAAAGGGATATCGATCTCCTGACTATAGAGCGTAAACCCGTGGGAGCCATATTCATGTTCAAAAAAAGATTCGCCATGATCAGAGGTAATAATGACAATTGTATTTTTTAACAGCCCGTCCGCCTGCATCTGATTCAGCAGACGTCCGATATAATGATCAACATAGCTTATCTCACCGTCATAAAGGTCAATATAATGATTCAAATCATCACTCCCGGTTTCATAGAAGAAATGACCGCTTTTGAACCGCGCGACTTCTGAACTTTTCACCTTCAGGGTCGTATCCGACTTAAATAATGTGTCATAAGAAGCCGGGGGATCATAGGGCTCGTGCACATCCATGTAATGCAGATATGTAAAAAAAGGCCTAGATTTTTTTTGTGTGATCCAATTAAGGGCTTTTGCGTTCAGCAGGGTTGCCCGCGGCTTCAAAGCAGAAGGATCGATGGGATCAAACACATCGAACCCCTGATCATACTGGTTATTGCGGGAGACCCAAATATGGTTGGCCACGAATCCGCCCGTTGCATAGCCTTTTTCTTTCAGCATTTCAGCCAGCGTTGTAATTTTAAAATCCAGTAAATGCTGTAACGGCCTAGCTCCAACCTGTTCATGGTCAAGGCCCACCAGCTTGTGCGTCGAAGGATACAAGGAGCTGAACAGGGTCGCCACGGACGGCGCAGTCCAGGAACACTGACTGACGGCACGTTGAAAAATGATTGCATTTTCTGAAAAACGATCAATCTGGGGTGTGGTATTCCGCTCATAACCATAGCTTCGCATATGGTCTTTTCTAAGAGAATCAATAACAATCATAAGAACATTTGGCTTGGCCGGACGGTTGATTTTGTTGTCAAGAGCTATACTCAGGTTAAGGAAGACCGCCAGAAAAACCAGTAAAAAAGCAATTCTTATTAGATACATTTTTATGAAAAATTGATAGACGGAATTCCATTTTACTTTCGCAGCCAGCATGCCTAAAATAACGGTGGCAATCAGCAGTCCCACATCACATAACAGGCTTAACGGATGAAACCTGGGAAACGAAATCCAATAATGGTTAACAAGCCAGCCTATACAACAATAAAAAAGACCGCCTACAAGACCTATAAGAATAGTGGCCGGAT
>JAHEEI010000088.1 GCA_024640785.1 Pseudomonadota bacterium
AGAAAAATAACTTTGTATTGATATTTCAAACATTTTTTTAGTATTTTGCAATTAATTTTTTGAAAATATCAGATATCTCTTAAATTGTCTATTAAAATAAATAAAACCCGGTTTAATGGTTCCCCAGTTTTTGTTTAAAAATATTACTCTTTTAAAAAAGATAACGCATAAAAAACTTGTATTTTATAAATCAATATACTAAACAGTTTATATGTTTGACAGCTATGTCTGGAAATTATATATCTTTAATATGATTTGCTTAAGATCCATTGTCTGGGAAAGACACTTAAAAAAATGTTTCAACCTCGGAATTATTACTAGAAACGGAGAGACATGAGAACTTTTATAAATACTGTCGGTATTGTTTTAATCATATTAGTACTTCTGACCTTTGCCATGAAAAACACTCAACTGGTGGAACTTTCTTATTATGCAAACATCCGATTTGCTTTTCCAGCATGGACGCTTGTCATTATGCCCTTCTTTATCGGTGTTGTAATGGGAAATATGCTTGATGTTATACAGAGGTTCAGACTTAAAAATGAAATCAAGCGGTTAAAAAAAGACATCAATGATCCGAATCCTGATTCAAACGATAGCCCCGAACTGGATAAGTTTTAAGGGCACGGATCTCCATTATTTTTCTTTTGTCTGCCATACAGTTGCTTCCTGGTTTTTTCTTAAGATACTTTTTGAGCTGTGAGGCTATTTCACGGACCTTCCCATAGTGATTAAGCCTTCCCCCAACAACAATTGATATACTCATTATTGGAAACTCTTTTCTCTCCCCTTCCCTGTCTTCTTTACAAAGGCTGGATCCTCTTCAATCAAAGCCTGCTATGATTCTTTTGCTTGCGGAACAAAACAATCTCAGGGAATAATAAAAACAAAGTCTCTTCTCCGACATGTCCGGTTTTTCATCTTTTGATATAAGAAAAAGATCTTTTCCAATTGAAGGCATTTTTCCTAAAGCAGCCCCTCTGATTCCAATGATTCCAGTTCGTCACAAAAATCGAAAATTATTTCTTCTAGGTCCTCCATAGAAAGCCCAAGACGTTCCCAGGCGTTATGATTTAAGACAGGAACCCATGGATCCCCTCCGGAACCATGTCCAACCGCTCTCACGAGAAAGTCTGCCAGATGAACTATTGCCGTTGCGAGTATTGCCTGCCGCGCCTGTTGAGGATAATGATGACATGCGATAGGTTCACGCAGCCCAGCCGGAAGATGCCATGACTCTGCAAGCCATCCTCCGAGGTCTTCATGAGTAAGTTCAAGAACTTCTTTTTCCGCTTTTAAAAAATTAATTTTTTTCTCTGCTATTGTTTTTTTAATTTCCTGATAATCTTCAGCAAGCTGAATGCTCACCACAACCTTACCAATATCATGGAGCATTCCGGCGACTGAAATCTCTTCAGGATCACAGCCCTTGACTTTTTTGGCGATTAACCTTGAAACAATTGTGCATCCAAGAGAATGTTCCCACAGTCCGGGCATTCCTTTTTCCATCATCTCAAAAACTGCAACACAGATGATAAGACTTTTCACCACATCAAAACCAAGAAATATTATGGCGTTTGACATGGAAGATATTCTGTCAGGGAACCCATAAAATGAAGAGTTTACCAGACGAAGGACTCTTTCTGAAATAGCAGTGTTTGTAGAGATGATCCTGGCAAGTTCGGTTGCAGAGGTTTTATCGTCTTCTACCATCTTACTGATTTTTCGTGCTACTTCCGGCAGAGTAGGCAGGCGTTTTATAGATTTAATTTTTTGTCGTATTTTTTCTTTCTCATCATCCATGGTTTTTTTCGCAACAAGGTTTAGCTCTCGGCTTCTTCACTCCGTCGTTTGATATCTTTTTTAATAATATCCATTATCTGTACACAAAGCTTGTCGGACGAAACAGGGACAAAACGTTCTTCCAGCTCAGCAATAAGCGTTTCCGCAGACTTTTCACCCTCATCGCCAAGAGGTCGTCCCTTAACAGTTACCTTTGTTATGTCAAAGCCTTTAAGCCTTTCTATGAGCTGCTTATTAAGTTCAGCACCCTCACCCATCAGGACCACACCATTTTCCCGTACTATGGGCTTAGCGAGAATCATCCCTTCAGCTGCTTTTTCAAGAGGAATTTTTTGCATTATTTACCTTTTTTGAGTTTCGGGCCTATGTTGCTTTGGCCTTTAAAAAAATTGTTTTAATTATTATTTATCTAATCAGCTTAAATACCAAAGATTAATCATCAAATAAAGAAATAAATTTATTCACAGTGTACTTATATTCTTTTATTTGATAGAACCATATTGATGCGCACATCGCACCTTCATAAAATGAGTTGCCATTTTAAAGGGAAATATTTTGATCGTTATTATTGTGGCTTCTAAGCAAGAAAACAGGTTTCTTGAAAAAAGAATTTCTGTAAAAAACAGAAGTATCCAAGGCGGGACCCTGTTTCAAGAAGGTGTACTTGGCGGAAAAAAGATTCTGGCAGTTAAAAGCGGTATAGGCCCCCAAAAAGCCAAATCCGCTGCCAAACAGATCTTAAAGAGATGTTTTCCTTCTGTTGTTATTTCAATAGGTGCAGCCGGCGCGCTTGATCCGGAACTTAGCCTTGGCGATTGTGTTATGGTAAAAAATGTTCTGAGCCTCTCAAAAGATCTAAAGAAGGAGGAAAAAAAGTTTAACTGCGATAGAGAAGTTTCACAAAAAGCACGCGCCTTTATCAAGTCAGGATCGTTGTCAGTAACAGAAGGGAATTGTCTTTCAACTAAAACATTCATACATCTAAAAGGGTTGAAAGAAAGACTTTTTTCGACCTATAATGCACGGGTAGTAGATATGGAAAGCTCAGCACTGGCAGAGGTATTTTGTTCTGAAAAAATACCGTTTATCGATATTCGTATTGTTTCTGATACAGCAAACCATGATGTTATAGACATGAAGCTTTTGCATGATATAAAAAAAAGTTCCGGAATAGCCGGTATGGTCCTGCACTTCATAAAAACCCCGAAAGAAGTTATTAGTGCCTGGCGTTTCAGAAGGGCATTAAAAATGGTAAGTATTAAAATCAGTGAAATTGCAGAAATTCTCGTTAGAGAGCTGTAAATAATTGTAAAGGTTTGGACTTGATCTGCCGGATCTTACAGCAAGTCTCAGCCCTCACCTAACATCAATTCTGAAAGTTAAAAAATAAAAAATTTATATTATCCTAAGCAACCTGAACGCCGGATATCTTTAACTATGTGGCACGCAATATTGACTTTTAAGCTTTTCAATATTACCCATGGTTATATGAAGTGTTTTATATCAATCAACAAAAATCCCTCTTCTTAGCTTAGAAGTATCCTATTAAACTACACATTAGAAGGAAGCAACACTATAAAGGTCACCCCTTCATCCTTGTTTTTTTCAACCTTAATCTGACCCTTGTGTGCCTCAATTATTTTTTTGCAGATCTGGAGTCCAAGACCCGCACCTTTCTGTTTCGAACGGGAGGGGTCCACCTGATAAAAACGCTCAAATATCCTGTCTATTTTATCTTCAGGTATTCCTTCGCCACTATCTTTAACCCTTAGTTCTATGTTGTCATTTTTACTAAAAATGCTTATATCGACCCTGCCGTTTTCAGGTGTAAATTTCATGGCATTATCTACAAGATTGATTACTGCCTGGGAAAGTTTTACCTTGTCCGCAAGAATTGTAATTCCGTCAGAAGGTTTCACAACAAACTTTATATTTTTCTCCTCTGCTATCGGGAGAAAAAGGTCATAAATATTCTGAATGAGATCATCCATATTAAAATAATCATATTCCATCTTGACCTTATTTTCATCAAAACGGGAAATCATAAAAAGATCATTTGCTATTTTAATCAGGAAATCAACTCTCTCCTGACACGCATATAATGCTTCCCTGTATTCCTGCGCATCTCTTTTCTGGGAAAGGATAACTTCTAATTCCCCTTTAAGCGCAAAAAGAGGATTTCTAAGTTCATGGGATACATCCGCAGTAAACTGCTTTAGATGTTGAAATGAGTTTTCAAGTCTGTCCATCATCTCGTTTATTGTAACTGTAAGATCATGTATTTCATCATCAGCAAGCGGTATTTCAAGCCTTTGATGCATATTCATCGAGGTCATTCTTCTTGCAACAGAGATTATGTGCCTTATAACTTTTCTCGGTTTACGTGAGATGTAAATCCCGCAAAGAATACTGAGAAATAAAATAGCCGGTATGGCTCTAAAAATGTTTTCCTTAAAATTTCCCAGTATACGTTCAGCTTTGTTCATTTTAGTTGCAATCTGAACGAAAAAATCTCCCCCGCCATTTATAACAATCGATTTTTCATGCAGACGAAAAGAGCTAAAGTCGGCCAGCGTTTTAAAGGTGTAAAAAGACTCCCTGTTTTTAAGTGGCGGAAAGGAAATTTCTGATTCGTGTGCGGCTTGAAAAACAATGCCGCCTGATACATTTAACAGTCTGAAATAAATCGGAAAATATTTTCGCTTGGAAATATCCTCTTCAAAAGTCTGACACCCATGTATAATGGTTCCCCCTTCTTTGATCTCTTTTTTCATCTCAGCCTGAAATTCATGCAATTCATCAATAAGCAGGCTGTCTATCTGTTTTTCAAGATTGTGTTCGAGCCGGTAATAAAAAAAAGAGCATAATATAACGGCCAGCAGCAAAAGGATCAGAGTATAATACGTCGTTAGTTTTACGTCCAGTCGGCTGAAAAATTTATTTAACCTTAACAACATAACCAACACCTTTAATGGTATATATCAATTTGGAGTCAAAGCCATGATCCATCTTGCTTCGCAGCCTGTTTATATGGACATCAATAATATTGCTTGAAGTGTCAAAATCATACCCCCACACCTTGTCCAGTATCATCGTTCGGGTAAGAACCTGCCCAGCATTTTTTGTGAGATATTCAAGTATCGCAAATTCCTTACCAGCAAGTTCAATATTTTTCCCACCTCTAACAACAGTCCTGTCAAGAAGATTTAAAGTAAGATCTCCGACACATATCTTAGACATCTCAACATCCTTTTGCCCCCTCCTTAATACAGCCTTTATCCTGGCAAGCAGTTCGGTAAAGGCAAAAGGTTTTACCAGATAATCATCCGCTCCCAAACCCAGGCCATGAACGATATCCTCTTTTTCACCTTTCGCTGTTAAGAAAAGAACCGGGGTCAAGACCCCTTTCTTTCTGATACTTTTTAGAACCTCAAACCCATTTAATTCAGGAAGCATAATATCAAGAATAATAAGATCATAAACATCTGTCGAGGCCATATACAATCCCTCTTCTCCATCAAAAACAGCATCCACACCAAAACCCTCTTCAGAAAGACCTTTCTTTATGAAACGGGAGACCCCTTTATCATCTTCAACAATTAAAATACGCAATTTTTATTTCTCCTTTCAGGTAAGGACTTTCTCTATAAATATCGAACTAAGTAGTTATTCATGAAATATATCCAGCGTCTCGTCATATATTTCTGTTTCTACTTCAAAAAGGCCAATTAATGAATGAAAAAGATTATCATGACTATATTGTTTATCTTTGTTTTGTCTAACTTTTTCAAGATTTATATCTTTACTTATTTCTTTACCAAACCACATTAAAGAAGCAATATGTTTTTGGCAGTCTGGTGCTATAATATAGGGAAGTCCATGTAGATATATTCCATTTTCCCCTAGACTTTCCCCATGATCACTCATATAAATCATAGCTGTTTCGTAAGATCCTTCATATTTTTTCAAAAGACTTATTACTTTTGTCAAAAAATAGTCGGTATATAAAATAGAATTATCATAAGCATTGTTTATTTCTTCTTTGCTACATTCTTCTAATTGATTCGTCTGGCAGGTTGGCTTAAATTTTTCGAAGTTTTTTGGATATCTTTTATAATAAGCCGGCCCATGACTTCCCTTTTGATGAAGAATTATTAAAATATCTTTACCTTTGCGTTTATCAATATATTCATCAAGACCAATCAACATTCCTTCATCTCTGCACTCTCCATCTGTGCATATAGTATTATTTTCAGGCTTTGTATAATTTTCATAAGGCACTCGCAAGGCCACCCCTTTTGAATTAAAATTATTATCTCTCCATAAAATTTCTATCTGCTTTGTATGATTTAAAACATCTAAAATATTTTCGATTTTTTTTCCTTTTTTGTGACTGTAGTCTCCTCTGTCCAAAACAGAAAACATACATGGCACAGAAAAAGCCGTTGAAGTTCCAGAAGAATACATGTTTGAAAAGTTTATAATATTTTCTTTTTTCAATAGTGGATTCGTCTCTTTTTGATACCCATTTAATGAAAAATGATCAGCCCTTGCCGCTTCTCCGACAACCAAAATTATCAGTTCAGTATAGTCATCGCCATCTTCAACCTCAATGACTTTTGCATCAGTACCAATGTGAGCGAAAATAGTTTTTTCTTTATTAAAATTCATGTTTATATATTTACCCACAGAATAAATATAATATGTTGGGTTTGTATAAAATCGCAATGGCTTATGTTCTCTAAAAAACGAAGTATAAAAATTGCTAAAAAGAAGCGTGAGCCCAAAAAGAATCAATAAAGCAAAGAAAATATCTCTTGTTTTAGTGAAGGCCGTTTTCTTCCAGGATACTGATTCAATCTCGACCCTATAAATAAAGAGTGCAGGAAGCACACCAAGCAGAAAAATATAATATACCAATTTAGCACTAAACAAATCAGAAATCTCTGCAATGTCTGTTTCTATGATGTTCTGAATCATCATATGGTCTATGACAACGTCGTAAGTATCCATGAAATAAGCGGCAGCCGATGATAATATCAGAAATAGAATCAATACTGGTTTCGTAGTATATTTCCAACTCATGATACTAAGCAGGAACATGATAACGGCGGTGAACCCCGCTGACAGAGATACCAGAAAGCCCATATTTTTTAGAGAAAAAGGAAATACTTGTAGAACATGCTTAAAGAATGTAAAATTATCAAAAAAGACAAAAAATAAAGCCGTATAACATATAAGTTGTGTTATGGTAACTTTTCTCTTTAAAGAAAGAAAACTGATAAGGGACTTAACAAATGACATTTTTTAGAAGACCTTAATTGATTTCAGCTTCTGTGGTGGTTTATCCTTCCCTACAACAATCCTTTTAACCTTTTCATAGTAACTATTTATCACGATGGGATTAAACCGTTTATCAGCTGCAATGTTCTCTTTTATTTTTTCAGCTTTTTTTAAACACGGTCCACCCATAATACCGCACCTCCTTTTTTGTGTCCGGTTATAAAACAGGCATAAAAACAACTTTTTTGGGAGACGTGTTTTTGGAATTGAAAATACAGTTTTTCATTTACCGGTGCCGCTGAAAGGCCGGCAGAAGAAGTAAAAGCAGAAGTAAAATTATTTTATTACTTTTCATCACTACTAAAACATTTTTTTATTTTTTTTATGACTTTTTTTCCGGAAACGCAAAATTTATAACAAAAACCAAAGAGCCCTTTAGGAACAGGTTTTTCAAGACATAGATACCGGGCTCTTATCCGTTCAAATGCAAACCGGTCAAGGTCCATAATTGCCCTAAAAATAAAACCCGGCTTACCCGCGGGGTCCGTAAAAAAAGAACTCGCATAATCAACAAGATAAACATCCCAGGCTGAAGTCAGCAGTACATTCGAACGATGCAGATCTCCATTTGCAACCCCCCTGGAATGCATGGAAGATATAATTTTTTCAAGCTTTACAAAAACAGATTCGGGAATTTCCCCGCGCTTGAAGCTGCTTAGCGGCTGTCCCTTTATATACTCCAGCGTCAGAACATCCCTGCCGTCAAGACCAAAACACCGGGGAACACCGGATATCCCTTCTAATCGGGAATAGGCTTTGGCTTCACGGTAAAGCGAATAACGCCCATAAGTAACCCGTATAAGGGTAGGCGTCTTTCGAAAATCCTTAAAAACTATTTTCGAGCCTTTACGGGCAGCCAGATAAACTTCTGCTTTGGTTGTATTCCGGACCTTATGCAGTTGCGTGATACCGGACACTTCATCCGTATAAAGGTCTGTATCTTTTTTTGCTGTATTCAATAATCTCGTTTTCTATACATTCCTCAGGGACCATCTTTAAGATAACTTATTTCTGAAAAATCACCCTGCCCGAAACATGATTGCAACAAATATTGATGCGACAATCAATATGAAGTATTGTTCTCGGTTTTCACGCCAGAAAAGAGAGGCGCTCCATTTTCTGTTCTCTGCCCGAGCATAAGGTTTCAGCCTTGGAATCAAACTCCTGCAGTAAGAAGCATACTGCGTATATTCCCCGCCAAAATGTCTCTCCAGCCTCGCCATCTCCTTTTTGTATTTGCGAGGCATGTAACTGTAGGCAAACACACAAAGACCCACAGGTAACAAAAAAAGACCATATCTCCCAGCCATGATACAAAAACCGATCAAAAGAAACAGCCTGCCAAGGTAAAGCGGGTCTCTTAAATACGCATACGGCCCGGAAGTGGTTACTTCCTGGTTCCTTTTTAAGTGGCCGGTCGCCCAAACACGGATCAGTTCACCCGCAATAACAATGATCCCTCCCACAATTAATGACCAAAGTTCTGGCTGCGCAATTATTATCAACACTATAATGGCCACTGTAAGCATCACGTTCTTTTTTAAATATCTTTTTTTCACAAAACACCTCCCTTGTCTTTTATTTATCCGGAACAGCACTTCTCCTGCTGTGCTGACCCTCCGCTATAGATTGACAGTATAACCTGTTGTAATAAAGATATCCAGGCAAAAGAGCATGGGCAAGAGCCTTTTCCGCAAGTTCAGGATCAAGCTCTGTCTGCACAAGTCTTTCGTTCTGGTACACATATTGAGACGGCTCCATTTCAGGTCGGTGTATAACCACATCATTGCCGGTCATAAATGCATTGGCCTCAGCGTACTGCATAATTGCCCTGCCGGGGATATTTTCTGTTATACTCAAAAGAGGCTTTCCGATAAAAGGGTGCGTGGCGCTTATTCCAATTAAATCGAGCAGGGTTGACGGCATATCAATCTGACTGCAGACCTTTTCATACTTCCCGGGCCCAATCCCTGGGCCGATAATAATGCCCGGTATGTGAAACTTGTGAATCGGAACCAGATCCTGCCCGCGAAGCCGTGTGCTGTGATCTGCTACAATTAGAAAAACCGTATTTTCATAATATTTCTCTTTTTTAGCCATTTCAAAAAATTCGCCCACCGAATAATCCGCATATTTCATGGCATTATGTCTTGACATTTTAGGCTGCTCATAAAGCTCTATTCGGCCGTCCGGGAACTCAAATGGATCGTGGTTTGAGGTTGTCAGCACCAGAGAAAAGAAGGGTTCCCCCTGATGCGCTTTAAAAACATCATTGGCCTCTTTAAAAAGATCTTCGTCAGAGACACCCCAGGTCCCTGCAAAAACAGGATTATTAAAAACCTTCTGATCATGAACTTTCTGAAAGCCATTCGCCAGAAAAAACGCCCGCATATTGTCAAACTGACTGTCTCCGCCATAAATAAATTCTGTGGCATACCCCTGTTTTTTAAGAAGTCCGGCAATCGTAAAAAAATCCTGTTGTGAACGTTCCAGCTTTACAACACTTGCTCCGGGTGTGGGCAAAAAGCCGGAGAGAAGGGCCTCGATTCCACGCACTGTCCTTGTCCCGGTAGAGTAAAGCTTTGTAAAAGAGAGTCCCTCCTCACTCAACTTATCAATCCTTGGCGTAAGTGGAAGACCGCCTAAATAACCCACATACTCAGCGCCAAGGCTCTCTTCCAGAATAATCACCAGATTTAAAGGCTGTTTTCTCGGGAAATTTGACTTTTGATAATGAAATAAACTTTTTTCGATATCAGGATTAAGACTTTTGGATATGCCGGCCGAAGCAAGCACCTCATTAAACATTTTATTTTTATCCATTCTGCCGTAAACCTTACGGGGATCCTTTTCATGCCTTTTTGCACTGTAATATGCATATACCATGGAATAGGTTGAATTAAGTCCCAGTTGGTTTACCAGATGGCTTTGTGAAAAAGCAGCCGTACTGATATTTGCCGGACGGTGACTGATGCTGGACCTTGCGCCTAAAAACAGCAGCGGAACAACCGCTAAGAACAGCACGACTCTTTTTAAGAATGAAAAAGAGGCAAACTGTCTGAAAATATTTTGATAGACAAAATAAACACAACCCATACAAAAAAAGGTTAGAGGAAGCCCAAGCAGCAGCTCGACTTTATATCCCTTCATCACCATCTCAAAAACCTCTTTAACCTGAACTATATGCTCAATAAAGAGTCTGTCCGGCCGGGTATCAAATTCTGCCATGAAAGGAAAGGTGGCGGATTCCATAAAAACAAAAAGAGCCGTAAACAAAGCAAAATAAGCTGAGAATATAAAACGGAACATCCTGACAACTTTTGCAGGCAAAAAAGCCATTAACAAAAAGATCGGAATAATGAGGTAACTTAAAAGAATAGTATCCATCCGGACACCTATGGGAAAAACCAGCAGACTGCTTTCAATATCAGAAACTATGCTGAAATTTTGCAGGTATAAAAAAATCCTGAAAATAAAAAAGATTGATAACCCGGCAAGAAAAAATATAGCAGACGGAAAAAAAGGGCCCAGAAAATTAAAACCAATCCGGATAAAGTTTTCAGCCCTTTTTTTAAAAATGCCCCTAAAGGATTCTGTCTTTTCTCTGTTTTTCATTAAATTTTTATTCTAATTATCTAATTAAATATGCAGAAACGCCCTTACCTGCACAGGAGAGGGGTATGAAAAGCAGGCAAGCGCGTTTCTGCAAAAAGTAAATTCTTAGATCCTTTCAAAATTTTATTTTAGGAAAAGAATATGAATTTTAGATTACATCAAGATTAAATTTTTTTAATTCTGAGTGAAAAATATACCAAACCTGTTATATCAGGTCAACAGGAGAAGAGATCATAACCGGAATAAGTTTAAAATCTTCTATAACCGTATGTTTAATTCGCTCCGCTTCGTCAACAGCATATGGCCCCAGAATAACCCGGTACCAGATTTTTTTTTCTACAGCAGCCATTTTAAGATGCGGCCGTAAGCCTTTTAAACGGATACGTTTCATCAACTTTTCTGCTTTTGGCTTGGTTCTAAAAGAAGCCAGCTGCAGAACAAATTGACTATTCGGTTTCAGCCTGACAGCAGGCTCAGGGATACGCTTTACAAGATTTCGACAGGCTTTATCAATTAACGCAACGGTTTCTTTTGA
>JAHEEI010000253.1 GCA_024640785.1 Pseudomonadota bacterium
TTATGACTCAAATTTTAAAACGATTTGAGTTCGCTTTTTGGTTTTTTTATCGATATAAATAACCGTTAGGTTAACATGCATAGGGATTTATATGTTGCGTTGGCCTAGCTTGTGGATACCTGCTGGCAGGTAGGCATTATTATCCCATGAAGCTACGGACTGGGACCAAGTCGGATATTTGCGAAAGAACCTTATGGATGCTCTCAATTGTTGGATGGCCTTTCATCTATTTACAATGTTTGGTGAACCACATACAACTCATTTCATTTATCTGAATTTATAAGGATATTATACTTGGCTTTTCTTTGATTCCATCTTTCTCGAGCATATTGTTGCATATTAACTATCTTATCTCTTTCATCCACAATTTCTAAACCTAATAAGGTTTCAATTATATCTTCCATTGTTACAACGCCAGCCATTCCACCATATTCGTCTAAAATAAGTGCAATATGTTCTTTTTTTAAGAGCAAAATTTCCCATAAACTCATAAGTGTTTGAAATTCATGGACCACTACAATCTCTCTTCGAATATCACGAAGTTTTAAATCAGTTTTTTTTTCAGCTAGTTTTTCAAATACGGTTTGACGAAAAACATATCCTATAATATTTTCACTTTTTTTGGAATAGATTGGGATTCTGGAAAAATATAGGAACTCTTTTTTTATTAAGAAATCTTCTAACGCCATAGTTTCATCCGCTACCGTAACAACTACTCTTGGTGTCATTATTTCTGAAACCTTTACTGTTTTTAGTCGAACTAGATTTTGAATAATTTTATTTTCCTTTTCCTCAAGAATCCCTTCTTCCGTTCCAATATTAGCCATTGCAGATATTTCTTCTCTACTTATAGACTGCTTGTTTTTTTTTGCGGAAAACAACTTTGTTATGTAGTTTGTCATTATCACCAATGGAAAGGTAATAATTATCATATTGTTAATAATTATACCGGATACCAAAGCCAATCGCCTCCAATATCTAGCACCAATCGTCTTAGGGATTATTTCAGAAAAAACTAAAATCAAAAAAGTTAAGATAGCGGAAATTATACCAAAATATGTATCACCGAATAATATAGTTGCCTGCGCCCCAACCCCTGCCGCTCCAATAGTATGTGCAACTGTATTCAGAGTAAGTATTGCTGATAATGGTTTTTCTATATCACTTTTTAATTTAATGAAAAGTGTTGCTGCTTTATGACCACTTTCTTCTTTAGCATTTAGAAAAGATAGAGTTGTTGAAAGGAGGACAGATTCCATTATAGAACACAAGAATGAAACAAATAAGGCTAGAAATAAGTAAAATATCAGTAAAACCATTACTGCTCATTTTTATAAATTAGGCTAAAATCAAATAATTTACAATGTCTCCCCGTTTTATGCAACCCTATGAATGCTCGCCATTGTGTCTGTTGCACAAAGCATATTTAGTTTAAAATATGGCCTAATATACTCGATTCTAAGAAAACCTTGAAATTGATGGTAAGATTTAGCTTTTGGAGTATTCAGACCTTTAAACGAGCTTAAAATTTTGCATATATCCAGGAATACCTCATGACATTGGTATCCTGCCTCTTTCGCCATTCTTACCACTATTTTCCTATCAAACTTCAGGTATTTCTTCAGGTTATAAGCCACTGCCGCCATGAGCATATTCTTGTTGGCTTGCCGGATACCAATGGTGTTCATTTTCCTCATTCCAAGATGCTCGATCAAAGTACCAAAGACGGGCTCTACGGTTGATTGTCTTTTGGCTTTCATCCTTTGTCCTTTCTTACTTCTCGATCTGGCGATGGCCCTTTCATATTCTTCCTTGTAATAGGTGATGCCTATCTTCTTCTCATGTGCTTTGCCAATACAGGCTGTTTTGATAGGACAGCCCTTGCAGTCACTTCTTCGGGTGTAATAGTGCTTTTGTTTGTTTCCTTTGTTGTACCTGATTCCCCTGAAAGTTACCTTTTTGCCTTCGGGACATTTCCAGTAATCACCTTCTCTGTGGTAGGCAAATCCATGAGGGCCACCCTTGTATGTGCCATGGGGAGGAATGAATGAATCAATTCCTTTCTTCTCTAAAAAGGCAAGGTTTTCTCCGCTGCTGTAGCCTGCATCAGCTACAAAGTTTTCCCAGACTAATCCATTGTCATGTAGCCTGTTTCGAAGAGGATAAAAGATGGACTCCAGGCATTGATTGTCCGTTTTATCTGCGTAGTCGGCATGGATATGTGTGATGACATGATGAGCAGTATCAACAGCCAGCTGACTGAGGAAATTTAGCTTTCTGGCTTTGCCCGGCTTCACGGATACCCTGGCATCAGGATCAGTTGGGCTGTAATGGGTTTTGTTGGAGGTGTATTTGGCTTTTTGGGAACTAGCGCCTGGGTGTTGATCTTGATCCCTTTTCCATTTGTCTTGTGTAGTCTTCAAGTCTCTAATTTGTTCTTTGGTCGCGGTGACTTTTTGCTGGCTTTCTGAAGCCTTGTTTGTTTTCACTGGCCGGTCAGCCTGACTCATGATGCGGACCTTTTTCAGATGTTCTTCCAGTGTTTCTTCAGGTACTTTCAATTCGAGACTTTCCATGGAAGCATTTGCTTTGATCATAGCTGAGTCAATTGTCTGAGTATGTCCTGCTACCATACCTTTATCGACACACATGGTGAAGAGCTTATTAAATACATCTTCAAAAACAGGATCAGGGAACAATTGTCTTGTTCTGCTGATGGTGCTGTGCCAGGGCAGTTCCTCGTCGATATCATAATCCAGGAAGAACAGGATATCCATTCTCATTGCACAATGCTCAATCAGTTGCCTGTCACTGATAATATTCTCTAAGTAGCCGACCAGGCATATTTTGAAAAACACGACAGGATCAATGGATTTCTGACCGCATTTTCCATAAAAGGGAGCGGTAGTCTTATACAGAAAGCGTAGATCAAGTGCTTGTTTGAGTATTTTGTAGAAGCTGTTTTCGGGGACCCGGTCTGCCAGGTTAAAGGAGTTAAACAGCTTGGGTTGGTAGTGCTTTTTTCCTAACACGAGTTTATTTAAAGATACAAAAAATCCTCCTTTGTTGCTTGATTTATTTGCACCTATTCAGGAGTTGTGCAACAGCTACC
>JAHEEI010000254.1 GCA_024640785.1 Pseudomonadota bacterium
TACTTGAAGACCGTCTACCGGTGCGGCTCAGGCTCCAGCTGCATACTATCCTCTGGCCTGGTAAGATAAAAGATTATTAAATATAGGTATATGATCTTTGGGAATAGTGCTAAAAAGTCAACATATCCCATGTACACCTTGACACTTAAGGAATGATTCACGAGTCAAGATTTATAGACATAATGTCTGACAGGTAGCCCAAAAGGCCCGCCTCCTGTTTAATTGGAATGTTCCATCAGGACATACAATAATATCTTATGTATAGGATTGGCAGATATTCTCTTCATGTGAGTCCATTTATAGCCAAACATATTATTGACAGGCTGATTGCCACCAAAAATCGATCCAGTTTTTTTCTTGGGAATTATAAACCTTATGCGAATATTCAATTTAGATGGACCATAATAAAAAACCGAATCCTTATTTTCATAACTCGGTTACGAACCCAAGTTAGCCTAGTTATCTCTTATGAAACCTGAGGCCCTTCCTCCTGACCTTATGACAGGTTTAACTTGGCCAGTTATCCTGTAAATACATCTACTCCCCAGTTAGAGTATTACGAGGATACAAGCCAATGGAATTTTAATAATATTGGCAGGTTGCGGAATTATTCTCGAGTGAATCGATCAATTTTAATTCTTTGTATCGTTTTTGGGCTAGCAGTATAGAAAAGTGCAGATGGCTTGCCACAATCTTAACTTTTTTCATACAAAACCTGACTCAACATATCCACCCTACATCTTGATACTTTAGGAGTGATTCGCAAGTGGTCACTGTAATTACATAGTTTATCAGTGTAGGGATTGTCTGAAGTCCTGTACCATATATGCCATGCGCCTTTTTGTGAAAGTAATGTTGTCCGGAACGTTTTGCTTGGAAAGGTTTAGGCTAACAAAGTGGGGGCGGTATGCATTAGAGAGTTCCATCAGAAAGGCCTGAATAAATTCCCTAGTTCTAGGAGTCTCTTGGTCATAACTGTTTCGCAGTTCTCTGAAGAGAGTATTTATTTTTCTTGGCAACTTTCTGCAAGACAAGTGATCATGACTGCAATCGCACAATAATATATTTTTTTTAGTGAAATGCTGGACAGCATGGTTGATACCAGGAAGTCCGTGCCGCAGAGTAATATGCAAATCACCTGCATTATGGTTTTTATTAATTACTAAAGAATAGCCTTTCTGGTCGGGCAATATTTTGTTTTCCATTTCTTCCATTTCGGCAATAATGGAGTCCTTTTCAGGATCTTTTAAGGGCATTCTTTTTTTGTAGGCCCTTGCCCAGGAAAGATAGTTTTTGAAAATAAGCGAGTCCTCCAAGCCAGATGGTGGTTGCTGGAGATTTTTCCAAAACATTGCTGCATATCCGTAAAAAACAACCTCAATCGCCTTCTTTTCTGGCAGGCTTGAACTAATAAATTTGAGACTAAAATTTCCTATAAATTCGGTCAGTATTCGTAGCAGTACTTTTTCATATGCAATGTTGGCAACACTGTTCAAATAATGCAGGTATACTATCAAACAGAGGGAATCTCTTTTTGTAAGAAATGAATGGGCTCGGGGAAGAACAATCCAGTTGTTAGGGCGGAATACAACATCTTGTCTTGTTTCCTGGACATATCTGGCTAAAACGGGGTGTAGTTTAAGTTTTGAAGCTGCTGAAGAACTCAATAATTCCCATGCAGGGGCAGAAATTCTAAATATGCTGTCTACAATCTTTCTGTCAAAACCTATCCGGACAAGGGGAGGGAGAACGCTTTGTTCAAGGAAATCACTGAACCAACCGGAAATCGGAATCTTGTCTATGTGCTGAACAGCAGATAGACACATTGTTCTCGCTTTTTGCTCATGTTGAGCAATCTGGCTGCTTATCAGGCTCATTTTTTCACCCTGCCCAAAAAAGGAATGCACGCCATGTACCACAATGTGGCACTTGGCATTATATATTTACTCTGCGATAAATGTCAAGCAATTGTTAAGAATTTAGTGATAATGCCAGGCATAAGAGAAATAAAAGATTGGGAGCTTCTATGGTATTCTTTTTATTAGAAGCTTGACTCTGTTTTCGGATTCCTGGAAAGCGGAAAAATAAGGGGCTGCAAAAGAAGGTCAGAAATTTGTCAGGCGGTATTGTATATTTCTTGCCATAATAGAAACTATTTCAGTAGAAATTCTTTATAAGGATGTGTACTGGTAATGTTTACTTTGCAATTAATTGCATTTAACTGAAACTTGTTCTTTTTATTTATAAATTTTATTAATTAATTTTATAACCAAATAAATAAGGCGCTTCCAATTTTCAGAAAACGCCTTTTATAAAAAAACGAAGATTAGAAGGTTATTGGTTGCGTAGCCCTCTATCGCAGTTACCAAATCCTCCTCTGGAACCTTTATGGCGAAAAGGAGGATTATCACCAAAAACCTCTTTTACTTTTTCATCCAGCAGATTTTTCAGATCAAAGATTTCACCAGTCAGTTTACCTACTTTTTTTTCATCAGGATTATCCTGACTCATCAATGCTCTCCGTTCACTTCTTTTGACTGCAAGTTGTTTTCTGGTTTCTTGCGTTTCTTTAAGAAAAGTGTTCACTTTCTCTTTGTCCTGACCTTCATAAGACCAGTTGTTACAATACCCGCAATCATCACCATATCCATAACCCATACCAGGACCATGGCCATGATTTCCCCGCGCACTTACCATGGAAAAACCCACGAAACTAAGAATTCCGACCAAAGCTGCTATTACTAAATACTTTTTCACTATTTCCACCTCCATTTAAGTTTGTAAAAATTGTTTTTGATACTCTAAGAGACGAATTGGGAGAATAAATAGTTTACAGATTTTTATTGTCATTCATCAGCCCCTCAGCGTTCAGCCCTGGGACTTATTTTTCATTCCCCATTCAAAAGGAGCCCTCACCATGACACATCAAGATATCATCGCACACCTATGTCAACTCTATCCTCCCCAGGTAGTCCATGAAATCACCATGGAAACCATCATCTCCGTGACCGTCCGGCGCATCGGTGAGGAGGCCCTGGACCTGTCAGCGAAATAACTGGAGCGGGCTCGGGACGAATTCAAGATTGCCATAGATCATCACCTGTATC